>JACQZS010000065.1 GCA_016213725.1 Acidobacteriota bacterium | reverse complement strand
CTAGGAATCGTGAAGCGTTCGATCGTATGGATGATGCTGGTGTCCGGAGTGTGCCTGGCGCAGGAAGCGGGCAAGGAGGCGGCCAAGGGGCAGGAAAAACCAAAGGCGGCGGAGCCGGCTCAGAAGAGCGAGGCCGATGCTCCGAAAGTGGTGTATCCGTTTTTCAGGGATGCCGAGGTAAAGCTGATGCTGGACTACTACCGGCCAGGGTCGGGGCATCTGCCGCCGGGGCTGGTGAAGAAGGGCGAGGTGCCGGCGGCGCTGGCGCGGCAGCTGCGGGTGACGGGCACCCTGCCGGCGGCCTTGGAAAAGAAAGTGGAGCCTTTGCCGGCGGAACTGGATAAGCAATTGATCGACGTGCCGTCTGGGTATAGGCGCGGGGTATGCGGCACGGTGGCGCTTCTGGTGCAGGATGGGACAAACCTGATTGTGGACGCGCTGGAACTGATCCGGCGGCCGTGAGGCAAAAATGGCGCAACGTCAGGCCATGCCGGTTCGTATTGTTGGCATGGGTGTGCTGCGTTCTTGGCGATTGATCGTGGTGTGCGCCGCGGCGCTGCCAGTGGCGGCCGGCGAGGCGCCCAAGCTGGAAGAGATCCTGAGGAAACTGGCGGCGAACCAGGACGCGGCGGTGGAGGCGCGCAAGACGGTGGTCTACCGGCAGGACACGCTGGTGCGGCTGCTGCGGACCAACGGGAAACTGTCGCGGGAAGAGAAGCGGCAGTATACAGTGGCGCCGACGGAGTCGGCGACGAAGAAGAAGCTGGAGAAATTCGAGGGCAGGTATGAGCGGGATGGGAAGCTGCTGGGCTACACCGAACCGGGCTTCGAGTACAAAGACATGGACATCGACGGGGCGCTGATCGAGAGCTTGACCGATGACCTCGTGAACGACAAGAAGAGCCGGGATGGGTTTTCGAAGGACATGTTCCCTCTGACGGTGGCGGAGCAGCGGTACTACAAGTTCGAGTTGAAGGGGCGGAAGAAGGTGGCCGGGGTGGATGCGTGGCACATCCGGTTTCAGCCGCAGAAACCGGAAGACGGGGACGACTGGGCCGGAGACCGGCACTGGAAAGGCGACGTGTACGTGCATCCGGAGGAGTTCCAGCCGCTGCTGGTGGCGACGGACCTGGCACTCAAGATCCCAGTGGCGGTGAAGGTGCTGCTGGGGATCAATCTGAAGCAGTTGGGATTCCAGATTACGTACGAGAAGGTGGCCGAGGGGCTGTGGTTTCCTAAGTCGTATGGGACGGAGTTCGGGCTGCAGGTGTTGTTCGGCTACAAGCGGAACATCACGATGAATGTGGCGAACAGCGAGTTCCGGCGGGCGTCGGCGGAGTCCAAGATCGAGTTTGGGGACGTGGCGGGTCCAGCGGGGAAGTAGGCGGCGGTGGAGGGCAGATCGGGCTCTTCGGTTCACAGTTTTTGAGGAAACGCTTGCAGATGCCTGGCGAAGGGTGATAGGCTCTGTCTCATCCTCGTAAATGGGTATCGAAAGATGGATATGGGTGTTTCCGTATTTTTTCCCGCATACAACGACGCGCCGAGTTTGCCGGGGCTGTTGGAGAAGGCGTTCAAGACTTTAGAATCAGTCACTTCGGACTACGAAGTGATTGTAGTGAACGACGGCAGCGGCGACAACACAGGCGTAGTGCTGGTCGAATTGCAGGCGCGCTACGGCGAGAGGCTGAGGGTGGTGACGCACGAGCAGAACCGCGGCTACGGCGGGGCGTTGCGGAGCGGCTTCGCTGCGGCGACGAAGGACCTGGTGTTCTACACAGATGGGGACGCGCAATACGATCCGGGCGAAGTGGCCGGGCTGATGCGGCTGCTGCGGCCGGCCGTGGGGCTGGTGAATGGGTATAAGCTACAGCGGCACGACCCATGGCACAGGGTGGCGCTCGGAAAGATCTACAACCGAGTGGCGCGAGTGATGTTCGGGATCCGAATCCGGGACATCGATTGTGATTTCCGGCTGATCCGGCGGGAGTTGGTGGAAGACCTGCGGCTGGAGTCGACGTCGGGGACGATCTGCCTGGAGCTGGTGAAGAAGATCGAACTTTCCGGATGCGAGGTGGCGGAGGTGGGGGTCCATCACTATCCGCGGCTGCATGGGACCAGCCAGTTCTTCCGGTGGCACTCATTGCTGACCACGCTGCGGCAGTTCATGAGATTGTACTGGCAGTTGGTGGTTGTGCACGGGACGGGCAGGGTGGTGGAACGGGTGCTGTGCGCTTTCCATCTGTCAGCTTAAGCTCGGCACCGGCAGAGAGATACGTGGAATTGCAGGCACTACCATGTGCCGTGCTGAGGCGGATGAGCTTAGTCGTGGGAGCAGGCGGCGCTGCTTGTGAGCGGGAGATCGCGGCGGCGACGGGTGCGCGCCGCGGGCGAGGCCGGAGAGGAGCGGCTTGAGAAGCGCGGAGAGGATGTGGCGGCCCTGGGCAGGATTGCCGCCGACAAAACCAAGGCTCCCCGTTACGAGAGCGCGGCCGCCGCGATAGGCAGCAAGACCTGCCGGCAGGACCCAAAGCTGCCAACACCCCTGCAGGCAGCGATCTCGGCAAATCCTATCGGAAGGACAAGATTACCACATCACGCAATGCAACGAGACGTTAGAGGCCATTCGCGGCCGAGACAGGTGGGCAAGTCAAACGGCGCGGCTTTGGCGGCTAGCGCTCCGGAATCCTGTAGATGAGGATGGATCCCGCAACCACGTCGTCCGGCTGGCGCTCTTTGAAGACACGGTAGTAGTTCCGATACTTCAGGTCGAAGAACTGGCCGGTGAGCAGCGTGGCGCTGACGGCCCAGACGCCGGGCTCCGGGCGCAGTTCAGGGCCGCGCGCCAACTCGTCATTCCAGGGGGGAGCAATGAGTTCCACCATGTTTTCCTCGTCCGGGAAATGGCGATGCGGGGGGTCGTTGCCAAAGAAGCATAGGCGGATTCGGCGGACCTGGTGGTCCAAGCACCATTGGCGGAGCGCGGGCAAGCCATGACCCCAATCGATGTTGCTGTCCGAAAGGCGTTGGAGTCTGTCTTGGAAGTGCGGGCTTAAGCAGTTGAAGTAGCTGATGGTGTAGGGGTATTGGGAGATGGTGGAAAGCGCCGCCAGCACGAGCGCGGAGAGCGGGATCCAAGCCCGTCCTGAGCGGAATGCGAGCGAGACAGGCAGCCCGCAAAGCAGGATCAGGAACGGTATGCCCGGCAGCACCAGGCGGTATCCCAACTGGAGCGCGGAGACAGAGGCGAGAGCGAAGTAGAGAACCGGCGGAAAGAGCAGGAAAAACAAGGTGAGGCGTTGAGTGGTGAAGAAGCGGGGCCGGGCGGCCAGGCCGATTGCAGCCACGAGCAGCAGCAGGAATGGCAAAGGCGATTTGAAGAGCAGGCCGACTAGGAAATAGAGGTAGCTTCCCCCAGGGTGGATCCGGCCCAGCAGATAGACCAGCGTCAGATTGCTGTTCTCAAAAAGCAAGGAAAGCGCTCCGTCGACGTAGCGCGATGGTAGAAGCAGCAGGCGGGCCTGGGAGGGCAGCAGGAGTGTCTGTGATTCCTCGTACAGCAGATGGCGCATCTGGAACTGGCAAGCTGCCGAGCAGATCCCGTAAGCGATTGAGAGAGAACCGGCGGGCAAGAGCAGCACTTCCGGCCAGCGCCGCTTTCTGAGGGCTCCGATGGCGAGAAGCACTGGAGCGAGGGGTAGCAGGACCAGCATGGACATTTTGGTGAGCACGGCCAGACTGAGCGCCAGGGAGACCCAAAGCGCGTTGCGCCAATCCGGCGATCGCCAGAATCTCCACCCTGTGTACCAAAAGGCCAAGTAGCCCAGAGTGGCACTGACGTCGTTCTTGAACAGGCCGCCGTGGCCAAGCGCGGTAGGCTCCACGACCCACAGAGCAGCCAGAACCAGGGCGGTTTGCGGATCCCAAAGCTGCCTTGCCCAATACCAAAGGAGAAGAGTGATGAGCGGGCTGATGAGAACGAACGGAGCGCGGCTCGAGTGGATCCAGCGGTGGAGTTCCGGCGGGCGCATGGAATTCAGCATCTCCGCGGAGATGTTCCACTCATGGCCGGTCTTCCAGGATGGCGAGGAGACAGGCAGGGGAGGTTTGAGCAGGATCGCCGGCCAGCCGCCGAGGAGCTTGATAAAGGGGGGCATGTCCCCCGGCTTCAAATTGTCCTCTCCGCGCCAGTACAGGTAAGCCGAGAGCATGTGGCTGGGTTCATCCACAGTCAGCCCCACTGCCCGCACCTGATAGGCGATGGCTGCGGTTTGGATCGCCAACAGGAGGATGAGCAATGGCCTCTCAAGACGCCTCATTTGGTTTGCACCACCGGCAGGAGGAGGTTGGAGAGTCTGGCGGCAATCCGGGCTGGCTGGTTCTCCGAGGTAAGTCGAGCTTCGCCGCTGGTCCCTGCAGACCGGATTACTGCCCGGTGGCGGGGAGCATGACGGCTCCTGCGGCCGGTGGCGAGGGGAAAGCGGATGGAGCTTCCCAATGACCGCGCCGGCTCCGCAAAGCGGGCCGTCCGGACCGTCAAGTTGCACCTTTGGACGCTGAGGGGCCCTGTTGCAGGCGCGAGGCGAATGCGATTGAAGTCAAAGATCTTCACCAATGCTACGAGTAGGGGGCCGCACCCCGCGGCCGCCTTTGGAGAATACTATCGTGAGATAGCTTTTCATGCAAGAGAGAATTGCGGATTCGGAATGAATGTGAGGTGGCCGGAAGTCCTTTGAGGGGGCGAGCGGACGGAGATGCCCTGATAGAATTTGGGGTAAGGTGAAGCGCAGAACACTGTTATTCGGATTGACGGCGGCCTGGCCGAAGGAAACGCCGTTGTTTGATGGTGCGACGTTCCAGAACTTCCGGACGCCGACGCGGGAGACGGGGCCGGAGGTGAGCTGGCGGATCCACGACGGGATGATGGAGTCGATTGCGGATGCGCGGCGGCAATGCGATCTGTGGACGGCGGAGACCTATGAGCGTTTCGATCTGAAGTTCGAGTGGAGGGTGGCCCCGGGCGCGAACACGGGGATCAAGTATCTGATTCAGGCACAGGCGACGGACCGCCTGAAGGACGCGCAGGGCGAGTTTCTGCACGAAACTTCACTGGGGTTTGAGTTTCAGCTAGTGGATGACTCGTCGAGGGCGGGGGCGGATAGTCCGCTGCACGCGTCCGGGGCATTGTACAACTACCTGCCGCCGGTAGAGCGCGCGGCGAAGAAGGCCGGGGAGTGGAACACGAGCCGGCTGGTGGTGCGGGCGGAGGATGTGGAGCACTGGATCAACGGGCGGAAGGTGCTGGCGTTTGGGCTGCGGTCAGATGAGTTGCTGAAGGCGCTGGCGGCGAAGAGACTGGGCAGCGCGCGGATGCTGGAGAAGCTGGAGAAGCGCAAAACGGCAATCGCGTTTCAGCATCACGAGTCGCAGGTGGCGTTCCGTGCGATTTCTGTGGAGGTACTGCCCTAGAGGCGGATGAACGCGGTCAGGGCTTCGGCGTGCGGATCTCGCGGCGGAGACGGGCCATGGCGAGAGCGGCGAAGCCGAAGGCGACCAGCATGCAGATGGTAGGCGGCCAAATGAAGTAGTTCATGGAGATCGCCGTGAGCACGAGCAGGCCGCCGGTGTAGGCGCGGAGGATGGGGCGAAGGGCGGGAAGGTCGTCTTTGAGTGCGGTGGAGGTGAGCAGGACGAGGGCGCCGGCAAGGAGCGAGAAAGCGGAGAAGGTGAGGCTGAAGCCGAAGTAGAGGCTGGCGATGGTGCGGTCGATGGGGAAGTCTCTGACGGTGTACCCCATCATTGCTTTGGCGATGGCGCGAGTGGGTTCGTCGGGGGGATTGGTGAAGGCACGTGCGCCGGTAAGATGGCCCATGATGTGGAGGCATCCCATGAGGAATAGCGTCCAGGCGCTTGCGCGCAACATACGTATGACAGGCATCTCACTAAGCTACTGACAAACCGCTACATTTTCAAGCCGACTTGTCGGAGAATCGAATCTGAACAGATTATGATGACGCTGCCTCCGGATTGGGTGACGATGGGCGAGGCGCTGCTGATCGGATTGATCGTCGGCGTGGAGCGGGAGTCGGACCGGGAGGAGCGGCATGCCGGGCTGAGAGACTTCGTCAGCATCGGGCTGGCGGGCGGCTTGTGCGGCCTGATGAATCAGCCGCTGATCACGATAGGAGCGTTGGCCGCATTGACGGCCATGCTGGTGATCTTCCGGATGCAGACCCCGGGACGGACCGGCGTGACGACGGAAGTGGTGGCGGTGGTGACGTTCCTGCTGTGCGTTCTGACGGCCACGCGATCGATCGAGCATGGCTCAGAGCTGGCGATTGCGCTGACGGTGATTCTGGCGCTGTTTCTGGACGCGCGGGATGCGCTGCGGCGGTTTGTGCGGGAGGTTCTGACAGAGCAGGAGTATTGGGACACGCTGCGGTATCTGGCGGTGATCTTCGTGATTCTGCCGGTGCTGCCGGACGGGGCGTACGGGCCGTACGGGGCGTTCAACCCGCGGCGGATCTGGATGTTCGTGATCCTGGTGAGTTCGATCAGCTACCTGGGCTACTTCCTGCAAAAGCACTTGGGGCACAAGCGGGGATTATTGCTGACGGCGCTGGTGGGCGGGATCGGCTCGACGACGGCGGCGACGCTCAGTTTTGCCAAAGAGGTGAAAGAAGAACCGGAGCGGGCGAAGGAGCTGGCGGCGGCGGCGGTGCTGGCAAACGTGGTGCAGAGCCCGCGGATTCTGGCGCTCTTGTGGTTGTCCGGGGGACCGCTGCTGGGAGCGGCGTGGATTCCGTTCACGGCGATGACCCTGGCCGGGCTGGGCTACGCGTGGTGGTTGAGCTGGCGGTCCGAGGCGCGGGGTACGACGGCGGAGGCTGTCAAGCTGGGCAACCCGTTCCGGATCGGGCCGGCGCTGAAGTTCGGTGCGATCTTTGTACTGGTGCGGTTTCTGGCGCGCTGGGGGACGGCGGAGTTTGGGTCTGCCGGTGCGATGGTAACCAGCGCCGTGGGCGGCTCAGTGGATGTCGATGCGATTGCGTTCTCGTTGGCGGGGATGATGCGGGACGGGCAGTTGGGGGGGATGCAAACGGTGGTGGCGCTGTTGGTAGCGGTGGGGGCGAATGGGGTTTTCAAGACCGCCGCAGGGTACGTGCTGGGGAGCCGGGAGTACGGCAGGGCACTGCTGATGGCGTTCGTCGTGATGCTCAGTGTGGCCGTCGCCGTGACATTAGCGCTGGGTTAAAGCGGGCGAGGCGGCGGAAGAAGAGGCGGGAGACGGCGACGTCGGAGAGGATCTGGGCGCGAAGTTCGGCGGAAGAGTCGAAGCGGCGCTCGGGACGCAGGCGGCGCAGGACTTCCACGCGGATGCGGCGAGGGGCGGGGCCGGTGAGGTCGGCCAGCAGGAAGGTTTCGATGGTGAGGTGACGGCCATTGAAGGTGGGGCGGAAGCCGACGTTGGTGATGGAGTTCCAGTGGGCGTCGGCGTCGAGGTCCTCGGTGCGCGTGACGTAGACGCCCGGGGCGGGCAGGGCGACGGTGGAGTCGTCCAGGGATGAGGTTTCGAGGTTGAGTGTGGGAACGGTTTCTTTGGAGCCACGGCCCTCGCCGCGGACGACGGAGCCGGCGATGGCGTAAGGGCGGCCGAGCATTCGGTTAGCCTGGGAGACCTGACCGGCGGCCAGGTGGCGGCGGATCTCGGAGGAAGAGACGCGGACGCCGCGGCAGGTTAGCAGGGGGACGATTTCGGCCTCAATGCCGAAGCGGCCGGCGAGCGTGCGGAGGTCGGAGGTGGCGCCGGCCTGGCCCTTCCCAAAGTGAAAATTGTCGCCGACGATGAGGGCGCGGGCGCCGAGGATGCCGATGAGG
>JACQZS010000060.1 GCA_016213725.1 Acidobacteriota bacterium | reverse complement strand
TCAGTGCCTTCGACGGTGCAGACGTGGCCGGCGGCGAGGAAGCCCTGGACGCGGGTGTCGGGGGAGGCGAGGATGGCCTCGATGGCGGGGGGGTGTTGGGAGGAATGAGCTGGTCGATGCCGAAGCGGAGGATAGAGTGGGTTTGGCCGCCGCAGATCTCCATGATGCGCCAGTCGCGGGTGGTGATGCGGTGGATGGCGGCGGCGAGGGCGCGGGCCTGGGCGGGGTCGCGGTACTCGTCGAGGAATTTCACTTGGGCTTCCGGTGGGGGGGATGGACCCCACTCTGGAATTATGGAATATTGCGCAGTGAAGAAGCGATGCGGAGTGACGAAGGCAGGATGCTGCGCTGGATTGCGGTGGCGGTAGCGGCGGCGGGATTGGCGCTTGGGCAGGGGCTCGTGTTGAAGTCCGAGGCGCGGCTGGTGGAAGTGCCGGTGGTGGTGGTGGACAAAAAGACGGGGCGGACGGTGGGGGATTTGAGCGTTGGGGATTTTCAGGTGTTTGAGGGAGGAAAGGCTCAGCGGATTGAGTTCTTCAGTGTCCATTCGACGGCGGCGGTGAGCGCGGTGGGGGACAGCCACGCTGTGTCCACGGAGGGACACAGGTGGCAGTCCCCGGGGGTGCGCGGCGGGGTTTCAAACCGGCGGCGGATGGGGGCGGACGCGGCGCCGGTGGTGACGATTCTGATCGATGGGTACAACGCCCGGTATGAGGAGCAGTATTATGCCGCGAAGGCGGCGGCGGATGTGATTCTGCGCGAGGAACGGCGGGCGCAGTGGGGAGTGTATTTTCTGGGACCGCATGGTTTGCGGGTGATTCACGATTACACAGAAGATGCGGGGAGCGTCGCGGCGCGGTTGCGAGGGTTGCGGGCGCCGGGGGATGCGGCGATGGGGATCGGATTTGAGGCGGACGACCGGGGGCAGAGGGAGGTAGCCAACGCGGCGGCGCGGTTTCCCGCGGTGGATTCGACAGGTGAGATTCGGATGCGCATTCAGACGACGCTGGGCGCGCTGCGGGATATCGGCAGGCATCTAGGTGCGCTGCCGGGGCGGAAGAGCCTGGTCTGGATGACAGCGGGCGTGTCGCTCCAGCAGATTGTAGCGGTGCTGCCGGAATGGTGGAAGGATACATTGAACACATTGAACGACGGCAATGTGGCGGTGTACGCCATCGATTCGGCTGGGGTGCGGACGAGTGCGGGGAATCTGGCGGAGCGGCCGACTCGTTCGTTGACGTTGCGGCCTGCGGCGGGCAGCGGATTCGGGATGACGGGTGTGATGTTTGGGGTGGCAGAGAGCACGGGGGGCCGGGCGTATGTGAACACGAACGATCTGGGCAAGAGCGTGACGCGAGCGTTGAACGACTCGCAGACGTTTTACCGGTTGGCGTACCGGCCGGTGCATGGGCGGTGGGATGGGCGGTATTTGCGGATTCAGGTGAAGGTTCCTGGGCGGCGAGGGGTGGAGGTCCGGCACAGGCAGGGGTACTTCGCGCGGGAGGCGGGCGGTGTGGAGCCGGCGAGGGTTGACAGGATGCTGGCGGAGGCGGTGGCGAGCCCGCTGGAGGCGGTGGATGTGGGATTGACGGTGGAGTTGAAGGCGGTGGAGGGATCGAAGAAGAAGTTGCTGGTAGTGACGGCGGATCCTCTTTCAGTGTCGCTGGAGGAGAGGCGGTGGCGGTTTGGGGGGAAGTTCTACGTGCGGTGCGTGCAGTTGGGAGTGGACGGGGGGGTGAAGCAGGACTTCACGGATGAGGTGAAGCTGGACCTGGAAGCGAGCGATGCGCGGCGGACGGTGGAGGAGGGATTTCGGTATCGGAAGGAGGTGGAGATGGAGGCGGGGGCGGTGACGATGAAGGTGGCGTTTTGCGATGAGGGGTCGGGGCGGTTGGGGTCTGTGCGGGTGGCGCTGGGGAACTAGCCGGGCTGGTCGTCCAACTGGCGGAGGAGTTCGAGGGTCTTTTGGGCCTCGGCTTCGTCGATGGTGTTGAGGGCGAAGCCGGCGTGGACGAGGACGTAGTCGCCGGGTTGGGCTTCGGGGGTGTAGGCGAGGGAGGCTTCCTTGATGACGCCGGCGAAAGAGATGCGGGCCATGCGGGTGAGTTCGTCGGTGCCGGTGATTTCGAGGATTTGTCCGGGGATGGCTAGGCACATGGGTGGAGGGCTCCGGGCGGCGCGGTGTGGCGGAAGGCAGTCACGTTTGAATTATGAAACAGGATGGACCTGAGTGGGGCAGTGGCCGGCAGGCGAGGGCAGCTTTTGGCGGGATGCGCGGCTAGACCAGGCGCATGCGGCAAGGCCGACAAGGCTGAGCATGGTAACGGCTGCTCCGAGGCGCAGCGCTTGGGAGCGGAAGCGGAACTCGACTTCGTG
This sequence comes from Acidobacteriota bacterium, assembly GCA_016213725.1. Lineage (GTDB taxonomy): Bacteria > Acidobacteriota > Terriglobia > Bryobacterales > Bryobacteraceae > Paludibaculum. The sequence goes on along the minus strand of JACQZS010000060.1, from coordinate 2,493 downwards.
CTCGCCGGCCGGCACGCGAATCTTCTGAAACGCGCCGCGGGCAGGCAGCAGAGGGGCGGGCCTGCCATCCACCCAGCCTTCCCAGCCTGGTTGGAGCTGTTCGATCAACTCGAGATCGCCGCCGGTGTCCGAGCGCACGCGGAAGGTCCGGCGCTCCGGCTCCCAATGCAGTGCCCTGACGGGACCTGGAGCGAACCTGTAGGCGGGTTTGCAGTCGAGGTACTCATAGACGTGAAAATAGCCGTCCGCCGCATGCATCGGCCGAAACCTCACGTCGGCGGCCAATTGAAGATCCTCCGGGCTGCCGCTCTGGGTGAGGATGTAGCGGACGGCGAAGCCGTCGTAGAAACGCGTGTTGTTCACCGGAGTGCCAAAGACGCGGTTGGTGGTGAACCCGTCTCCGACGGCCTCGATGTAGGGCCGCGGCAGGAACGGGTCGAAGCCCTGGGGTGATGACAGCCCATAGTGCCGGAAGTCCGTTCCCGGCGACGCGCCGGCCATCATCACCCGGTACTGCGGATGCCGCAGCAACTCGGCGTAGACTTTCCGGTCGAGGCCCGTGAATTCCGGCCCGCCCACGCGGGCGTCCATCGACAGCATGAGATCGACGGAGCCAGGTTCGGAGTTGAAACGCCGGCTAGTTCCAAAGACCTTGTATTCGACGAACACGGTCAGGAGGACGAGCGCCGTCCGGGCGAGGGGCTGCCTGACACTGAGCGCGAGAACGAGAACCGCGAGATGGATGGCGGCTTCGGCCAGGGTCCACCAACCGGTCATGAACTCGCCGCCGGCCCGCCAGACGAGCCACTGCCGGAGGCTCCAAGCGGCGATGGCGGGAGCGGCCCACCACCACGCCAGGCGTGGCTGCCAGCGATCCTGAAAGGCCGAAATTCCGGCCGCGGTCAGCCAAGCGGCGGCCACCACGATCACCGGCAAGAAGTTCCATTTTCGGACGATTTCACGGACCAGAGGGAACTGAACGATGAGAGGGAGCAGCAGGTTTCCCGGGTCGGTGATGATCCAGAGGGCCGCGGCCATGAGCAACAGGCCAGGCAGGGCGCTCCGCCAGCGCCGCAGTGCGATGAGCGAGAACAGGGCCAAGAGGGCGGCCGAGCCGAGGTAGTTGTAGTTCTCCTCGGCGGGACCGTAGCGGGCCGTGATCCCCGACTGGTCGTAATAGTTGGGAGTGAAGTATCCGGCGGAGAAGAAGGCCCCGCCCGGAACGCCCCATCGGTAAGTGACTTCCGGCTGTTTCAGCGGGGCGAGCTCGAAAGTCGGCGCCAGTTGTACGGCGGCGAGGCAGCCGGAAAACGCAATGGCGGCGAGGGCCGCCAGTCCGGCCCGCCAGCGGCCGACGATGAGGGCGTAGACGAGGGCGGTGAAGCAGAAGGCGATCCACGTGGGAGGGAAGCCGGCCAGCAGGCACATGGCCAGGGCGAAGGCGAGTTTCCACAAATGGCGGTAATCGTGCGTGCCGGCCGCCTGGTCGATGGCGAGGAGCCCGAGCGGAAACCAGGCATAGCCGCAAATCACGCCCAAATGCTGGCTTTCCGCCATCGCGTAGCCTGAGACGGCGAACAGAGCCGCTCCCAGGAGTGCCGGCAGATCGCCGCGGGTATGACGGCGCAGCCAGCGCCAGGCGAGCACGAAGGCCAGCCAGTAGTGGAGGATTTCGAGCATCTCCAGCGTGCGGAACTTCAGCCCGGACCGCTTGTGATTGGCGACATAGAGAAGCCAGTTCGGAGGATAGAAGAGGCCTGTCTGAATGTTGCCCACATAGCTCATGCCGGAGTAAATGGTGGGATCCCACTCCGGCAGCCTGTGTTGCCGGAGGGATTTGTAGGCGTAATTCAGAAGCGGGTAATGGTAGCCTTCGATATCGCCGAACAGGTGGACGCGTTTCGCAGGCGGCAGGTACTCGTAGAAGAAGAGATAGAAGGCGCCGAGCGCCAGCAGAGCATAGCGCACGCTCTACTCCGAGTGCGGAGCCGGAGACTGCGAGCAGGCCAATGCGAAATTGCGGCGAGAGAAGTGAATTGGCAGTGACCTGGACACGCTGCTGATGGTCTGAGTCGCGATGCTGGTTCCGGTTCCAGTCAAGTGGCCAGTATACACTGGCTCAGCGCGGCGAGAGATATCGGCGGGCCGACGATCGATAGGCCGCTCGGGGGGCGGGTGAGTGAAGCGGCGTGAGAGCCGGCCATCAGTGCGCGGAGCGTGAGGCGCTGGCGAGGAGCTGGCCGGCAGCGATAGCGCCGTCGTTGGGGGGGAGTTTTTGGTGGGTGAAGACGGTGAAGCCGGCGTGGCGGAGGCGAGCGGCGGTTTTCTCGGTCAAGAGCGCGTTTTGGAAACAGCCTCCGGTGAGGAGGACCTGGTGGGTGGCTTCGGCTGCGGCGATGTGGAGGATGGATTCCGCGAGTGAATTATGGAAGATTGCGGCTTTGTTCGTGGGGGAATCGTGGGAGGCGAGGAGTGCTTCGATGAGGGGCTGCC
>JACQZS010000063.1 GCA_016213725.1 Acidobacteriota bacterium | reverse complement strand
GGCGACCTGGGGCACGGGCGTGCGCTGGACGTAGGCTGCGGCAAGGGCCGCTTTGCGCGGATCGTCAAAGAGCACAATCCGCGGGCGACGGTGGTGGCGATGGACCTGGCCGTGGCGATGCTCACGCATGCCGATGAGAACCTGGGGCGCGTGGCGGCGTCGATGCTGGCGCTTCCCTTCCCCGACGCGGCGATGGACTGCGCCTACGCCACGGAGTCACTGGAGCACGCGGTAGACATTGGAGCGGCAGTGGCCGAGATGTGCCGCGTGGTGAAGCCGGGCGGTAAGCTGGTAGTGATCGACAAGAACGCGGCGCACTGGGGGCGCTTTGAGACTCCGCAGTGGGAAAAATGGTTCCACGAGGAGGAGTTGAAGCGATTGCTGAACGAACATTGCCGGCAGGTGGAATGCAAGCCGATTTCCTACTGGGAGGACGTCGAGCCGGACGGGCTCTTCCTCTGCTGGACGGCGGTGAAATGAGATGACGAAGAAACCGATTAAGCCTTCCCTGCAGGAGGTGGTCGAGGCAGAAGGCCACCTGATTGACTCGCACATCATGGAGCAGATCTTCGACGCCGTTGTGCAGCACAACGGGCGCTTCGAGGTGCAGCACTTCCACATCGGGAAGACGAACGCCGACCCGTCGCGGCTGCGCTTGAGGGTGGAAGCGCCGGTTCGCGAGGATCTCGACAAGATGCTCAGCACGTTGCTGGGGCTGGGCTGCACACCGGTGGATGCGAGCGACGCGGTGTTTTCCCGCGTGGAGCGCGACAAGTGCGCGCCGGAGGATTTCTACTCCACCACAAACCACCGCACGCTGGTGCGGAAGGGCGGCGAGTGGCTGGTGGTGGAGAATCAGCGCATGGACGCGCTGGTCGTGTGGGCCGACGGCAAGCCGTGGGCGCGGCGGTTGCGGGACATCAAGGCCGGCGATGAAGTGGTGGTGGGCATGCGCGGCATCCGCGTGATTCCGGAGTCGAAGGAGCGCGACCGGTTGTCGTTCGCCTTCATGTCGAACGGCATCTCCAGCGAGCGCCAGGTAGAGACAGCGGTACGGCAGACGGCCGCGATGGTGCGGCAGGCGAAGGAAAACGGGCTGAAGGTGGTGGTGGTGGCGGGTCCGGTGGTAGTGCATACCGGCGGCGCGAAGCCGCTGGCCGCGCTGATCCGGAAGGGGTTTGTGAACGCGCTGCTGGCCGGAAACGCTCTGGGCGTGCACGACTCCGAAGCGGCGATCATCGGCACTTCGCTGGGCGTGCGGTTGAGCGACGGGAGGCTGGCCGAGCACGGCCACCGCAACCACATGCGGGCGATCAACGCGATCTATCACGCGGGTAGCATTCGCGGCGCGGTGGCGCAGGGCAAGCTCAAGAAGGGCATCCTCTACGAGTGCGTGGTGAACAACGTGCCGTTCGTGCTGGCCGGCAGCCTGCGCGACGACGGCCCGCTGCCGGACACGATCACGGACATGAACGAGGCGCAGGACGCCTACGCCGAGCAGATCCGCGGCGCCGGGCTGGTGCTGTGCCTGGGCTCGATGCTGCACTCGATCGCCACCGGCAACATGCTGCCGGGCTGGGTGAAGACGGTGTGCGTGGACATCAACCCGGCGGTGGCCACCAAGCTGAGCGACCGCGGCACGGGCCAGGCGCTGGGCGTGGTGACGGACGTTGGCATGTTCCTCGAACTGCTCGAGAAGAACCTCCAGGAGGCGAAGTAGATGGCGCGGAAGAAGCAGAAAGTCTATACGGACGAGCACGCGGCCGCAGGCTTGGACGTGAAGCTGCCGGAGATCGAATGTTGGCCAAACCAGTTCAACACGGGCAAGTACTGGATTGAGATCACGACGCCGGAGTTCACCAGCGTGTGCCCTCGCACCGGCTTGCCGGACCACGGAACGGTGACGATCCGCTACGTACCGGCGAAGGACTGCCTGGAGTTGAAGGCGCTGAAGATGTACATGCTGGCGTACCGCAACATCGGCATTTTCCAGGAGAACGTGGTGAACCGCGTGTTGAACGACTGCGTGAAGGCGTGCCAGCCCCACGAGATGACGGTGACGGGCGAATTCACACCGCGCGGCGGGGTGTATTCGACCATCACGGCGAGCTATACGCGCAAGGGCAGGTAGGCCCTACCGCATGAGGCTGCGGTACAGCGCGGCCTGGCGGCCGCCAATGGCATCCCAGCCGAAGCCCTGTTCGACGGTCTGGCGGGCGCACTCCTCGATGGCGCTTCGTTTTTCGGGGTGCGCGAAGAGGTCGAGGCACGATTCGGCCATCTCGCGGCCGGTAGGTACGACGATGACGTCGTGAGGGGGATTGAGATCGAGACCGTTGATGCCGGCCGGCGTTGAGACAATGGCCTTGCCCATGGCCATGGCTTCCATGATCTTGATGTTGGTTCCGGCGGAGGCCAGCAGCGGCGCGATCACCACCTCAGCGCGGCGATAGGCCGTGCGGACGTCCGAGACGAAGCCTTCTATCTCCAGGCCAGGCCGGTTGAGGTCGAGCTTGACGCGGTCCTGGTAGAGTTCCTGATAGTGTTCCGCCCGGGCGCCCGTGATGACATGCAGCGTGGCGCCGGCGGGCTCCAGCAGCGGCCAGGCCTCACGCAAAAAGAAGTCCAGGGCGAGCAGGTTCGGCAGGTGTGCGAAGGAGCCGATAAAGAGAATACGGCGCGGCTCGGGCTGGACGGCGGAGCGCTGGAAGCGGTTCAGATCGACGCCGTTCGCCAGCACCTCCACGCGCCGGGCCTCTTCAATGGAAGCGGCATCCTTCCCGCTCATGGTGACCACGCAGGAGACGTCGCGCCAGGCCTGGCGCTCAAAGGCCTGCCAGCGGACGAGTTGCTCGCGGGTCTCCCAATCGTCCTTCTCTGCCAGCAGTTGCGAGTAGAGATCGATGGTGACGTCGTGCTCAATCATGATGGTGGGCACGTCGCCGCAGTCCGGCGCGTAGAGCGCCATTTGGGTGAACTCCAACTGCACGAGCGCCGGCGAGTGCTTGCGGATCATCTCGCGCAGGATGGCTCGGAAGGCCGGCGTGTCATGCTCTTCCACGACATCAGGGCGGAAGGTCAGGGGCCGGAGGTGTGAGCCCTCCCGCCGGACGAGAATCACTTCGGTGCAGAGGTCGAGAATCTCCTGCGCCGGCTTCTGGTGCTGATCGCAGAAGACGATGAGGACCTGGTCGAACTCGGAGGCCGCCTCGCGCATCAGGTTGAAGATCCGCACCGCGCCGCCGTGGGAGAGCGGAAACGGCAGGTAGGGGCTGGCGATGAGGACCAGCGGCTTCCGGAGGTCGCGCCGGCGGCCGGGAAAGCTGACGGCATCGCCGGAGCCGAGTGCGCAGGCCAGGCGCTCGTCGGCGGCGTCACTGGGCGGGGCCTCCACCCACTGTTCCACGCCGAGCGCGGCGCGCAGAGTGGGGAACACCCAGGGTTGCGGCGGCTCCTGCGCGGCGTAGAGGTTGAGACGTTGAATGGCGCGGGTCCAAAGCTCCTCGAAGTAGCTGGAATCGGCCACGCTGCGGGCGAGGAAGCGGAGGTAGTTGATCTCGACGGCGGTCTGGATCTGGTCTGGCGTAAAGTAGCGCGCCGTAGTGGCGCGGTGGTGATGAACGACGCGCGCACCGGCCACGAAGACGGTAGGCCAGCCGCGCACCCAGCCGCGGTAGCCGAGATCCAGATCTTCGACGTAGGCCGGGGTGAAGCCCTCGCCGAGACATCCGGCGCGGTGCAGCTTCGCCGTGTCGTAGAGGGAGCAGCCGCCACTGCCGTAGAGGACATAGCTGTGGTCTTCGCCTTCGACAGGGGTGTCGCACCAGATGGGGAAATCCACGGCGTGGCCGCGCGTCCACATGAGGGCCTTGCCGGTCTCCTCGCGGCGCACGCCTTCGGGGAAGAAGATCTGCGCCGTGGCGCAGAACAGATCCGGCACTTCCTGAAAAGCGGCCTGCAGCGGCGCGAAAAAGCCGGTCTCCAGCACCATGTCATTGTTCAGCAGCATGGTGTGAGAAAAGCGTGCGCGGGCAATGCCGCGATTCACGGCGGCGGAAAAACTGAGCGGCTTTTCGCTGAGCAGCACCTGCGCCTGCGGATACTCCGCAGCCAGCCATGCGGCAGTGCCGTCGTCGCTGCCATTGTCGGAAACCAGCACCTCGCTGGGAATGCCCTGCAACTCGCGCAGGAGTCCGGGGAGCAGCCGGGCGAGCAGATCTCGGCCGTTGCGGGACGGAATGACTACGCTGATGCCGGCGGGCCGCTGCGGGCCGGCGTCAGGATCGGCCGCCGGCGCCAGCACGCGCTTGCGGAAGGCGGCTTTGGAACCGGCCAGCCGCGCAGCGCGCACCAGGATGGGGCGGCGGAAGGAGTGCGGGTGAAAAAGCCGCCATGCCTGCGTGTAGAGCCACCCGCCGGGGCGGGTCTCCCAGCGAATCAGGTTTCGCAGACGCCACAGGAGATAGCGCAGGATGGCGGGCAGGGCGCGCGGATGCAGGGGGAAATGATCCAGGCTGTCGTTGAAGCAGAGCAGGCGGGTGGGCGCGGCCAACAAGGCCGCCAGACGCATAGGCCAGTAGGGCATGCGCGGCTGGAGAATGACGCCGGTGTATTCGATCTGCACCTCCCGCAGCGCGTCGTGGATGCGGCCGCGGTTCTGTTCCAGCGTGCGTCCGAGGAACCAGGGGATCCAGCGCAGGTGCCTGTGGGACTCCGGCGGCGGGAACTCGCTCACCACCCAGACGGGGAGTTGGGGCGACACCGCCTGCAGGTTGTCGAGGAACATCGCGATGAGGTCCTCGGAGCCCGAAGCGAAGGCGAGCAGGATGCGTTGCGGCGGGGTCAAGCTAGATCAGTTTATGCCAGTCGCCCAGGGCTTTACCATGTGATCGGTCGTCCCAGAGAGCGAGGGCCTGGATGACGAAGGCGGTAGAGACGGGGTTGCAGAAGTTGGAGAGCGCACCGTTGCGGCGGCCAAAATTGAAGCCGCCGTCGTGGCGGCCATCGGCGGAGATGATCTGGTAGCTTGCCGCCGAGGCGGCTTCCTCCGCGGCTTCGGCTTCGTTCAGCGGCACGGCGCCGGCGGCATCGGCCCAGAGACGGACGCGAAGAAGCTGCCCGTTTACGTCGGAGCGTTCAAAATCACCGCGGATGGAGCGCAGTTCGAAGGAGGTGCGGTCGATCCCCTCGGCCAGGGCGGCGCGCACCGCGGGACGCTCAATGCGGGCAAGCAAGGCTTCCAGGAAGTAGCTGTAGGCGTGCAGGCGGTCCATTCGCCGCTGGCGGTCCGGCTCGTTGGCCAGGAATTGCGCATGGGTGCGCAACCCGCGCTCGAGCGCCGTTTCGAAATCGGCCTCGAACTGCCGACGGCCCGTGGCAGCGGCCAGGTCCAGCCAGCCCAGCGCGGATTTCAGCTGATAGCAATCGGAGGAGCGGGACCAGCGGGGATCCCTGGGCAGCGGCTGCTTGCCGGGCAGGATGAGGATCGGGTGGATATCCTCCTTGTTGACGAAGTCGCGGCTCATCGACTCGCCGCAAAGCACGGCAATATCGAGGTAGCGCTGATTGGAAGTGGCCTTCCAGAGGCGGACCAGCCCTCGAATGATGATGCCGTTGTCGAAGAAGTAGGAGTGGTGCTCGGGCAGTTCCCCGGTGGCGGACCACTCGAAGGGCATGGCGAGCGCTTTCGCATCCCAGGCGGCGCAGAGCAGATCGCCGGCACGCGAGGCGGCCTGCAAGTAAGCAGCATCGCCGGTGCGGTCATGCAACTCGAGCAGTGCGGAGACGGTGTACCCGGTGATTTCCGTGGAAATCCTCGCATTGCGGGCGTCGGAGATGTAATGGTATCGGGCAACTCCCCCTTCGGGCTCCTGAATACCGGAGTGGAGGAACCAACGGCCCGCGCGTTGGAGAAAAGGCGGAGGAGGACAAGTAGTCAAGACGGCGAAAATCCCTTGAAAAAGAACGCTATTCCGTATTGTACCGAACTCCGGCGCCGGCCTGAAATCGAGGCCCAAGATTACTGCGCGGCGTCGCGCGGGCGGAGCACCATCACGATGCGCGGCGGCAGCTGCGGATTGGCGGCGGTGAAGGCGGACGCGGCCGCCAGCGTGGCGTCGGCCAGTTCGGAGGAGGTGTGGGAGTCCGCGTCGAGCAGCGCCTGGCCGAGGCCGAGTTCGCCCCAGGTTTGCCCGTCCGAGTTGAGAGCCCCCGGGATTCCGGAGGAGACGACAGCCAGCGCGTCACCGGGCTGGATCGCAATCTCCTCCTGCCGGAAGGCGGCCGCATCCTCGCCTGGCGTGATGGCCTGGCCGCAGATCTGCAATCGCGTGACCTGTGCGCCGTCAGCCCCCTGCAGCAGGCAGAGCGGCGGGTAGATCCCAGCATTGACATATTGCAGAGAGTGAGAGCCGGAGGCGTAGCGGGCACAGAAGAGCGCGATGGGCGGCAGTCCGGCGGCGGAGAATTCCAGCGCGCGGCGCGTGGATTCGAGCAGTTCCGCCAGATCCTCGTTGTATGCCCTGGCGCGCGTGCGCAGAATCGCCTGCAACTGGACCAGCCGAACGGAGGCGTCTTCGGCAGGGCCGGGTATCTCGGCGAGAAACAGCGCCACGGCGCGGCCGGGCAGTGCGATGACGTCGTAGAAGACGCCGGCGGGATCCTTGCCCACCCACTGGCGGGCGGCGAAGTCCAGGTCGGCAAGATCCGGCCGCTCAGGCGGAACGAGATGGGTGAGCGTCGCCCGTGCGGAGCGCGCGGAGGCCTGCGCCTCGGCCGTCTCGATCACGCGCTGAAATTCGGGCGTGGCCCGCATGGCGGCAGAGAGTAGCCGGCTGGCCTGCGCGGAGATGGCCTGGGCAAAGGCGGCGTGATGGGGTCCGTAGTCCTTATCCTCCGCTAGAGGCCCCAGAACGAAGAAGCCCTCCAGCTGGAGGCCAACCTGCAAGGGGACCACCAGCCGCGCGTCGAGAGTAGCTAGCGCCTCCTGCTCGGCGGCCAGGTGATCGGCATCGCCGTGAGACCAGCGCACGGGCAGCACCGTGTGCGGATCGAAAACGCGCAGCGGACTGAAGTTCCAGCCGGCCGAGAGCGCGGCATGCAGCAGCGAACTGGTGGAAAAAGTGGGAGCGGACTCGGGCGGCTGCGGGGCGCTTTCAGAGCAGGTCAGCACTTCGTCGGCGACCAGAAAGAGGTGGACGTGCCGGCAGCCAAGATCCTGCATGAGAATGCGGCATGCGCGGCGCAGGATCTCGCTCTGGTCAAAGAGCCCCTCCATCTCGTGGCAGGAGGCTTCAGCCCGCAGGCGCCAGTCGCGAGTTTCGGCGGAGCGCCTCAGCGCCCAGGAGCGCATCTGTTTCCAACCCCAGTCCAGCGAAAGAGCCATCACGGATGCGCCGATGACCACCACGGATAGGCGCATGGGGAGCTGTTCGGTGGCGCTCACTTGGAACAGGAAAGCGGCCGTGATGGCAACGGCGGTGCCCAGCAGCAGCGGCCTCAGGCCGCGGAAGGTGCCCGTGTGGCGGCCGGTCCAGCAAACGGCCAGCCGCACCCGCAGCCCCCGCGCGGAGAGAGCGATTCCGACAACCAGGGCCAGGTAAAGCAGAATGAGGCTGACCCAAACCAGCAATGTGAGCCACTGCATGCGGTCCAGGTCAATGGGCATGGCCTACTCGGACCTCAGCCGCGCGCGCCGCAGAGCGCCGCAGCCCGTTCGCAGACAGCACATCAGCCGGCGCGGCCGGTAACTACGAAGCCAGGGCACTGTTCTTTCTCCCGAAGGAAAAGTAGATGATGATGCCGACGATCGACCAGCCGACGAAGCGGATCCAGGTCTCCAGCGGCAGGCCCATCATGAGCACCAGACAGCTGACCATCGACAGAACGGGGAACAGGGCGCCGAATGGGACCCGGAACGACCCGCCGCGCTCAGGATGTTTCTTGCGCAGAACCAGCACGCCCGCCGAGACCACAAAAAAGGCGAAGAGCGTACCGATGGAGGAGAGGTCGGCAAAAGTTCCGACATCCCACACGCCCGATGGGATAGCCACGGCAAAACCGGCGATCCAGGTGGAAATGTGCGGCGTGCGGTGGATGGGATGGATGCGCGAGAAGAACTTGGGCAACAGGCCATCGCGGGACATGGCGAACCACACGCGGGCCTGGCCGTACTGAAACACAAGCAGGGAAGAGACCATGCCGCCCAAGGCGCCGATGTCCACCCATTTCCAGAGCGTGTTCATGTTGAGGGCCTTGAGCGCGCCCACCACGGGAGCGGCGTTGTTCAGCGTGCGCCAGTCGGCGATGCCGGTAAGCACGATGGCTACGCCGACATAGAGGATGCTGCAGGCCACCAGGGTGCCCAGGATGCCGATGGGCAGGTCGCGCTGAGGATTCTTGCACTCCTCGGCCGCCGTCGAAACCGAATCGAAGCCGATGTATGTAAAGAAAACGATGGCCGCACCGGTGAGCACTCCGGAGTAGCCATTGGGCAGGAAGGGCTTCCAGTGCGAAGAGTCCACGGCGCGGGCAGCGCCGAAGATGAAAATCAGAATCGCCACCACCTTCACCAGCACCATGATGTCGTTGGCGCGAGCGCTCTCCTTGATGCCGAACACCAGCAGCCAGGTGAGCAGCATGACCACCAGGAAGCCGGGCAGGTTGAACCATGCGCCGGTCCACTCCCCGCCCACAATGGCAGGCGTGGTGAGTTGCGATGGCAATTGAAAGCCGAAAACGCCTTCCACCATATGCGTGACGTGGGCGGAAAAGCCGACCGCCACAGCCATGTTGGAGACCGCATACTCCAGCACCAGGTTCCAGCCGATCATCCAGGCCGTGAATTCACCCAGGGTGGCGTATGCGTAGGTGTAGGCAGAACCGGCCACTGGAATGGCGCAGGCCATTTCGGCATAACAAAGCGCGGCGAAGCCGCAAACCAAGGCGGTGATGAAAAACGAAAGAGCGACGCCAGGACCGGCGCCAGGCCGGCCGATGGTGAAGTTCGAGGCGCTGCCGCTTAAGAGCAGGTCCAGCAATGGCACATTGAGCAGAGAGTGGTAGGTACGCACTTCTCCCGCCGCCGCTGTGCCGGTGAGGATGAAGATGCCGGAGCCGATGACCGCTCCGATGCCCAGCGCCATGAGAGACCACGCGCCGAGCGTCCGCTGGAGCCTTTTGTCCGGCTCGTCTGAGGCAGCGATCAGAGCATCGATGCTCTTTGTGCGGAAGAGCTGATTCACGTGCGGCTCCAGGGGAGGAATGATTCAGGAGCCGCTCGCTGCCGGCTCCTGATCGAAATGTAGTGCAGGTGGCCGGAGGGCTAGCGCTTGCGCTGGCCTTTGGCCATCGTCTTCACTTTCTTCTTCTTCTCGCCGCGGGCGTGTTCGCGAGGCTGCAACGGGCTTTTCTCTTCAGCCGCCTTGCGCGCCTTGCGCTTGACTTCCTTGCGTTCCGTCCTGTCGGTGATGCTCTTAGTGTTCATTCTCAGTCCTTCGTCAATTTGAAAATCAATCGCCGGAAACGATTCCGGCAAACTTGGCGACCAGCTTCTTCAGCCCGTGGCCGTGGAAGCTGACGGTCAGCTTGGCATCGTCCCCATCGCCTTCTTTCCGGATCACGGTACCGCGGCCGTACTTGGGGTGGACGATGGTGGCCCCGGGGCGCACCCCGGTGCCGCGGGCCGCCGGCTTTGCTGGCGGCTTGGCCGAGGGCACAACGGGTGTGGCCGCTCTAGGCACTGGGGCCGCCTTTGGAACCGGCGCCGCAGTACTCGCCGCAGGCTGGGGCATCTGCTGAGGCACCCGCACGCCGCGATCGGCGAAGAACTGCGAGATATGGTCCAACGAATTGTATGTCTTACCAGTATACGTGTTCCGCCTGGCGACTTCGCGCACCTGTGCCCGCTCGCCATAAAGATCGATGGAGCCGGGCGCCTGGCGGGTCTCGTGCAGCTCTTCTATCAAATGCTGCGGCACTTCCTGGAGGAAGCGGCTAGGCTGGCAGGGCTCCAGCGGCGAGCCGCCGTACTTGCGGCGGTAGCGCGCGCTGGTGAGGTAGAGCCGCTGCATGGCGCGCGTCATGGCCACGTAACAGAGGCGGCGCTCTTCCTCGAGCTGTTCGTCGTTGTCTTTGGAACGCGAGTGCGGGAAGAGGCCCTCCTCCATGCCGGCGATGAAGACCACGGGGTATTCCAGCCCCTTCGCGTTGTGCATGGTCAGGAGAGAGACCTGGGCCTCCTCGTCCACCGAGTCCGCGTCTGAGACCAGCGCGGCGTAATCGAGGAAATCGCGCAGCGTGTCGCCGCGCTCGGCGGCGTCGGCGGCGGCGGAAACCAGTTCCTCGAGATTGCCGAGCTTGGATTCGGACTCAGGCGTGCCGTCGGTCTCCAGCATTTTGCGGTAGCCCGTCAGGTCGAGCACCTGCTGCAGCAGGAGATCCGGAGAGTTCTGGGTGGCGGCGTCGCGCAACTGGTCAATCAGGCGGCGGAAAGCCGCCAGGGCCGCTTCGGCGCGCGCGCCCAGCAGGTGGTCGTCGACGGCGGCGCCGATCGCCTCCCAGAGCGTGAGCACGCGGCGCATGGCGATCTCTTCCAGTTGGTCCGCCGTGGTCTTGCCGATCCCGCGCGCCGGAACGTTGAGAATGCGCAGCATCGAGATGGAGTCGCGCGGGTTGAGGATGACGTTCAGATAGGCCAGCGCGTCTTTCACCTCGGCGCGCTGGTAGAAGCTGAACCCGCCCACCACGATGTACTTGCGCATGTAGCGCCGCAGCGCTTCTTCGATCTGCCGGGACTGCGAGTTGGTGCGGTAGAGCACGGCGATCCGGCTCTGCGGATCGCGGCGGCTGATCTTTTCAATGGTGTCGGCGATGAAGAGGGCTTCCTGCTCGCCATCGGCGGCTTCGTAGTAGCACACGGGGTCGCCTGTGGCGCCGTCCGTCCAGAGCGTCTTGCCTTTGCGCGCCACGTTGCGCTCCACCACGCGCGAGGCGGCCTCCAGGATGTTTTTGGTCGAGCGGTAGTTCTGCTCCAGCCGGATCACCGCGGCTCCGGGGTAGTCGCGCTCGAAGTCGAGGATATTGCGGATATCGGCGCCGCGCCAGCCGTAGATGGACTGGTCTTCGTCGCCGACCACGGCAACGTTCGAATGCGCCTCGGAGAGCAGGCGCATCAGTTCATACTGGCTGCGATTGGTGTCCTGATACTCGTCGATCATCAGGAACTGCAGGCGGCGGTTCCAGGCCTGGCGGACTTCGCCGTCGTGGCGCAGCAGGCGTACGGCCTCCAGCAGGAGATCGTCGAAGTCGAGCGCATTGGCCGCTTCCAGCGCCTGCTGGTATTGCTCGAAAACCACCGCCAGGCGGGTTGCCTTGGGATCTGCCGACGCCTTGTAGAACTCAGCCGGGCCCATCTTCTGGTTCTTCGCGTTGCTGATCCGCGACAAGGCGGCGCGCGGCTGCATGAACTTGTCATCCAGCCCGAGCTTCTTGTAGATCTGCTTGATCAGCGCCACCTGGTTGTCGTCGTCGTAGATCTGGAACTG
>JACQZS010000057.1 GCA_016213725.1 Acidobacteriota bacterium | reverse complement strand
GCCGCCGCCGGATTTCCTGCCGATCGAGGCGGGTTTCGATCCGCTGCAGGATCTGATCCAGACGGCACACGCCAACGGCATCGAGGTGCACGCATTCGTGATCATGGGCGCGGTTTGGAACAAGAATCCGACGTTCGCGCCGACGGCGACGCTGGGGCCACCGACATCACCCCGGCATGTGTTCAACCAGCACGGCGGTTTCGACGCCGCGACGGGTCGGATTGAGCCGGGAGCGAACAACTGGCTGACGCGGTCGCTGCTGGCGGACGGGACGGCGGGGATCACATTTCAGGGGCACCGCTTCGGATCGGAGTTCTGGCTGGACTTCGGGCACCCCGAGGCGGCTGAATATTCGGCGTCGGTGGTGCTGGACCTGGTGCGGCGGTACGACATCGACGGGCTGCACCTGGACCGGATCAGGTATCCGGACTTCAGCGCGACGGGCCAGACGCCGACAACCGGGACCAATATCGGATACAACGCGGTGAGCGTGTGGCGCTTCCAGGAGTACTACGGGATTCCGCATGAAGCGGCGGCGCCGGAGCCGGGCGACCCGCGGTGGGCGCAGTGGCGGAGAGATCAAGTCACCGGCGTGGTGCGGAGGATTTACTTGAATGCGGTGGCGATGCGGCCGAATCTGGTGGTGTCGGCGGCGCTGATCGCCTACGGCGGCGGTCCGACCACGGAGGCGGCGTGGGGCTCGGCGGAGGCGTACTGGAGGGTTTACCAGGATTGGCGGGCGTGGCTGGAGGAAGGCATCCTCGATATCGCGATTCCGATGAACTACAAGCGCGAGAGTGTGGCGCAGCAGGCCGGGTGGTACGACCAGTGGACGGAGTGGACGCGGACCCACCAATATGGCCGCGGAGCGATGATGGGGCTGGGCATATACCTGAACTCGATTGAGGGGACGCTACGGCAGACGCGGCGGGCGGTGGAGGCGGAGGGGCTAATCGGCGTGAACTTCTATGCGATGGCGAATCCGGACGCGGCAGTGGCGGCGAATCCTCACTCGGTACCGGCGGGGGCGGACACGCCGGTGCGAGGCTTTGGGGAGTTTGCTTCGGGGTTGGTGACGGGCAAGTCCGTGGACGGCTCGGCGGCCTATGAAGACCTTGCCGCGCAACCTGTGGCGGTATTCGCAGAGGAAGCCAAGCCGCCGCGGCTGGCGTGGAAAGTATCACCCAAGGCGGGCCACTTGATGGGCTATGCGAGGCGCGCGGA
Source organism: Acidobacteriota bacterium (assembly GCA_016213725.1). Taxonomy (GTDB): domain Bacteria; phylum Acidobacteriota; class Terriglobia; order Bryobacterales; family Bryobacteraceae; genus Paludibaculum. The sequence continues at coordinate 12,821 of JACQZS010000057.1, read as the reverse complement.
CGGCATGCCGCTGGACAGCGCGGATGTGTATGTCTTCGACGCCAGGGGCCAGCAGGTGCGAACGACGCGGGCGGACGGCAACGGTTTCTTCGGCGTAGCCGACCTGGAGCCGGGCGAATATGCGGTGATTGCGGATCTCCGCGGCGAGCACCAGGTGTCCTTGACGGTGACCGTGACGGCCGGGCGGGTTTCTGAAATCCAGTTCGGCCTGTGATCGGGCTCAGGCGCCGAAGGGCGAACGCTTGAGGGCGTAGGTGAGAGCTTCGGTGGGAACCTGGAAGGTCTCCATGCCGGTGTTGCCCTGGAAACCGAGGGCCTTGAAGCCGGTGGGCGAGGTGGCCCAGGCGTCGACCACCATGCGGCGCGCCCACTCGAAGAAGTCGATGCCGGGGTTGAGTTCGGGCGAAGCGTTGCGGCGGAAGGCGATCTGATCGAGCAGGGCGGTGCGGTCAGCAGGCGCGGCATCGAGGAAGGCCTTTTGGACGCGGCGGCGGGAAGCGGCGTCGAGCCAGGCGAGGCCGCCCTGCCAGATGCGGGCCATGCGATCTGAGCCGGAGCAGAGCAGGTCAATGTATTCGGGTGCTCCGGCGCCGGCGCCGCCGGGATCGGCGCCCTCGGGCGGGATGATGAGGGCGGCGAGGAGCTGGACGGTCTGAAACTCGTGGGCGGTGAGGCAGGCGGGCTGGTAGGCGCCGGATTGCTGTTTGACCTCGGCGGCGTGGTGGTGGACCTGCTGCATGGTGTCAGCGTCGAGGCAGCCGGCGGTGGCCGCGGCGGCGGCGCTTTGGAGGAGGGAGCGGCGGGAGACGGCCATGGCTAGAGATCCCCTTTCTTCATGCTGTCGGCGATATATTCGGAGGCGCGCCAGGCCATGGCGCAGATGGTGAGGGTGGGGTTCTTGTCGGGATTGGTGACGAAGGGGGCGGCGTCGGCGACGAAGAGATTGGGTGCGTCGTGGGCCTGGCCGTACTGGTTGAGAGCGCTGGTTTTGGGATCGGATCCCATGCGGACGGTGCCGAGTTCGTGAATGATGGCGCCGGGCTGCGAGATGGCGCGGGCGGGGTCGTCGAGGGAGCGCGGTCCGAGGACGCGGCCGCCCATGCCCTCGATGATGGAGGCGAAGGTGTCGTGCATGTGGCGCACCATTTTCAGTTCGTGGTCGCTCCATTGGAAAGAGAAGCGGAGGACGGGGATGCCCCAGCGGTCGACGACGTGGGGGTCGATTTCGCAGTAGCTGTTGGGATTGGGGATCATCTCGCCGCGGCCGGAGAAGCCGACGGTGCAGCCGTAGTTCTCGAGAATGGCCTTGCGGAGGGAGGAGCCATAGCCTTCGTGGGCGCGGCAGACGCCGTTGAAGCTGCCGACCATGGGCATGTTGTAGCCGCCGCCGATTTCGATGTGGTAGCCGCGGGGGAAGTCCTTGTTCTTCTTTTCGAGGCCGAACCAGGGCATGTAGAGGTGGCCGCCGGAGTAGCCGTCGGAGTTGTGCTTGGGCATGCCGGCGAGGGCGGGCACGTGGCCGGAGAGGGAGTAGCCGACAGTGTCGGTGAGGTTGCGTCCGACGACGCCGGAGGAGTTGGCCAGTCCGTTGGAATGGCGGGAGGACTTTGAATTGAGCAGCAAGCGGGTGCTTTCGCAGGCGCTGGCGGCAAGGACGACGACACGGCAGCGGATCTGCTTTTCGGTGCGGGTGGTTTTGTCGACGTAGCTGACGGCGGAGGCGCGGCCGTTGGAGTCCGTAAGAATCTCGCGGGCCATGGCGTTGGCGACGATGGTGAGACGGCCGGTTTTGAGGGCCGGCATGATCTGAACCTGACTGGAGGAGTAGTTGGAGGCGGTGATGCAGCCGCGGCCGCATTCGGCGCAATAGTGGCAGGCGGGGCGGCCGTTGTGGGGCCTCGTGAGGATGGCCATGCGGGAAGGAATGCATGGGATGCCGAGGCGGGCGGAGGATTTCTGGATGAGGACTTCGTGGACGCGGGGCGCGGGCGCGGGCAGGTATTCGCCGTCGGGTGCGCTGCGGATGCCTTCGCGGGTGCCGCAGACGCCGATGAAGCGTTCGGCTGTGTCGTAGTAGGGGGCGATGTCGCCGTAGGTAACGGGCCAGTCGTCGCCGAGGCCGTCGCCGAGGAGAGAGGGTTTGAAGTCGTAGTCGGCGAAGCGGAGAGTGATGCGGCCGTAGTGGTTGGTGCGGCCGCCGAGAATGCGGGAGCGGAACCAGCGGAAATCGCTGCCGGGAGAGACGGTGTATGGCTCCTCGTCGATCTGCCAGTAGCCGGTGGGCGCGCTGAAGAAGCCGAAATCCTTGCGGCCGAAATAGGACTCGCCATCCGGACCGGCGCCGCGGTGGGGGTAATCGAAAGGCGTCTTATGTTCCTTGTAATCCTTGGCGGGGTTGAGCAGAGGCCCGGCTTCGAGAAGCGTGACGCGCACACCCAGACTGGTGAGCACGTGGGCGACGGTGCCTCCTCCGGCGCCGCTGCCAATTACCACCACATCCGCAACCGATGAGCCCCTCATCGTTTGAAACATGTCCACCAGGAGTATCACAACCTAGGGGGGGGCGTCAGCGAAAAAACACAAAATGAGTCATAATGTTCTAATAGAGCGGTACTGGATCAAGCAATCCGCCGCCAACCCTCACCGCCCCCAAAATCGGGCGACCCCACGTTGAATCAAGCAAAACGTGATTTGTTTGTTTCGAAGCCGAAACAAGCCTCCAGTAGATTCGGAGAAGAGACAAGATGCCAACAAAGAAGAAAACCTCCCCTGCAACCGAACCCGTGGTGAAGGCGACCGCCGCCGCCCCGGAGAAGAAGAAGACCACTCGAACCAAGTCTCCCGCCGCGACGCACAAGAATCCCGCGCGGAAGAGCGCGGCGCCCAAGGCGGCCAAGGCCGCGGCGCCAGGCGCCAAAGTGACCACCGCCGCCAAGGCGGCATTCGACGCCGCGCTGCACCACGATGAAATCGCGCGCGAGGCGTATTTCCTGTACATCAACCGCGGCGGCCATCCGGGCCACGAGCACGAGGACTGGCTGAGCGCAGTCGAGATCGTGAGAGCCCGCTACTAGGGTCTGGCAGGACTGCCTTGAGATCGTGCAGCGGCGGTGAAGCGATTCTCCGCCGCTGAAATGTCTCGCGGCGAAAGCGGGAGAATCCGACCGCTTTCTCACTGAGCCTCGGGACAGGCGGAAGGCACAGAATCGGCGTTCCCCAGGCGGCGCGGATGGAATCCGCCGGAACGGCATCGCAGCCGCGCACACTGAACCGGCATGCTCCGAGAGGACGCGCTGGATTGTACTTTCTGTCCGCTACGCGCGTTGCGAGTAGTGTTGTTGGCGGTAGCGCCGAAGAACGGCCAATACGCGGCCCTGGAGGTCCACCTTCTCCGGAGAGACAAGGATGGGCGCCATGGCGCTATTGGCGGGTTGCAGGCGGATGGTGCCATCCTGTTCGCGGTAGAACCGCTTGAGGGTGGTTTCGAGGCCGTCGACGAGAGCGACGACGATCTCCCCATCCCGCACCTCATTCGTGCGCTCCACCAGAACGTAATCGCCGCTGCAGATGTGGTCCTCGATCATCGACTCACCTTTCACCTGCAGGGCAAAGGTCTCCGCCGAACCAGTGAAATCGGCGAAGCTGAGGGCTTCAGGCGACGGAACGGATTCCACCGGCGCGCCAGCGGCAATGCGACCCAGCAAAGGCACCTCCAAATGCCCCACACGCTGAGCCTGCACTCTGTCGCGTTCTGCGCTCCGGTATTCCGGCGACACCTCAATGGAGCGGCTTTCGTTGTAGCGCCGCTTCAGATAGCCCTTTTGCTCGAGAGCGGTAATGTGCTTGTGAACCGTCGCCAGCGACGCCAACTTCAAACCGTTGGCAATCTCCTCGAAGCTGGGACTAAAGCCATTCCGCTCTGTGTACTCAACAAGGAAGTCAAGGACCTCCTTCTGTCTTGGCGTCAGAGCCATAGGGACATTGTTGGCGAATACCAAGCGAAAGTCAAGCGCTGAATTTAAAAGGCCCTAATTGAGCCCGCACTTGCCGGGGGTAGGACAGACGCCGCCAGAGGGGCACATGGGCATGGCGGACTGCTTGGCGCCACCCATTTGCGGGGCAAAAGTGGAGTGTTGTTTGGCCAGGTGCTGCTGGCCACAGGAGGGGCAGGAGAGAGAATCGAGATCCGAATCCCGGCGGATGAGTTTCTCAAAACGGGTACCGCAGTCCTGACAGCTGTATTCGTAGATGGGCATCGTTTACTGGCGGGTTCCTTCCTCGAGAATGGCTACTGCAATTTTATCAATGATGGAGCGGATGGCGGAGGAGGAGGCGGTGGAGCCGTTGACGATGATGGAGAAGGCGAGGCGGGAGGAAGGATCGTCGCCGGCGTAGCCGGAGAGGGCATTGACGTGGGCGACTGAGCCCGTCTTCGCGCGAATGAGATTGGCCTGGGGGGCGCCCTTGAAGCGGCTGGAAAGGGAGCCGTCCTCGCCGCCGATGGGGAGGAGGCTGCGATAGGTCTCGCGATGTTCGCCGTTGTGCATGGCGGTGAGCAGAGTGGTGACGGCGTTGGGCGTGACGAGGGTGCGGCGGGAGAGTCCGGAGCCGTCTTCGAGATCGAACTCCTCCTTCCGCACGCCCAGACTAGTGAGCCAGGCGGTCATCTCCTTCTGGGCGGCTTCCGCAGTGCCTTCACCGCGGGCCACGAAGCCGACTTCGCGGAGGGCCATTTCGGCATGGAGGTTCTGGCTGATTTTATCGATGACTCTCAGGGTTTCCACGATTGGCGGAGACTGGCGGCGGGCGAGGACGATGCCGGCCGGCTCTGAAGAAGGCATTCCGGTGGCGCGATGGCGGGCGTAGACACGGCCCTGGATGGCGATGCCGCGGTCGCGGAGGAGTTGGGCGAAGGCTTCGGCGATGAAGGCGGCGGGGTCGTCGATGCCGAGGAGGTCTCCGAGAGCGCCGGCTTTGGGGGCGGCCGTGCCGGCGATTTCGAGGATGCGGGAGGCGGGCTTGCGGCGGACGCTGAGACGCGAGGCGGCGCCGGGGGTGGTGCGGAAGACGTTGCGGAGGGTGTAGTACTCGACCGGGGGCGAGAGGGAGATGATGGCGGGGTCGCCGGCCGCCTTCCCGGGGCGAACGGAGATGGATTGCGCATTGTCGTTGAGGCAGAGAGCGCTGACGGCGGCGCCGTAATCCCAGGGCATGTCGCCGACGGACCAGCCGCCTGGGAAGGGCTCAAAGGGCCAGCGGGTGTCGTCGCCGATGAGGTCACCGGAGACGGTGCGGAGACCGGCGGCGGCGAGCTGGTCTGCCAGTTCGGCGAGCGGTGCGAGGGGATCGCCCTCGACGGGGCCCTTCTGGTAAGGCAGGCGGCGGGCGGAGAGGGTAGGATCGCCGCCGCCGAGCAGGATGAGGTCACCAGAGATACGGCCCTGCGCGTCGGGAGCCCGCGGGGCGAGGACCTTGGTTTCAAAGCGGTAGCCGGGCCCGAGCCGGGTGAGGGCGAGCGCGGTGGTGAAGAGCTTGGTATTGGAGGCCGGGGTGAGCGCAGACTGGGCGTTGCGGGCGTAGAGGACCTGGCCGGTGGAGAGCTGGACTACCTGAATGCCGAACGTGGAGCCGGCAGCGGCGGGCGTGGAGATGAGTTTCTCGATGCGTTCGGCCAGCGGCTGAGCGGAGAGAGGAGCGAGGGCCAGAAGCCCCGCCAAAAGGAAGGCTGCGCGCAACATGTTTTCACAGTGTAACCGGGTGTGATGTATTCTGGGGCCGTGCGAACCATGGTGCTGGCGTGTTTGTGCGCGGGGGCGTGCCTGGCGGGCACGGAACCGAAGAAATCTGCCGGAGAGTATCCTGCGCATGCGACGGTGTCGCAGGGAGACATGGGGGCGGAGTTTTTCTCGCGGGCCTATGAGAGCGTGGACGGGGGGTTCTTTTCGCGCGATTACCTGGTGGTGGAGGTGGCGCTATTCCCCTTCAAGGGGCCGCGGTCGCTGACATTGAGGCCCGGGGATTTCCGGCTGAGACTGAATGGTTCGACACGGGAGTGGAGCACGGCGACCGCAGGACAGGTGGCTGCGGCGATCAAGAATCCGGAGCTGGACGGGCCGCGCCCGAACGTAGTGGCGGGCGGAGGAATGGGACCTGGGGCAGTGGTGATCGGGCAACCGCGGCCGGTGGAGAGGTTTCCGGGCGATCCGCAGGGGCGCGTGCCAAGCCGGCCGAGTACGACGGGCGAGAAGGCGGGTCCGACCGATCTGGAAAAGGGCTCCGAGGCCGTGGCGAAGTATGCGCTTGACACGGTTCAGGTGGATCAGTCGGGCGCGAGCGGGCTGGTGTTCTTCTACTGGCGCGGAAAGGTGAAGGACCTGAAGCGGATCGAATTGGTATACGACGGCGAGGCGGGCAAGACGGTGATCAGGCTGCGTTGAAGCGGGCCTCGAGCAGGATCAGCAGCAATAGAACCACCACCAGGATGGAGCCGGCCAACGGCAGGCCCATGACGACGCCGATGCCGAAGAAGTGGGCGAGGTAACCCAGGGAGGCAGGCGCAAGCAGGCCACCGGTGAGAGCAACGGAGAAGATGCCGTTGAAGAAGCCCGGGTGGTAGTAAGGGAAACGGTCGCCGATTTTCTCGATCACCAGCGGAAGAATGACGGCAAAACCGCCTCCGGCAAGCAGGACGCCCACGGTGGCTCCGAAGAGATTGTTGGTGAGGAGAAACACAATGCAGGCGAACATGGGCAGCAGGACTGCGCCGGCGAGAAGGCGGCCGTGGGGGACGCGCGGCAACAGCCATTGCGCGGCCACTCGGCCGATGAGGAGGGCGGCCCAGTAGAGAGAGAGCAGGAAGAGCGAGGTGGCGGGGCTGGCGCCAAGGCGCTGGATGAGGAAGAGCGCCAGCCAGCCGGCGAGAGCGCCTTCATTGCCGAATTGAAAGAAGAGCAGAAGCGCAAAGAGGATGGCAGCCGGGCGTTTGAGGTCGCGCAGAGCTTCATTCCAGGTGGGCTGGTGCACGGCCGGATCCTGCGGCATCTTCGCGCGCGCGTAAGAGACGGCGGCGAAGGCCGGGACCACGGCCATGAGGATCAGCAGGCTGGGAACGGTGTAGACGAAGAAGGTGCCGGCGAGAAACAGAGAGGAGAGCAGGCAGCCGAGACCAAAGAGGACGCCGCTGAGATTCAGGGTGGCGGCGCGGTGCAGCTCGTAGGCGGGCGAAATGGCATGAAAGCCGCCGACGTTGACCAGCCCGGCGCCGATTCCGACGAGAAAAAGTCCGGCCATGCGCCAGAAAGGGGAGGCGGGGGGAGAGAAAACGGCCAGCAGGAGCAGGGCGGCCGCGGCGAGTCCGCAGCCGACGCTGAGGGTGAACGAGATGCCGCGCTTGCGGAGGAGCGCACCGCCGAGAGCCATGGCTGCGAGAATGCCGAGGTTCTGAAAGAGGAAGTAGCTGCCGATGACGCGGAAGTTGGGATCGATGTGATAACGCCAGACCGGCAGAATCCCCCCGAGGAGCGCCACCAGCATTCCGGAATAGAACATGGCGGAGATGCCGCGACGGGCCATGCCGCCCATGAAGCCGGCGGATTTCATCTCGGCAGCCGTAAGATCCGGGGGAGGCGGATTCACCCCAGTATTGTAGCGCTCACAAAGTGAATATCATGCAGGCAACAAAAGAAAAATCAGGCCCGGAAGGGGCGGAAAGTGGCGGGCGACAAACCAGACAAAGCACTCCAGTATTCAAGATTGCATTTGTGATACGATGCGGCAAGAGATGACGCCACGCGTGACTCCGCGGCGTTGAATACACCCTTGGAGTGTGCCCAGTGAAGGTTTTCGATAGTACCGATGTCCGAAACGTGGCCCTCGTCGGCCACGGCAACAGTGGGAAGACGTCGCTCGCCGCCGGGATGCTTTTCGCGGCTGGGGTGACGAACCGACTGACCCGAGTCGACGAGGGCAACACAATCACGGATTTTGACGAGGAAGAGATCAACCGGAAGATCACGATCTCGACCTCCCTGGCGAGTGTGGAGTGGAGCAAGAAGAAGCTGAACATCTTCGACACGCCCGGCTTCAATCTCTTCATGTACGACACGAAGGGCGCCATGGCGGCGGCCGACTCAGCGCTGGTGCTGGTGGACGGCGTAGCGGGCGTGGAAGTGATGACGGAGAAGGTGTGGGAGTACGCGGAGGGTTTCAACCTGCCGCGGGCGTTCCTGGTGAACAAGCTGGACCGCGAACGGAGCGACTTCCAACGGACGCTGGACAACATCATTGAGGTATTCGGCCGGCATTGTATTCCGGTGCAGCTCCCGATCGGCGCGGAGCGCGATTTCAACGGCGTGGTGGACCTGATCTCGATGAAGGCGTTCACCTACACGCCGGACGGGGATGGCAAGGGAAAAGAGATTCCGATCCCCGATAGCGTCAAAGCCCAGGCGGACGAAGCGCACGGGGCGCTGATCGAGATGGTGGCCGAGGGCAAGGACGACCTGATGGAGAAGTACTTCGAGAACGGCACGCTGCCGGCCGAAGACATCATCAGCGGATTGCACGACGCGGTGAAGGAAGACAAGGTCTTTCCGATCCTGGTGGGTTCGGCGCTGAAAAACATCGGCACGGACCTGATTATGGAGTTCATGCTGACGTTCTGCCCGAATCCGACCGAGCACCCGGCGTTGAAGGCCATGGTGGGCGACCACGAGGAAGCCAAGTCGATCACGGACAAAGACCACGTGACGGCGTACGTGTTCAAAACGGTGGCGGACCCGTTTGCAGGGCGGCTGTCCTTCTTCAAGGTGTGCACGGGCGTGCTGAAGAACGACGCCAACCTGGTGGACATGCGCTCACGCAGCCAGGAGCGGCTGTCGCACGTCAGCGTGCCGCAGGGCAAGACTCTGCAGCCGGTGAATGAACTGCACGCGGGCGACATCGGCGTGGTGGCGAAGCTGAGGGACGTGTTGACGGGCGACACGCTGTGCGAGAAGGGCGACTCGATCGAGTACCCGAAGGTGCAGCTGCCGGAGCCGTCGATCGCCTACGCGATCGGGGCGAAGAGCCGCAACGACGAAGACCGCATGGGCAACGCGGTGGCCAAGATTCTGGAAGAAGACCAGGGGCTGCGCTTCTACCGCGACCCGCAGACGAAAGACTTCCTGCTGGCCGGCAGCGGCGGGCAGCACATTGAAGTGATCGTCAGCCGCCTGAAGCGGCGCTACAACGTGGAGGTGGAGCTGCGGCAGCCGAAGATCCCGTACCGCGAGACCATCCGCGGCTTCGCCGATGTGCACGGACGCCATAAGAAGCAGACGGGCGGCCACGGGCAGTTCGGCGATTGCAAGATCAAGATGGAGCCGCTGGAGCGCGGCAAGGGCTTCGAATACGCCAACGCCATCTTCGGTGGGGCCGTGCCGAGGCAGTTCATTCCGGCGATCGAGAAGGGCATTCTGGAGGCAGCCGAGCGCGGTTATCTGGCCGGCTATCCGGTGGTGGACTTCAAGGTGACGCTCTACGACGGTTCGTATCACGATGTGGACTCGTCGGAAATGGCGTTCAAGATCGCGGGCCGCAAAGCCTTCAAGCTGGGGATGGAGCAGGCCAAGCCGGTGCTGCTCGAACCGATCATGAAGGTGGAAGTGGCCGGCCCGGTAGAGTTCGCCGGCGACCTGATGTCGGACATGAACGGCCGGCGCGGACGCATCTCGGGCATGGACACCAAAGGCGCGACGCAGATCATCCGCGCACAGGTGCCGATGGCGGAGATGCTGACGTACCAGAATGACCTGACGTCGATGACGCAGGGCCGCGCGTCGTTCTCGATGGAGTTTTCGCACTACGACTACGTCCCGGCGCTGAACGCCGAGAAGATCATCGCAGCCTACAAGGCGGCGGCGACGGGCGAGACGGACGAAGACGAATAGAGCTGGTAACAGTCCGCTTTGGAAGAAAGGGCAGGCTTTCGGGCCTGCCCTTTTCGCGTTTGCAGATTCTGAGCGATACTGAAAATATGCGAAACGTCATTTCGTTTTTTGTGCCGTGGCTTGTCGGTGCGGCGCTGGCCCAGGGCGGCGAGTTACGGGTGGGGTCGGCAGCGGTGAAGATCACGCCGAAGCTGGATGGCGCGCCGGTGTATCTGGCGGGATTCGACAACGGACGGGCGGCGACGGGCGTGCATGACGAACTGTGGGCGCGGTGCCTGGCGATTTCGGCCGGGGCCAAGCCGGTGGCGATCTGCGCGGTGGACGTGATCGGCCTGTTCCACGACGACGTGAAGAAGGTGCGGGCGGCGGCGCCGGAGGCGCAGGTAATTGTGGCGGCGACGCACGTGCACGAGGGTCCGGACACGATGGGGCAGTGGGGCGCAAAGCAGGGGGTGAGCGGAATTCAGGAGGGCTATAACAGCTTCGTGGTTTCGCAAACGGCGGCGGCGGTGAAGGAGGCAATAGCGAAGATGGCGCCAGCGGTGGCGTATCCGGCGGCGGTGACGCCAGCGGATGTGGACGGCTACTTCGACGACGACCGGCCGCCGTTCGTGCACGATTCGGAGATTCTCTCGGTGACCTTCAAGGGAAAGAACGGCAAAGCGCTGGGCACACTGGTGAATTGGAGCAATCATCCGGAAGCGCTGGGGAGCAAGAACACGTTGATCACTTCGGACTGGCCGCACTTCCTGCGGGCGTCGCTGGAGGCGCAAGGCAGTGGAACGGTGGTGTATGTGAACGGCGCGGTGGGCGGCATGCAGTCCCCGCTGGGCGCGAAGATCACGGATCCGAAGACGGGGCAACCGGCGCCGGCGGTGAGCTTCCGGTTCGCGGAGGTGGTGGGCGAGTATGCGGCGGGGCATGTCGTGGCATCACAGAAGAAGGCTAAGGCCGTGAAGCTGGACGGGGTGGAGTACACGGAAGAGGCGGTGACGATTCCAGTGGCGAACCAGATGTTCCTGCTGGGCGCGCAGATGGGGATCTTCGGCGGGCGGAAAGCGTTCGGCGAAAGCCGGGAGACGGCGGTACCGGTGGGGTATCTGAAGCTGACGGCGAAGGGCAAACCGGTGGTGGAAGCGGCGCTGATTCCAGGGGAGGCGTATCCGGAGATCAGCGTGGGTGGCGTGAGTTGCGACGCGAATTCGGAGTTCGCCTCCGCTCCGGCGGAAGCGCCGATCAAGAAGCAGATGACGGGGCCCTACCGGATGCTGTTTGGGCTGGCCAACGACGAGATCGGCTACATCATTCCGAAGTGTCAGTGGGACGAAAAGCCGCCCTACACCTACGGAGCCACGAAGCGGTGGTATGGTGAAGTGAACTCCGTTGGTCCGGAGGCGGCGCCACGAATTACGTCGGCGTTCCAAGGCCTGCTGGCGCGATAGGGCAGGCTGCAAAGCAGACCAGTTATACTGATTTTAGACTCATCCTTACATCTATCCACCAGGAGAGAGAATGCCCAAGCGTATTGTGATCCTCACCGGCGGCGGCGACGTCCCGGGCCTGAACGCGGTCATCAAGCAAGTGACCTACCGCGGTTGCGGAATGGACTACGAAGTCATTGGCATCCGCCGCGGCTGGGAAGGCCTTACCCATCTGAATTTTGAAGACGCCGACAGCAAGTCGCGCTACATCCTGCCTCTTTCGCCGCTGAACACGCGGACGATCGACCGCACGGGCGGCACGTTCCTGCACTCCTCGCGGACGAACCCCGCGAAGATGAAGTCCCTGCCGGATTACCTCAAAGGGCAGACGTTCCCGCAGCGGGAAGTGGAGAAGGACGGCAAGAAGTTCAACACGTTTGACGTCACCAAGCAGGTTCTGAAGAATCTGGAGAGCCTGGGCGCCGACACCGTGGTGGCCATCGGCGGCGACGACACGCTGAGCTACGCGCGGCGTCTGCACGACGAAGGCGTGAAGGTGATTGCGATCCCGAAGACGATGGACAACGACGTGCGCAACACGGAGTACTGCATCGGCTTCTCGACGGCCATCACGCGCGCGGAGAGCGCCATTCAGCGGCAGCGCACGACGGTGGGCTCGCATGAGCGTATCGGCGTGTTCCGCATCTTCGGCCGCGACGCCGGCTATACGGCTCTTTACACGGCTTATGTCACCAACATCCGCTGCCTGATTCCCGAGCACAGGGCGAACCTGGATGAACTCATCCGGCTGCTGGTGCAGGACAAGCGCAACAATCCTTCGAACTACTCGCTGGTGATTCTCTCCGAGGGCGCCGAGTGGGAAGGTTACGAAGTGAAGCACTACGGCGAAGCCGACGCCTATGGCCACCAGAAGAAGGCCAACGTGGGCGACGACCTGGCAGCCGAGATCAAGGCGCGGGCCAAGGAAGAGACGATCGTCAGCGACCTGACCTACGACCTGCGCTCGGGCGACCCGGACTTCACCGACAAACTGGTGGCGTGCACCTTCGGCAACATGGCGATGGACGCGCTGAGCGAAGGCAAGAGCGGCATGATGACGGGCATCGTCAACGGCTGCTTCGACATGGTGGAGATCCCCGATCCGAAGTTCGGGCCGCGGAAGGTGGAACTCGACACGATGTACAACACCGAGCGCTACCGTCCGAACTACAACAACAAGCGCGGCCTGCCGATCTTCCTCTGCAGGGCGTAATGAAGCTGTTCGAGCGGCTTTTTCAAAAGAAGCAGGCTCCGAAAATGACGCCGGATCTCGCCAGCGAGATCCGGCGTTCGTTTGAAGAGGCGGCCGGAGACGAGGAGCATTTTCCTTCGACCATCGATCCGCGAATTCTGCACGTGCGGACGATCGTGGAGTTCTTCGGCGACCTGGGGCACGGGCGTGCGCTGGACG
>JACQZS010000056.1 GCA_016213725.1 Acidobacteriota bacterium | reverse complement strand
GGCGTATTCGTTGTTGGCGGTGTTGAGGGAGGAGACCTCGCGGTTGCCGAAGGCCGAGAAGAGGGTTTGGGCGACGGCGTCGGAGGTGACGCCCACCGCGGTGGCGCGATCGCGGTCGATTTCGACGTTGAGGCGCGGGGTAGAGAGACGCAGATCGCTGACAACATCCTGCAGCGCGGGCTGCGAGCGGAGAGAAGTCTCGACGCGTGGCGCCCAATAGTAGAGGCCTTCGGTATCGGCATCGAGCAGCGAGACCATGTAGGCGGCTCGGCCCTGCTGGCCGATGGTGATGAGCGGCGGGATGCGTAGGAAGGTGTTGATGCCGGGAACTGAGGCGAGTTGCGCGCGGAGTTGCTGGAGGACTACCGCAGCGGGAGGACGCTCCTTGGCGCTCTTCAGCCGCAGGAACATAAAGCCCGAATTCTGTGCGCCCATGCCGCCGGTGCCGGAGATGGCGAAGCGGACAGCCGGGTTCTTCAGCACGATGTCGGTGGCGGAGCGCTGGAGGCGAACCATCTCAGGGAAGGAGGTGTCCTCGGCGGCTTCAGTCCCGCCGAACATGCCGCCGTAGTCTTCAGGGGGCATGAAGTCCTTTGGCAGCAGGGTGAACGTGTAGGCGGTGAGCCCGACCAGGACGAGGTTGACCATCAGCGTGGCAAAGCGGTGGCGCAGCACGAACAGCAACGTGCGCTGATACAACCGAACCAGGCCGAGGAAGGCGCGTTCAGAGAGCAGGTAAAGTCGGCCGTGTTTCACATCGTGCTCGCGCATTAGCCAGCGGCTGCAGAGCATAGGCGTGAGTGTGAGGGAGATGAGGCCGGAGATGAGCACGGCCACGGCGATGGTGACGGAAAACTCCTTGAGCAGCCGGCCGACGATGCCGCCGAGGAAGAGCACCGGAACGAAGACGGCGACGAGAGAAAGCGTCATGGAGAGGATGGTGAAGCCCACTTCGCGGGCGCCGGCGATGGCAGCCTCCATGCGGCCCTTGCCCATTTCAAGGTGGCGCACGATGTTCTCGAGCATGACGATGGCGTCGTCCACGACGAACCCGACGGAGAGCGTGAGCGCCATCAGGGAGAGAATGTCCACGTTGTACTTGAGCACCACCATGGCGGCAAACGTACCGATGAGAGAAAGCGGGACGGCGAGACTGGGGATGACGGTAGCCGAGGCGTTGCGCAGGAAGACGAAGATGACGAGGATCACCAAGGCGATGGTGAGCCCGAGGGTAAACTTCACATCTTCGATCGACTCGCGGATGCTCTCGGAGCGGTCGAAGATGGTGTTGAGCTCGAGGCCGGCCGGCAGCTGGCTGTGCAGCACGGGCATAAGGTCCTTAATCCCGTCGACGACAGCGACGGTGTTGGTGCCGGGCTGCTTGCGGATGGCGAGAGTGACACCCGGCGTGTCGTTCAACCAGAAGATCGAGCGTTCAAACTGAACGGAGTCGCGAACGTTACCCAGCTGTTCGAGTCGCACCGGGCTGCCGTTGCGGTAGGTGACGATGAGCGGACGGAAACCATCGGCATTGGCGAGTTGGGACTTGGCCTGGACGGTGTAGGACTTGCGATCTCCGTAAAGCGCGCCCGAGGGCAGAATGACATTGCCGCGCACCAGCGCTTCACGGACTTCGTCGATCCCCACGCCTTTGGATGCGAGCTTGTCGGGATCCACTTGAACGCGCACGGCGTACTTCTTGAGGCCGTAGACCTGGACCTGAGCGACGCCACTGACCATGGAAATCCGCTGGGCCAGGGTGGTGTCGGCATATTCGCTGACCTGCGAGGCAGGAAGCGTCTTGGAACGGAGGTTGAGATAGAGGACGGGCTGATCGGCCGGATTGACCTTGCTATAGGAAGGCGGCGCGGGCATGGAAGGCGGCAGCGCGCGTCCGGCCTGGCTGATGGCGGACATGACGTCCTGAGCGGCGCCGTCGAGGTCGCGGTCGAGGTCGAACTGCAGGGTGATGGAAGTATTGCCGAGCGAGGAGGAGGACGACATGTTGTCGATGCCGGCGATGGTGGAGAACTGGCGTTCGAGCGGCGTGGCAACCGTGGAGGCCATGGTGTCGGGGCTGGCACCGGGCAGGCTGGCGCTGACGCTGATGGTGGGATATTCCACCGGCGGGAGATCGCTGACGGGGAGTGTGCGGTAGCCGAAGAGGCCGAAGATGAGCAGGGCCGCCATGAGGAGCGTGGTGGCGACGGGGCGCTGGATGAAGAAGTCTGTGAGTTTCATGCGTTCCCCGGGCTATCTGGCCTTGGCGCCATCCAGGACGCGCAGCGGAGCACCTTCGGCGACGCGGAGTTGGCCGCTGGTCACCACTTGCTCGCCTTCGGCGAGGCCCTTGGTAACGATGGCCACAGAGTCGCGGGTACGGCTGATTTCGACAGGACGAAGTTCGGCTGTCGAGTCCGGCTTGACCACCCAGACGAAGCGGCCGTTGGGGCCGGACTGCACGCCGGAGGCAGGGATGGTGAGGACGCCGGTTTCGGTGCGCAGGCGGAGCAGGACATTGGCGAACCCGCCGGGCCAGAGGCGGCGGTCGGCATTGGCGAAGCGGGCTTTGAGGCGGATGGTTCCCGTGGTGGTGTCCACCGAGTTGTCGATCACATCAAGTCGGCCTTCCGCCGTGACGTGATCTGAGGGCTCTTCCACAGCCTGAACGGAGAGAGGGCCGGCGGCCATGGAGCGGCGTACTTCGGGCAGCGTCTGTTCGGGCACGGAGAAGACGACCCAGACTGGCGTGACCTGGAGCAGCGTTACCAGTGCGATGCTGTCGTTTTCCTTGACAAGATTGCCGGCGCGGACATTGATGAAGCCGGCCCGGCCGGAGATGGGAGCGGTGATCTTGGTGTAGTCGAGTTGGAGCCGGGATTGGGCGAGGCGAGCCTCGTCGGCCTTCAAGGCGGCGCGGGCGGATTCAAGCGCGGCGCGTTCGGCGTTGAGTTGGGCGTCGAGGGCATCGGCGGAGCTCTGCATCTGGTCCACCTGCTCGCGCGAGCCGACGCCTTCCTCGAAGAGCCGCTGGTAACGGCGCGCCTGGGCGCGGGCGTTTTCAGCCTGCGCCCTGGCGCGGGCGATATTGGCGACGGACTGTTGTTCGGCCGCCTTATCGCGCGCGACAGCGGCCTCGGCTGCGCGCACGGCTTCGATAAATGGCAGGGGATCGATCTCGAAGAGGAGAACACCGGCATTGACGTCGGCGCCATCGAGCACATGGACTTTGTCCAACTGGCCGGCGACGCGCGACTTGACAGCCACACTGGACCAGGCTTCCACGTTCCCGATGGCGCGCAGCTCCAAGGGAACGTCCGCGAGAACGGCACGCGCAACCTGCACAGGCGAGGCGGGCCGCTTGCCGGAACCTTTGGCGGCGGGCGTCGTGGAGCAGCCGGAGATGAGCAGACAGAGTACTGCCAGAGCCACTGTGATCGTTCGGGGCATGGGAAGACTACTACTGATGCTACCGCTTGCAATGCTATCGTGGAAGTTTCCCCGCATGCCAGCAGAGATTCCCGACATCCTCGCCCGCATTGTCGACCAGAAGCGCCTGGAGGTGGCCGAGAAGGCCGGCAAGCGCACCGGCATTGAAAAGAACGCCGCATTCCAGAAGGCGCAGCGGCGCGACTTCGCTGCCGCGCTGAAGCGGCGTGCGCCGGCAGTGATCGCCGAAATCAAGAAGGCGTCGCCGAGCAGAGGCGTACTGAGTGAGGATTTTAATCCTGGTGCGCAGGCACGGAGCTATTTTCAGGGCGGAGCGGCGGCGATCTCCTGCCTGACGGATGCGAAGTTCTTCCAAGGCTCACTGAGCGACCTGATGACGGCGCGGGCGACGGCGTTTCTGCCAGTGTTGCGGAAGGACTTCACGATCGATGAGCTGGACGTGCTGGAAGCGGCAGGAGCAGGGGCGGACGCCATTCTGCTCATCGCGGCAATCCTGAGCCGGGAAGAGCTGGAGCGTTTTCGCAAGCTGGCCGGGCAGTACGGCATGGCGGCGCTGGTGGAAGTGCACGACGAAGAAGAACTGGACAGGGCGCTGGAGTCCGGCGCTCAGATTCTGGGCGTGAACAACCGGAACCTGCGGACGTTCGAGGTCTCGTTGGAGACATCGGAGCGATTGTCAGCGCGGATGCCGGATGGCCTGATCCGGGTGGCGGAGAGCGGTATCCACGGGCGCGCGGATGTGGAACGGCTGATGCAGTCCGGCTACCAGGCGTTCCTGGTGGGCGAGCATCTGATGAAAGGCGGCGATCCGGTGGCGAAGTTGAAGGAGCTACGCGGAGAGTGACGTTAGTGAAGGTGTGCGGGATCACGACGCTGGAAGACGCGCTGCAGGCCGCCGAAGCCGGCGCCGATGCGCTAGGATTCAACTTCTGGCCGCGGAGCCCGCGCTACATCGAGCCGGGCGCGGCGCAGGCGATTGTGGAGCGGCTGCCTGGCAATGTGCTGACGGTGGGAGTGTTTGTGGACGAGCCGGCGGAGCGGGTGAAAGAACTGGCGCGCGGGGCGGGCATGGAGGTGGCGCAACTGCACGGTGAGTGCGAGGCGCCGCAGATGCGATGGTGGCAGGCGTTGCCCGCCACGGCGGAACGCATCCGGGAGAGAATGGAAGAAAGCGGGGCTGAAGCGTTCCTCATCGACACGCCCGCGGGCGAAATGCGGGGAGGGACGGGAAGGACCTTCGACTGGGGGTTGGCTGCCGGACTGCCGGGCCGCATCGTGCTGGCCGGCGGGCTGGGACCGGACAACGTGGCGGCGGCAATCAAAGCCGCGCTGCCCTGGGGCGTGGATGCCTGTTCGCGGCTGGAGCGCGAGCCGGGCAGAAAGGACCATGCCAAGGTGGCCGCCTTCGTGCGCGCCGTGAGGCAGACAGAACTATGACAGAGACACCACAGACGCCGGATGCGCGAGGCCACTTCGGCCCCTACGGCGGACGATATGTGCCGGAGACGCTGATGGCTCCGCTCGAGGAGATCGAGCACGCATTCTACGAGGCGCGGCAGGATGCGGAGTTTCAGGCAGAGTTGAAAGACCTGCTGAAGAACTTCGCGGGCCGGCCGACGCCGCTGTACGAAGCCAAGCGGCTGAGCGCGGAACTGGGCGGGGCGCGGATCTTCATCAAGCGTGAAGACCTGCTGCACACGGGCGCGCACAAGATCAACAACTGCCTGGGGCAGATTCTGCTGGCGCGGCGCATGGGCAAGAAACGGATCATCGCCGAAACCGGCGCGGGGCAGCATGGCGTGGCTACGGCCACTGTGTGCGCGCTGTTCGGGCTGGAGTGCGTGGTGTATATGGGCGAGGAAGACATGCGGCGGCAGCGGTTGAACGTGTTCCGCATGCGGCTGCTGGGCGCGCGCGTGGAGAGCGTGACGACGGGTAGCCGGACGCTGAAAGACGCCGTGAGCGAGGCGATGCGGGATTGGGTGACGAACATCTCCACCACGCACTACCTGCTGGGCTCCGCGCTGGGCGCGCATCCGTACCCGATGATGGTGCGCGAGTTTCACCGCTGCACGGGCGACGAGGCCCGGCAGCAGATGCTGGAGCGCACGGGCGCGCTGCCGAATACGGTGATTGCGTGCGTGGGCGGCGGCTCGAATGCGATTGGGATCTTCACGGCGTTCGTGCCGGATGAGCGGGTGAAACTGGTGGGCGTGGAAGCCGGCGGACGCGGGCTGGCGCTGGGCGAACACGCGGCGCGGTTTGCCGGCGGCGCGCCGGGCGTGCTGCAGGGCGCGTTCAGCTACCTGCTGCAGGATGGCGACGGGCAGGTGTCGTTGACGCACTCAGTATCGGCAGGGCTGGACTACGCGCTGGTTGGTCCGGAGCATGCCTGGCTGCACGACCAGGGCCGCGCGGAGTACGTGAATGCGACCGACGCGGAGGCGTTGGCCGCGGCGCGCACGCTGGCGCGGACAGAAGGCATCATCCCGGCGCTCGAGAGTTCGCACGCAGTGGCCGAGGCGCTGAAACGCGCGCCGCAGGCCAAAGGCGAGGTGCTGCTGGTGAACCTCTCCGGCCGTGGCGACAAAGACACCGACATCTATCGCGAGAATTTCCCCGAACTGGACAACCCCGATGCCAAGTAGCGAACGCATCGCGCGCTGCTTTGCGGCGTGCAAAGAAGCCGGACGTCCGGCGCTGATCGCCTATCTCACAGCCGGCGATCCGGAGCCGGGCCGCACGGCGGAGATCGCGCTGGCGCTGGAGCGCGGCGGCGCGGACATTCTGGAACTGGGCGTGCCGTTCAGCGATCCGATCGCCGACGGACCTGTGATCCAGCGCGCATCCGACCGTGCCCTCAAGGCCGGCGCGTCGGTGGAACGCGTGCTCGACGCGGCGCGCGAGATCCGCGCACGCAGCGAAATGCCGATGATCCTGTTCAGCTACCTGAACCCGCTCCTGCGCTACGGCTTCGAAAAGCTGTGCGCTGACGCGCGCGAGGCGGGCATCGACGGCTGCCTGTTCACGGACCTGAGCGTGGAAGAGGCCGCGGATACGGTGGAAACGATGCGCCAGGCGGGTCTGGACACCGTATTCCTGGCCGCGCCTACCAGTACGGAGCGGCGGCTGAAACTGGTAGCCGACTACTCGACGGGCTTTGTGTACGTGGTGTCGCGCACGGGTGTCACCGGCGAACAGGCTCAGGTGGCGGGCGGCGTGGATGGGTTGGTAAGCAGCTTGAGGAAGCTCACTTCCCTGCCCCTGGCCGTAGGCTTTGGCATTTCCAAGCGCGAGCATGTGGAGGCCGTGGGCAGCTACGCCGACGGCGTGGTGATCGGCAGCGCGGTGATGCGCGTGGTGGAGCAGCACGGCGCTGCGGCGGATCTCGAACAACACGTGGAGCAGTTCTTCAAGGAACTGGCTGGAAGAGCATGACACCGGAAGAAGCACAGGCTGGGCTCGATGCGAGGCGCGCGGAGATCGACCGGATCGACCTCCAGATCTTGCGCCTGCTGAACGAGCGCGCCACGGCGGCGGGCCGCATCGGAGACATCAAGAAGCAGATGACAATGGCGATCTACGAGCCGAAGCGCGAGGAGCAGGTGTTCCGGAACGTGCTGGACAACAATGCCGGCCCGCTCTCGGAAAACGCCGTGCGGCGGTTGTTTGAGCGCATCATCGACGAGATGCGACTGCTGCAGAAAGAGCGCAACAGCAAGGAGGTGCAGCGATGATCGTTGTAATGGACAAGGGCGCTACGGAAGAGCAGATCGAGGAAGTGATCGGAAAACTGATCGGGCTGGAGTTCAACGTGCATCGCTCGACGGGCGCGGTGCATACGGTGCTGGGCGCCGTGGGTCCGGCGGAACTGGTGGACCCGGAGGAGTTCAAGGTGATGGACGGCGTGATGGAGTGCCGCCGCATCATGACTCCATACCAACTGGCGAGCCGCAGCTTCCGCCCAGCAGGCACGGTGGTGCGGCTGGAGAGTGAGCGCGCCGGCACGGTGGAGATCGGCGGAAACGCCGCCATCGTCATGGCCGGGCCGGGCGGCATTGAAGGCGAAGAGCAGATTCTGAAGTCGGCCGAAATCGTGGCCCGGGGCGGCGCGCGTTTCTTCCGCGCCGGCGGGCTGCGACCGCACCTGGCGCCGCAGCAGATCCAACCTCTGGACGCAGCCACTCTGAAACTGCTGCGCAAGGCGGCGGATCTCTATGGCCTGTTGCTGGCGGTGGAAGTGAGCGAGACCGCGCAGATCGGGCTGGCGGAAGAGTACGCAGACATGCTGCTGGCCGGCTCGCAGAACATGCAGAACTACGCACTGCTTGCCGCACTGGGCCGCAGCGGCCGTCCGGTGATGCTGAAGCGGGGCATGGCGGCGACGGTGGATGAATGGCTGGTTTCCGCCGATTGCGTCTTGTCGGGGGGCAACGGCAACGTGATGCTGTGCGAACGAGGCATTCGATCCTTTGAGTCAGCCACGAAGAACACCCTGGACGTGACCGCCATTGCGCTGGTGCGGAAGCTCTCGCATCTGCCGGTGCTGGCTGATCCTTCGCACGCCACGGGGCGGCGGGACCTGGTGGCCCCGATGGCCCGGGCGGCGGTGGCCGCGGGCGCCGACGGCCTGCTGATCGACGTTCACCCGGATCCGGACCATGCGCTGGGCGAAGGCGCTCAGTCGCTGAAACCAGCCCAGTACGCGGAGCTGATGCTGCAGTTGAAGACCATCGCAGCGGCTGTCGGGCGGAGTCTGTAAGGCGATGTTCCAGACCGTTGCGATTGCCGGTGTCGGGCTCATCGGCGGCTCGTTTGCGCTCGCGCTGCGGCGGGCCGGTTTCGCGGGCCGCATTCTCGGCGTGAGTAGCGCGCGCACCATCGAGCGGGCGCTGGAGTTGCGGGTGATCGACGCGGGCGCGACGCTGGAAGCCGCCTGCCGCGAGGCGGATCTCGTCTATCTGGCCGGGCCGATCCACTCGATTCTTGAGACGCTTCCGCGCCTCAGCGACTGGCTGAAACCGGAGGCGCTAGTCACCGACGCAGGCAGCACCAAGGGCCGCATCTGTGAGGCGGCCGCCGGCTGGCCCAAAGGACAGTTCCTCGGAGGTCATCCCATGGCCGGCAAAGAGGTGCGCGGCGTGGAAGCGGCGGAGGCTGCCTTGTTCGAAGGCCGCCCCTACCTGCTGACACCCACTGGGCCGGAGCAGTTCGATACCGCCGCGGCGCGGGAACTGGTTGACTGGGTGGAGAAGATCGGGGCAATCCCGCACTTGCTTTCCCCTGCGGACCACGACCGGATCGTCTCTCTCTCCTCGCACCTGCCGCAGATGCTCTCCACCGCGCTGGCCGCAACTCTGGGCCGCGACGAATCGGCAGCGGAGATTGCCGCCGCCGCGGGCCCCGGCCTCGTGGATTCCACCCGGCTGGCCTTGAGCGCATGGGAGATCTGGCGCGACATCCTGGACACGAACCAGCCGGCGATTCTCGAAGCGATGGACCGCTTCGCCGCCGCCTGGCAGGAAGTGCGGAATGACCTTGCTTCGGGCAAGGTTGAACGCGACTTCGTCACAGGCGCCGCATTCGCGCGCTATCTGCGGGAGCGGCGCTAAACGGGGAAGAACGGCGAGGCCAACCGGTAGCCCCAGCCTTCGCCCTGGCCCGCCACCGCCACGAAATAGCCAGGCATGGTGGGCACCACCTGGACGGTCCAACCGCAGACGACGAGAGAGCGCGCGCCCTCCAGAAACCCGCGCAGACTCGCGGCATCGGTGGCGGTGCTGCCGATGCCCTGCGCCAGCGCGCGGCGAGCCGTTTCCATTCGGCACCGGGCTGACGCGCCCCCCGCCCCTCTACGCGCTGCGGCCTCGATTGCCAGGGGCTGATTGCGGCCGATGGCGAACACGGCGAGTCCGCCTGCCACGCTGAGTCCGTAGGAGATGCGGGCGCCGTCTTCGACAGGCACTACTCCGTGCTTCCCCGCCAAGAGAAGGGCGTCCGGCCGGCCGCCGCACTCCCTGGCCAGCAACACCCGGAGCGCGGCCCGCGCCCGGAGGTAGCGCCGCACGGCATCTTCGCCATTCAATCCACGGGCGCGCGAGCGCTCAGCGGGCGACACGAGTCCGGGATCGTCCAGCACTGCGGAGTTGAAGCCGTCGAGGTCGATTTGCGCAATGGCCATGCGCGGCGGCGGGCTCGGGCGCCATTCACTCGACATGGGGGACGCAGCCTTCGGTTGGAGATATCATTGGCGGGTCAGGTGCGGAGACCCCAGCGTATTGCACCCTATGTTCATATCGCATACAGGCGCCGAAAGGCTAAACTCTTATTGAGGAGCCGTTCTCATTAACAACATAAAGCAGTATCGCGTGGCAGGCATGGATTGCGGCGAAGAGGTGTCATTGCTGCGCGCGCGTCTCAGCAAGGTGCGCGGCGTGAGGGAGTTGCATTTCGATGCCATGCAGGGGCGGATGGAAGTGGAGTACGCGCAGGAGATGGTTACGCCTGCGGAGATCGAGGCGGCGGTGGAGTCTGTGGGGATGAAGTGCGAGCCGTGGGCGCAACCGAAAGAAACGCGGCGCGAGTGGCAGGATGTGCGGCTGTGGATCAGCGGCGTGGCGCTGGCTGCCGGGATGGCTTACGAGGTCGCGGTCACGGGCGAAGTGATTGAGACTCTGTTTGTGCACGGCCACACGGGCGGCGGGCACGAGCACGGCCTGCCCGGGGTGGCGGTGGCGCTCTTTTCCGCAGCCATCATTGCCGGCGCGGCTGGAGCGTGGAAGAAGGCCTGGGCGTCGCTCCACCTGTTCCGCCCGGACATGAACCTTCTGGTGGTTCTCTCGATTGCCGGAGCGGCATCGCTGGGCGAATGGGTGGAGGCTGCGACGCTGGCGTTCCTGTTCTCTTTGGCCGGAAAACTGGAGAGCGCCAGCTTGCGTTATGCACGGGACTCTGTGGCGAAGCTGCTGGCAGTGGCTCCGGCGGAAGCGGCGGTGGTCCATGGCGATCACGAGCATCGCGTGATGGTGGAGTCCGTAGCCGTGGGTAGCCGCGTGCGGGTAAGGGCGGGCGAGCGGATCCCGTGCGACGGAGAAGTGGCGCAGGGGCGATCGCTGGTGAATCAAGCGTTTGTCACTGGCGAGTCGGTTGCGGTGGAAAAGAGCGAGGGCGATGAGGTCTTCGCGGGTACGCTGAACGAAAGCGGCACGCTGGAGATCCGCACGACGCGGGCGTCCAAGGATACGACGGTAGCGCGAATGTTGCGCATGATCGAGGAGTCGCGGCACCGCAAGGCGCCGAGTGAACAGATGGTGGAACGCTTCGCCCGCCGCTACACGCCGGCAGTGCTGGCGGTGGCCGGCGCGGTGGCGTTGCTGCCTCCGCTGGCGATGGGCCACTCCTGGCAGCTGTGGGCCTACCGGGCCATGCTGGTGCTTCTCATATCCTGTCCTTGCGCGCTGGTGATCTCCACGCCCGTCAGCGTGGTGGCGGCGCTGGCCAGCGCGGCGCGGGAAGGAGTTCTGATCAAAGGCGGCGCGTACCTGGAAGAGGCCGCGCGGCTCCATGCGCTGGCATTGGACCGGCAGGGACTATTGACGATGGGTAAGCCCGAGGCGGCCCGCAGGATTGCATTGGACCAGGAGGCGGCCCGGCAATTGGGAGCCTGGGAGAATTGGAGGATCGAGCAGGGAGAAGGATACTCGCTGACGCCCCTGCGGGCGGTTGAAAGCGGCCTCCAGGGTAAGGCCGCGGAGGCGGTGGAGACGCTGGCCCGTGAAGGCTACACCGTTTCGATCGCTGAGCAGGGCGGCCGCAAGGAACTGGTTGGCCTGTGCGACAGCCCGCGCCCGGATGCGGCCGCCGTGCTGAAGGAGTTGCGTGCCCTGGGGATCGAACATGTGGCTTTGCTCACCGGCGATCCTCAACCAGTCGCCGAGCTGGCGGGCCGGACCGCCGGCGTGGACGAGATTCGTGCGGAGCTCCGGCCGGAGGAGAAAGCCACCAGGATCGAAGCGCTGATTGGACAGCACGGCAGCGTGGCGATGGCCGGAGATTGTTCAGCCGATGCGCGCGCACTGGCGGCCGCCTCCCTGGGCATCAGCCTCGGGCTGGCAGGCCCTGAGATCGTTCGGGAGAGCGCCGATGTGGTGGTGATGGGCAACGACTTTGCCAAACTCCTGTTCCTGATCCGTCATGCGCGCCGAACGCGGGCGGTGATTGGGCAAAACATTGCGGTCGCGCTCGGAATGAAGGCGCTGTTCCTCGCCTGCACGCTGCTGGGCGTCGCCTCGCTCTGGATGGCGGTGGCGGCGGATATGGGCGCCACGGTGGCCGTCACGCTCAATGGCTTGCGACTCTTGCGCGCTGTGCCGCATCAGACCAAGTAGTCGATGACACGGCGATCCATTCTGTCGCTTCTGCCGGCGGGCGCTCTGGCCGCGCGCGCGGAGCAGGGCGAGCGCCTGCGCGGCCGCCTGCGGTCCGCCGGGGCGGAACTCATATTCGAAGGCCCCAATGGCCCCGTGGCGCTGTCGGGCGACGCCGATTCTCTGCGCGTCATGCGCGACCCGCGGCTGCGCAACGACGAGTTCGAACTGAACGGCCACACTCCCGCTGCCGGCCGATTCAGCATCGATCCCATTCACACCCGCGCCATTTTCGTGTGGAGAAAAGGCCGCAGACTGGTGGTCACCTACTGGTGCGCCGTCTGCGCCATCCGCGCCTGGACACCTGGCAAATGCCAGTGCTGTCAGGAGGAGATGGACCTCGACCCGCGAGACCCCTCCCTGAAAGAGACCGACCCTTCAGACTAAACTCAGGGACATGCGACAAATTCTGCTGTTCGCGCTCCCGCTCATGCACTCCCTTATGCCAGCCGCCGACTATTCCATCCGCAAAGACTCCGCCGACTCGATCGAGATCTATGTCCTCCGCGACGAAGCTCGTCAAACCGAGGTGCGCGTTGTGCCCTCGCTGGGCAACAACTCCTACGAGATGACTGTGAAGGGCAAGCCCGTATTCTGGTCGCCCTACAAGACGCTAGGCGAATTCGCCGCCAAACCCGCGCACCTCGGCAATCCTCTGCTGTGGCCGTGGGCCAACCGCATCGACGGCATGTCGTACTGGGTAAACGGCAAGCAGTACAACCTGCAGGAGTCGGTGGGCAACGTCCGGCCGGGGCCGAACAACACGCCCATCCACGGTCTGCTCGTCTACTCCAGCCTCTGGAAAGTCACCAAGGCCGAAGCGGGCCAGGCCGGGGCGGTGCTGACGTCACGAATTGAATTCGCGCACTACCCGCAGTTGATGGCCCAGTTCCCTTTTGCGCATGCCATCGAGATGACTTACCGGTTGAAGAACGGCGCGCTGGAAGTGGAAACGGCCATTCAGAACCAGAGCGCCGAACCGCTGCCGGTTTCGCTCGGCTACCACCCGTACTTTCAGGTGAGCGACGCGCCGCGCGACGAATGGTCCGTGGAGCTGCCGGCGAAGATCAAGCACGTATTGTCAAATCGGCTGCTCCCTACCGGAGAGACGCAGCCCAATCCCTACAGCCGCCCGCAGAAGCTCGAAGGGATTTCTCTGGATGACGTGCTGGACGATCTGGTGCGCGATGCCGACGGCTTCGCCCGCTTCCGCGTCCAGGGCAAACGGGAGAGCATTACAGTAGAGTACGGCCCCAAGTACGGCGTGGCGGTGGTCTACTCGCCCAAGGGCCGCGGCTTCATCTGCTTCGAGCCGATGACCTCCATCACGAATGCGTTCAATGCCGCGCACGCCGGTTGGTACAAGGGCCTGCAGTCGGTGCCGCCGGGGCAGACATGGAGGGAGGTCTTCCGGGTGGTTC
>JACQZS010000058.1 GCA_016213725.1 Acidobacteriota bacterium | reverse complement strand
TCCCGGTGGAGAATGAATTCGACCTCTTCTACCGGCCGGTGGTGAAGACTTCAAACCACGCCGAAGTGCATCTGGAGGAGGGCGAGATCGACATCTCGTTCTACGAAGGCGACAGCGTGGGGCTGCGCGACGCCCTGCGGGAGCACGTCCTGCTCAGCGTGCCGATGCAGACAACCTGCCGGCCGGACTGCAAAGGCCTGTGCCCGGAGTGCGGCGCCAACCTGAACGAGAAGCCCTGCAACTGCGCGGAGCAGAAGGTGGATCCGCGCTGGTCGGCGCTGAAGGACCTGAAGTAAGGACCTGAAGTAACGCCCGGCGCTGATAGGCGTTCCGACGGCCGCCGACGTCCGTCCCGGGCGGGCCGCAAACTCAACTGCGGCCTCAAGATGACAGCGCCCCCGGCAATCCATTACAATAGAGAAGTCATATCCGCCATTCCGGTTCCGGCTCCCGCAGCCAGCCGGTAGCCTCAACAGGAAGGAAGCCATGCCGAATCCCAAACGACGCCACTCCAAGCGCCGCACGTCTGCACGCCGCACTCACGACGCCCTCAGCCGGGCTGGCCTGAGCGAGTGCCCGAAGTGCCACGGCACCAAATTGCCCCACCGCGCCTGCCCGCATTGCGGGTGGTACAAAACGCGCGAAGTGATTGAAGTCGTTCAAGAATAGTTCGATTGCGATCCGGTTTCACCAAGTTGCGCACCACTGAATGCTAACCATCGCTGTGGATGCCATGGGGGGCGATCACGCCCCTGTTCCCGAGGTTCACGGGGCGGTTCGGGCCGCCAAAGAACAGGACGTCGAAATCCTCCTGGTCGGACGCGAGGACCTCATCAAGGCAGAACTCGCCAAGCACGACGGCTGGAAGAAGCTGCCCCTGCGCATCGTCCACGCCAGTGAAGTGGTGACCATGGACGACAACCCCGCCAAAGCGCTGCGTACCAAGCGGGACTCCAGCATTCGTGTAGCATCCCGCCTGGTCAGAGACGGGGAGGCCGATGGACTGGTCTCAGCCGGCAACACCGGGGCGGTGATGGCCATCTCCAAAACCGTGCTGGGAATGATTCCGGGCGTGGACCGGCCGGCGCTGGCCAACCCCTTCCCAACCATCAAAGGCAAGCCCGCCGTGATGGTGGACGTGGGGGCCAATGTCGATTCCGACGCCAAAATGCTCTCGCAGTTCGCCCTGATGGGCGACGTGTACTCGCGCCTGGTGTTTCACACGGAAACGCCGCGGGTGGGCATCCTCTCCATCGGCGAGGAAGAGCACAAGGGCAACGAACTGACCAAGAGCGCCTCTGCCATCCTGCGCCAGCAGTCGCTGAACTTCATCGGCAACGTCGAAGGCCGCGACCTCTACACCGGCACCGCCGATGTGATTGTCTGCGACGGCTTTATCGGCAATGTGGCGCTGAAGGTAAGCGAGGGGCTGGTGGAAGTGATCAAGCACCTGCTCAAGGAATCGTTCGAATCCACGGTAGCCAGCAAAATCGGCTATGTCCTCAGCAAGCAGGCGCTGAAGGACTTCCGCAAGCGCATGGATTACTCTGAGTACGGCGGCGCTCCGTTGCTGGGCGTGAAAGGCGTCGTCATCATCTGCCACGGGAGATCCAATGACAACGCCATCCGTAATGCCATCCGAGTCGCCACGGAATCAGCTTCTGAACGGGTCAACGACCGCATTGAAGCCGAAATTCAGCGCTGGCAGGCTCAGAACGGCAAGGCTCTTCAAAGCTAGCCTCCCGTTCCTCCTTCTCTCGCTTCCACTCCTGGGCCAACGGCCTTCCCCCGCCCACTGGACCCTGCAGCCCTCGGCCGCCAAGGCCGGGCCCGGCGCGGAAATCACGCTCCAACTGCAGCTGAAGCTCGACGCGCCGTGGCACATGTACTCGCTCACCACGCCCAAGCCCGGCCCCACGGGCGGCCCCACCGCCACCACCATCAGGGTGGCCGAGGACCCGTCTGTTGCCAGCTTCGAAGTGTATTTCCCCGCCCCGGCCAGCAAATTCGATCCGAACTTCAATCTGCAGACCGAAACCTATGAAAAGGAAGCAACTTTCTGGATCAAGGCCAAGCTGGCAGCCGAGGCCAAGCCGGGCCCGCTGGAGTTGACCGTCCAGACGCGCTACCAGCTTTGCACCGAAAAGGAGTGCCTGCCGCCGAAGAAGGTCCCGGTGACGGCGAAGATTGAGATCGTCCCGGGTGCTCCGGCGGCAGCGGCGGCAATTCCAACGGATTTGAAACTGTTCCAGCCGGCGGCTGAGGGGCCGGTTTCCGGCGAAACCAAGCCGGCCTCCAAGGCGCCCGCAACCGGCAAGCCGCAGGACCAGCCGCTGGGCACATTCCTGCTGGTGGCCTTCGGCTTCGGACTGGCGGCGATCTTCACGCCATGCGTCTTCCCGATGATCCCCATCACGATGTCGTTCTTCCTGGGACAGGGCAGTACCAGCCGTGGATCGGCGGTTCGGCAGGCGTTGACGTTCTGCGTGGGGATCGTGGTTCTCTTCACGGCAATCGGCTTCGGGCTGAGCGCGGCGCTGGGTCCGTTTGCAGTGGTCCAGATGGCCTCCAGCCCGTGGGTGAACGGCGTAATCTGCGTGGTGTTCTTCGCATTCGGGCTGAGTCTGCTGGGCGCGTTCGAGATCACCTTGCCGACCGGTCTGCTCACCAAGCTGAACATGGCCTCGACGCGGGGCGGAATGCTGGGTACGCTGATCATGGGCCTGACGTTCTGCCTGGCTTCTTTCGCATGCGTGGGCCCGTTCATGGGCACGCTGCTGGCGGCCTCCGTGGGTGGCGACCGGCTGCAGCCCGTGCTTGGCATGCTGGCGTTCTCCACGGCGCTGTCGTCGCCGTTCTTCATGCTGGCGCTGTTCCCATCCTTCCTGCAGCGCATGCCGCGCAGCGGAGGGTGGATGAGCCGCGTGAAGATCGTGCTCGGCTTCCTGGTACTGGCCGCACTGCTGAAGTACTTCGCCAATATCGACCAGGTGTTGCAGTGGGGCCTGCTCACCCGGGAACGGTTCCTGGCCCTATGGGCGGTGCTGTTCGCGCTGCCGGGTCTCTACCTGCTGGGAATGTTGCCCATGGAAGGCATCCGCCGGGATGAGGAGTTAAGACCCGGCCGGCTACTGGTGGCTATCCTGCTGCTGGGCTTTGCATTGAGCCTGATCCCGGGCATGTTCGGCATCCGCCTGGGCGAGATCGAGGCCTATATTCCGGCGCCTTCGGAGAACGCCCCCGGCCTGGGCTCCGGCGCCGCCTCCACGCCCCGCTGGCTGAAGAACGACCTGGAGGCCGCCAAGGCGCGCGCTGCCGCCGAGAACAAGCCGATTCTGGTGGCCTTTACCGGCTACGCCTGCACCAATTGCCACTGGATGAAGGCCAACATGTTCCCGCGGCCGGAGATCGCCGAGGCGCTGGCCGGCTACGTCCTGGTGGAACTGTACACCGATGGCACAGATCAAGTCAGTGAGAAGAACCAGCAGTTGCAGGACAGGCTCTTCCAGACGGTGGCCATCCCTTACTACGCCGTGATGGACGGCTCGGAGAAGGTGCTGGGCTCCTTCCCCGGCCTGACCAAGGATCCGCAGGAGTTTCTGAAGTTCCTCAAACAGTAGCTAGGCGGCTCCGCCCTCCCGGCGCCAGCGGGCGATGACCAGCTCCGCCACGGTGCTCTCCATCTCCTGGTCTACCTCCTGCCGCCAGCCGGTCAACTTTCTATCACGCAGCCGGTTCAACGCCTCCACATCCCTCCGGGCCTCCAATAGTGCCTTGCGCTGGTCTTCAACCCGCTCGTTCAGCTGCAGCGCGGAGCGGCGCATGCGCTCGCGCTCCAGTTCGGCCCAGCGCCGGAAGCCTTCCATCGCCGACAGCTCTTCGAAGCCGAGCTCCCGCTTGACGCGCAGTTCGTCCCGGGCGTTCAACTCCTGCCGATCCAGCATCAACTGGCGCTGCTCTAACGCCGAGCGTTCCGCCAGCAACGCCATCATCTGAGCCTGCACCATCTCCAGCCGCACCTGCCTGAGGCCCCGCAGTTTCTCCAAAGGGAACTTGAACTTCTTCATCACTCCCCTCTCCGTGCGGGCGAGCCGGCGCCGCAAAGCTGCGCCATTCGCCCTGCCGTCTCCGGCAGCGTGCAACTCTCGCCCGGCCTCTGACGCAGGAACGACTTGAGGTGATCCTCCACGCGTAGCGCATCGTCCAGGCGCGAGTTCGAACCCGAGGTGTAGGCTCCGATCCGGATCAGGTCCTCAGAGGATTGCAGCAGCGCGAGCGTCTCCCGGAGCCGGTTGGCGTACTCTCTTTGCTCCTGGCCGGCAACACGGGAAGCCAACCGGGAGACCGATTGCAAGATGTCGATCGCCGGATAGTGCCCCGCCTGGCCTAGCGACCGGGACAGCACGATGTGGCCATCCAGGATGCCGCGCACGGCATCGGCGATCGGCTCGTTCATGTCGTCGCCTTCCACCAGGACGGTGAAGAAACCGGTGATGGAGCCGCGCGCGAATCGTCCGGCCCGCTCAAAGATACGCGGCAGCATCTGGAAGACACTCGGCGTGTAACCCTTCTGGCTGGGCGGCTCGCCGGCAGCCAGCCCGATTTCACGCTGCGCCATCGCCAGCCGCGTGACGGAGTCCGCCACCAGAAGGACGTCTTTGCCCTGATCCCGGAAGTATTCGGCCACCGCCAGCGCAACGAAACAGGCTCGCACACGCAGGGGCGAGGGACGATCGGAAGTGGCCACGACGATGACGGACTTCCTGAGCCCCTCCGGCCCCAGCTCGTGCTCGATGAAATCCCGCACTTCGCGGTTGCGCTCGCCGACCAGCGCCAGGACGCAAACGTCGGCGTCGTTGTTCTTGATGAGGCTGCCCAGGAGCGTGCTCTTGCCCACGCCGCTGCCACCGAAAATGCCCACTCTCTGCCCGCGCCCGCAGGTGAGAAAGCCGTCGATGGCGCGCACTCCGGTGGTCAACGCCTCCCGGATCGGCTCGCGTTCCAGCGGGCCCGGAGGTGTCGCATAGATGTCGTAACGGGCGGCGGCTTCAATCGGCGGGCCGCCATCCATCGGGCGCCCAAAGCCGTCCAACACCCGGCCCAGCAGCGATTCCCCCACTGCCACGCGCGCCTCGCCGGGCCGTGTCACGATGGTGTCGCCCAATTGGAGCCCGGACGTCTCCTCCAGCGGCATCGACAGCACGCCGCCGTCCCGGAAACCGATCACCTGCGTCCGCACCGGCTCGCCCCCGGGCCGCAGGATCTCGCAAAACTCGCCGAGCCCGGCCGCTGGCCCGCTGGACTCCACCAGCAACCCGGCCACTTTCGTCACCTGACCAAACCTGCGCATCGGCTCGACGGCCGCCACAACGCTTTCGTACCGCGCCAGATTGAACCAGCAGGGAGCTGTCATCGCCCGCCACCTCCATTGAGAACATCCGACAGTCCGTTGCCGATCTCCTCGAGTTGCGTCTCCAGCGAAGCGTCCAGCGAACCCCGGGCCGTCTCCACGACCACTCCGCCCGGCTCCAGTGACGCGTCGCCGCGGACCTCGATGCACTCCGGCGCGCCCAGTCCCGAAAGGTACCGACGAATCTGCTCCGCATGAGAGATATGCGTCCGCACCAGCGTCACCTCCCGCATCGAGACGTTCTCAAACGCCGCTTTCACCAACCCGAGCAGGGCATCGCGGTCCACCTGCATCTCCCGGCGCAGGATCCGGCGGGCGATGCTCAACGAAAGGCTGACCACCTCTCGTTCAACCTCCTGGCGGAACCTCGGCTTCATGCCCGCCAGCACTTCGATGGAGTGCGAAAGTTGCCGCATGACGCCTTCCAGTTCGGCCCGGGCCTCCTGACGCCCCGCCGCCCTCCCTTCCTCAAACGCCGCCCGCCTGAGTTGCTCCGCCTCGCCCCGGAACTGCGCCTCCAAGCGGGCCCGCCCCTCTTCGATTGCCGCATCGGTGGAACGCACGCGCTGGATCGCCTGCGTGGCTGGAGCAGCCTCGCAGCGCAGGTCGTCGGGTAGCGCCGAGGCCGCCCGGCGCCATTGGAATTGCTCGTAGGCGAGATCCTCTCCCGCCCTGTGGATTTTAGACGCCATGGGGCTACACCACGTATTGCTCGCCCACCGTGCCCTTCAGGCTCAAGACGCCCTCCGCCTCGAGCTGCCGGACGATGGAGATGATCTGCTGCTGCGCCGCCTCCACTTCCTTGATCTTCACGGGCCCCAGCGCGTCCATGTCCTCCCGCAGCATTTCGGCGCCGCGCTGCGACATGCACTGCAGGAAGTGGCTCTTCAATTGATCGCTGGTGCCCTTCAGCGCCACCGTCAGGATCTTCCGGTCCACCCTCCCCAGGCACTCTTTGATGCCTCCCTGGTCGATGAGCAACAGGTCTTCGAAGACGAACATCAGGTGCCGGATGGTCTCCACCAGGTTCGGATCCTCGTTCTCGATCTTGTCCAGGATCTCCTTGCTGGTGGTGGAGTCCAGGCGGTTGAACATCTCCGCCACGGCCCGCACGCCGCCGTAGGATTCGCGGCTCAACTCGCCCAGCGCCTTCAGCTTCTGCCCGATGATGCCGGCGATTTTCGAGATGATGTCGGGCGAAATCTGGTCCAGGCTCGCCATCCGGAGCGCCACGTCGGCGCGCATCTCCGCCGGCAGGGAAAACAGCAGTCCCGCCGCCTGGCTGCTGCCGAGGTGGCTCAGGATCAAGGCGATAGTCTGCGGATGCTCGCTGTGGATGAACTTGGCCAGTTGCTGTGGATCCGCTTTCTGCAGAGCATCAAAACTCGCCGTCTCGTGGCCCAGCAGCTTCACCAGCCTGTCGAGGATCTTTTTGCCGTGCTCCTGTCCGAAGGCGCTGATGAGCATGCGCCGCGCATACTCCAGCCCGCCCTTGAGCACGTAGTCCTGCGCCATGCTCATCTGGTAGAACTCGTTGAGAATGGCTTCGGCGTCCTCGCTGGTGATGGAGGGGATTCGCGCCACCTCCTTGCCGAGTTGCGCCACCTCATCCTCGTCAAGATGCTTCAGGACTTCGCCGCTCAACTCCTCGCCCAGCGTGACCAGCAGCACCGCCGCCTTCTGCTGGCCCGAATAGCGCGGTGCGAGGTCTTTGTCGGGTGTTGCGTTGGTAATCACCTAGCGGCCCTCCGTGATCCAGGTGCGGATGAGCTGCGCCGTGGCTGCGGCGTCCTTCTTGGCCTGATCGGAGATCACTTTCTTCAGCACCTCGGACTTCTTGGTCTGCGGAGGCAATTGCAGCGAGAGCAAGGTCTCATTCTCCAGCCGCTCCTGCTCCGCCTTGTTCCGCTCCAGCACCTCGCGGGCCTTGTCCTCAAACCCGCGCTGCTCAGGCATGGGTAATTGTCCGGCAGCTCCTTTGCCCGCGCTCAAGGCCTGAGTGCCGCCGGTCATGGCGCCTGCCGGGGCCTTGCGCTTGCGCAGGAACACGCGGGCCACCAAGCCCAGGCTCAGCAGCAAAACCACGCCCAGCGCAGCCGCAGCGCCCAGCAGCACAGGCATCGGCGCCATCTTCAGGATGGGCTTCAGCCAGGGCCAGGGTACCCATCCGCCCGGGGCGGCGGGCCCGGCCGGAGCGGCGCCTTCCGGCGGCTCGGACTACAGAGTGGCTTCAAACGGGAGCGTCTCCACCAGGATCTGGTCGCCGCGATCCTGCGAGAATCCCACCACTCCGGCCAGCACGTCCTTCACTACCTTCAGTGTCTCCGCGCTCGGCGGCTCCAGCACCCGCCGTGCCTTCGATCCCGTTCCCTCCCAGCGCAGCTTCTGATCCACCAGTACGGAGACCGAGACGCGCCGCACTCCGCCCTGCGGCAGCTTCAGATGCTTCACGACGCGGCTCGTCTGATAGGTGGTGTTTTCAGTCTTCCGGGAAACCCCGCCGGAGCCGCCGACACCCCGCGGCACGGGCCGTGGCAAATTAGAGCCCGTCCCAGGCACCCCCGCCGTGGACGCTGCGCCCGAAATGTCCTCGGTTCGCTGCGAGGTCACCATTACGCTCTTGTTCGGGTCGAACGACTCTTCGCTCTGCTCGCCGCTGGTGAAGTCGCACTCCAGGTTGATGCCGGCTCGGTACTTCTCCGGCCCCAGTAGCGGATCCAGCGTGGCCCGGATCTTGGCCAGATACTCGCGTTCCATGCCCTGGCGGTACTCCAGCATGGCGCTGGAAGCACCCATCTCGGCGTCCTGTTGCGGGCGCGGACGGCTCAGCAGGTTGCCGTTCATGTCCAGGATGGAAACTGCCTCGGGCGCGAGCCCTTCCACGGCGCTCGCCGTCAGGTGCTGCACGGCCAGGACATTCTGCGGCGACAGCCGGCTGCCCGGCTTCAGCTTGATCATCACGCTGGCCTTGGCCGGCTGCCGGCTCTCCAGATAGAGCGAGTCTTTGGCAAAAGTCACGTGCACCCGCGCGCGCTCCACCTCCCCGATGCCCATTACGCTGCGCTCCAGTTCGCCCTCCAGCGCCCGCCGGAAATTCACATGCTCGGCGAAGTCCGTTGTGCCCAGGTTGGCCTTGTCGAACAGTTCGAAGCCGATGCGTCCAGTGCGCGGCAAGCCGGCCGAAGCCATCTCCAGCCGCAGCTCGGCAACGCGCGCCGACGGCACTAGCACGACGCCCCCTTCGGCCACTTTGTACTCGACGTTCGACGTCTTCAGTTTGGCCACCACCGCGCCGGCATCCTCGGCCGAGAGGTTCGTGTACAGCGGCTTGAGGTCGCGCTCCTTGTTCCACTGCACGCCGCCGGCAATCAAAGCCACCACCAGCGCAGCCGCCAGGGCAAGCGTCACTTTCTGACGTGTGGTCAGGCTGGCCAGCAATGACTTGATCTGCTCCATGGTTGTTCTCCCTGAGACGCCGGTCCCGGCCTACAACTGCATCCGCATCACTTCCTGGTAGGCCTGCACGGCCTTATTGCGCATTTGCAGGAAGAGGTCGAAGGACAGTTGCGCCTGCTGTTGTTCCAGCGCCACCTGGTGCAGTTCCCCCCCTTCGCCGCTCAGAAACCGCCGCACTGTGGCGTCGGCCGAGTTCTGGAGCGAGTTCACCGTCTCCACAGCCGAGGCCATCACCTCGGAGAATCCGCCGGTTCCGGCGGCAGCCGCGGACCGGAGCTGCCCGACCTGCTCCGGCAGGCGGATGGGAGCGAGGCCGGAGAGCGTCATTTCATCAGCTCAATCGACTTGGAAATCATGTCTTTCACCGCTGAAAACGCGGCCACGTTGGCCTGGTAGCCGCGCGTGGCGCCCATCAGGTCCACCATCTCTTCAGCCGGGTTGATGCGCGGATATGCCACATAGCCCCGTGCGTCGGCATGCGGATGGCCGGGCTGATAGCGCATGTCGGGATCGCGCGAGTCCGCCCGCACCTCGCCCACCTCCACGCCGAGGTTCCCGGCAGTCATCTCCGACTGGAAGACCGCCGCAAAGGGCGAATCCTGCGCCGCGCTCTCAAAGACCACATCGCGGCGCCGGTAAGGCCCTCCTTCCGGAGTCCGGGTGGTCTCGGCGTTAGCCAGATTCTCCACCACCACCTGGGCCCGTTCCCGCTGCGCCGCCATGCCCGAAGCGCTGACCGACATCACATTGAATAAACTCATCCGGCGCTCCTATCCTCAGCGGCCCTCATCAATCGCCTTGCGGATGTCGCGCAACTCCCCGCGCAGCAGATTCGCCGCCACGTTGAAGCGCAACGCGTTTTCCGCCAACAGCCGCGATTCGCGGTCCAGGCTCACGTTGTTGCCGTCATTCTTCACCACCAGTCCGGCCGGCTCAATCACCTGCGGCGCGGCGCCGGGCGAGAGCGACATGTATTCGAACTGGAAATCCAGGTCCTTCGTCCGGTAGCCGGGCGTGTCCACATTGGCCATATTCGCCGCCACCAGCCTTTGCCGCTGGGCCAGCAGGTCCATGTACTGGCCGAGTTTGGAACTCAGATCCGTTTGCATGCCGGCAATGACACTTGCACCTGAATCGCCAACCTCATCGGATGGCCGCCGGCATTTCTTGAGTGGGAATTTCCCCTTCAGGATGAATAGATTGTGGGGTGTAGGACGAAGCGCCTATTCCGGATACATCGTCGGGTAGGCGCGTTTCATTTCAGAAGCCGTTTCATGAGCTGTTCCGATTTGGATCAGTTCACCTTGGCCGATCCCCGGGCACATGCGGCCCGTTTTCTGCCATTCCGAGCGCGATTCTATCAGCTCCGGCCAGAAGGGAAAGAGCCGGCACTGCGTGGGCTTGGCCGGATGGATGTCGCAGCCGGATGCGGTGAGGAAGGGGCACTGGCGGTGGCGCGGCTTACGGAAGCGCAGTAGATGCCGCGTCCGGTAAACATACTTGCGTTCAAAGGCCGCGGCGCTCATTCCGACAAATCGGGCCGCCTGCTTCAGGTCCTTCTCCGAGAGGTAGACGAAGCCTTGAACATCGCAGCAGCGAATGCAGCCGGGCTGGCACTGGAAGCGCAAACCGTCCATGTTTGAACAGGATAGCAGGAGTCTCCGGATCGCAATCGGCAGCTTGCCCCCTTGTGCCGGCCCTGCCGCGGGGATTATTCTGCAGTGAGGGGCAGCGGTCTCAACCTGGAGGCCTCTTCAGCCGATGGAGTGTGAAAGGGGATAGGGAATCCTAGCATGGCAGGCAGAGACGACGGCGAATTCGAACTGATATTGGGCAACAAGCAGCTACTCAGCGTCTTGTTCATTGTCATAGTCCTTCTGGGCGTCTTTTTCGCCATGGGTTTCCTGGCAGGACGCAGCACGGGCGGTTCCGTCGTGGCGAAGAAGGATGGGGAACAGATCCCGATCTCCGTGGATGCCGCCACCAACCGTTCTGCTGAACCGCAGAGCCCGGCGCCCGTCGCTGAATCAACTCCCCCGCAACGCAGCGCCGCCGAATCCGCCCCACCGCAAGCCGAAAACCCGCCGGCAGCCGCGACGAAGCCGGCAACCGAACCCGAGAAGAAGGCGCCGGCGCCTGAGCCCAAGGCTCCACCCGCCAAGCCGGCTCCAACTCCTCCAGCCAAACCGGCGGCACCGGCCAGCACTTTTGTTCAAACGCCGCCAGCCGGCACATATCTTCAGGTAGCGGCCGTCAAACGCGCCGAGGCCGACGCCATGCTGGCCTTCATCACCGAGAAGACGAAGCTGAAGGGCTTTGTTACGCCGGTGCCGAAATCGACCGAGCTATGCCGCGTCGTCCTGGGCCCTTTCAATAGCGAAGAGATGGCCGCGGCACGCAGCATGCTGGGCGAGATCGGCGTTAAGAGCCCATACCCGGTAAAATACTGAAGTCGGCTGCACGCAGGCTCTGCTGGAGCCGGCCGCCCACTCACAGTCATGGATTCGCTTGTCCAATTGGACCTCCACCAGCCGCCGGACCCCCGCGCACCCAAGTTACGGCCGCGCCTGCCTGAGTTCCTGCGTAAGCCGGAGACCAGCCACATGGCGGTCCAGTCCTTGAAGAACGGGATGCGCGCCCGGCATCTGCACACTGTGTGCGAATCGGCGCGCTGCCCGAACATGCATGAGTGCTTCCATCGCGGCGCGGCCACGTTCATGATCCTGGGCAACATCTGCACCAGGGGCTGCACGTTTTGTTCGGTGCCGAAGGGCTCGCCCGAAAAGCGGGAGATGCCGCTGGATGCGGCCGAACCGGAGAACGTGGCGCGCATGGCCGCCGAGATGAAGCTCTCCTACGTCGTCATCACGAGCGTGAATCGCGACGACTTGCCCGATGGCGGCTCCCATCACTTTGCTGAAACCGTGCGCCAGGTGCGCACCGCCCTGCCCGAGGCCCGGGTGGAAGTGCTCACACCGGATTTCTGCGGAGACCATGCCGCGGTGGCGCGCGTTCTGGAGGCCGGTCCGCACGTCTTCAACCACAATAT
This sequence comes from Acidobacteriota bacterium, assembly GCA_016213725.1. Lineage (GTDB taxonomy): Bacteria > Acidobacteriota > Terriglobia > Bryobacterales > Bryobacteraceae > Paludibaculum. The sequence continues at coordinate 30,271 of JACQZS010000058.1, read as the reverse complement.
GGAGACGGTGGAACGCCTGTACCGGAAGGTGCGGCCGCAGGCCGATTACCGGCAGTCGCTCGATGTCCTCTCCTTCGCGCGGCGCCACCGCCCGGAGTCGCTGGTCAAGAGCGGATTAATGGTGGGCCTGGGAGAGACCGAGGAGGAGGTCAATCTGCTGTTGGCCGATCTCCACGCGGCCGGCGCGCAGATCGCCACCATCGGCCAGTACCTGCAGCCGACGCGCCGCAATCTGGCGGTGGCCGAATACGTCCCGCTGGACCGCTACGAGCGCTGGCGCGCCTTCGGCGAGCAGGCCGGGCTCGCCAACGTCTTCGCCGGCCCATTCGTCCGATCCAGTTACATGGCGGACCTCGTGCACGCCCGCGCCGCCGCGGAAGGCGCCACCCCATGAAGTCCTGGCCGCTTTCGCTGGCCGGCGCGGTGCTCACCGCGCTGCTGCTGGGCGCGTTGTTCCCGCCCATCGATCTACCGTACCTCGCCCCCATTGCGCTCTCACCGCTGCTGTTCGCGCTGGCGCATCAGAAGCTGGGCGGCCAGCGTTTCCTGTGGGGCTGGCTCTCCGGATTTCTGTACTGGGCCTCCGCCTGTTTCTGGATCAAAGACGTGCTGGCTTCCTACGGCGGCCTGAACGGCCCGTTAAGCTGGCTGGCACTGGTTCTGTTCGCGGCCGCGAAAGGCCTGCACACGGCCGCCTTCGCGTGGCTCGCCGGTTTCGTCCTTCCACGCCCCTGGGCGATTCCCGCGGTGGCGCTGCTTTGGACCGGCATCGAGCGCACTCACTCGCCCCTGGGCTTCCCGTGGCTGATGCTGGGCAACGCAGGCATCTCCATGGGCGTGCCGCTGCGCGCCGCGCCCGTGCTGGGTGTCTATGGCGTCTCGTTCATCTTCGCTTCGCTGGCCTGCGCCATCACGCTGGTGGCGCTGCGGCGCGACCGCAAGCAGCTCGCCTGGCTGCTCTACCTGCCCTTCCTCCTGCTGCTGCCGCCGGTGGCGCTGGACCGCGCACCCAAGCAGCAGGCCGTCGCGATGCAGATCAACGCCAGCGCCGACACGGTGTGGACCCGGGATGAGGCCATCCGCGCCACGCGCCAGATCGCGCTGCGCACGCTGCAGGAAGCCATGGATCCGGCCAAGCCCAAACCCGCCCTGCTGCTGTGGCCCGAGGCGCCGGCGCCTTTCTACTACTACGACGACGCGAACTTCCGCATGCAGGTCACCGAGACCGCACGCCTGGCGGGCGTCCCCCTGCTCTTTTCGGGCGTGGCCTACTCGCCGACGCGGGAACCGCTGAATTCCGCCGTACTGTTGAGCGGCGAAGGCGCGCTGCTGGGCCGCTACGACAAGGCCAACCTGGTTCCCTTCGGCGAGTTCATCCCGCCCGGCTTCGGCTGGATCCAGAAGATCTCTTCGGAAGCCGGCAACTTCGCGCCCGGACCCGGCGCCAAGACGTTTCCCGCCGGCCGACACACGCTGGGAGCTTTCATCTGCTACGAATCCGCCTTTCCGCACTACGTCCGCCAGTTCGCCCGCAACGGCGCGGAGGTGCTGGTGAACCTGACCAACGACGGCTACTTCCGCGGCAGCTTCGGCCGCCGCCAGCACCTGCTGCTGGCCCGCATGCGCGCGGTGGAAAACGGCCGCTGGGTGCTGCGCCCGGCCAACGATGGTCTGACTGCCGCGATCGACCCCACCGGACGGCTGTGGGACGCTCTGCCGGAGTTCCAGCGCGCTGCCGGCCGCCTGCGGTTTGCCTGGATCCCGGAAACCACTTTCTACAGCCGCTATGGCGACTGGTTCGCGTGGCTCGCCCTCCTGGCGGGAGTGCTTCTGGCGGCTGTATCCCAGATACCCTCCTACCGGCCGCAGCGCTAGAGGAACGCGCGCGATAGAATGAGCGCGCAATGCACAACGTCCTCCTTCGCCTGGCTCTAGCTACCGCCGCCTTCTGCTCCGTCGCCGACGGGCAGGGCCTGCCGGTGCGGGGAATCCACCTCGCCGCACCCAAGCCGGATGAAGTTCCGCTGGCATTGCGCTTCATCTCGGAGGCGCTTCCCAAGGAAGGCGTCAATGTGCTGGTGCTCGAGATCAACTACCGCTATCAGTTCCAGCGCCACCCGGAGGTGGCCGATGCTGATCCGCTCGCCGCGGACCAGTTGCGTCAGATCAGCCAGGCGGCCAGGAGTGCGGGCGTCCAACTGATCCCCATGATCAACCTGCTGGGGCACCAATCCTGGGCGCGCAAGACGTTCGGCCTGCTGCGCTCACACCCCGAGTTCGATGAGACGCCGGGGCTCTACCCCGACAACGCGGACATCTACTGCCGCAGCTACTGCCCGCGGCACCCGGAGGTCCATGCGCTGTTGTTCGACCTGATCGACGAGCTGATGGAAGTCACCGGCGCAGAGGTTTTCCATGCCGGAATGGACGAAGTTTTTCTGATCGGCGAAGACGCCTGCCCGCGCTGCAAAGGACGCAGCCGCGCGGAACTGTTCGCCGGCGAGGTAAAGACGATACGGGATCACCTCGCCTCCCGGAACCGGCGGCTATGGATCTGGGCAGACCGCCTGATCGACGGCGAAACCACAGGCATCGGCAAGTGGGAGGCGAGCCTGAATCAGACCGCGCCGGCGCTGGCCCTGCTGCCGCGCGACGTCGTCCTGTGCGACTGGCATTACGAAGCCGCCCATCCGACGGCCACCAGCTTCGCGCTGGCCGGATTCGATGTGGTGAGTTCGCCCTGGCGCAGGCCGGCCGTGGCGCTGGGACAACTGGCTCAGATTCGGGACGCCCGGGCGCACTCCACGCCGCTGGTGCGCAACCGCATGCTCGGCATGCTGCACACAACGTGGGTTGGCTTCGGCCCCTTCGTCCGCGCCTACTTCGGCGAAGAGAAGAACCCCTTCGTGCAGGCGGCCGAATCCGTTCTCTGTTTCCGCGAACTCTATCGCGAATTGCGCGCCACCGGCGCGTTGGAGGCATCCAGATGAGTCTCTCCAGACGCCAGTTTTCGCTCTCTGCCCTGGCCGCGGCCGCGCCGGCGCCTGAATGGATGGCGGCCCCGCCGCGGGCCATCGCCACAGACGGCTCGGCCGCCCCAGGGTGCCGCGTGGAGCGCCGCTGGCAGGGCAGGCTGTGCCGCGCCAGAGTCACCAACCGCGGCAAGAATCCCGTGGCTTTGCGGGAGATCGTCCTGTTTGAGGGCAACCACGGCTGCGGCGCGGAAACGCCCATCTACGGCGAAGGTTTCACCATGCTGAGCCAGACCGGCGGAACCATCGCCGCGCCGGCGCAGATCGGCAACTACACGGATCGGAAACACTACAAGATCCCGGAGCCCGCAGACGCTACCACGCTCTACAACCTGCTGTGCCTCTCTCCCGCCGGCCAGCCGCACACTCTCCTCGCGTTCACCTCATCGCGCCGCTGGGTGGGCCGCTTCCACCTGCGCGCGTCGACGCTTCAAGTGACTCTGGATTGCGAAGGGTTGACCCTGGGCCCGGGGGAGAGTTGGACGCTGGAAGAGTTCTGCCGGCTGGAGGGCGCTGACCGCCCGGCGCTTTTTGCCGAACTCGGCCATCTGATCGCCGCGCAGCACCGGCCGCTCGCCTGGCCGGCGCCGCCTGAAGGCTGGTGCTCCTGGTATTGCTTCGGCCCGCGAGTGACTGCGCAACGGGTAACCGAAAACCTCGAGTGGATCGCCGCCAACGCGCGCAACCTGCGCTACATTCAGATCGACGACGGATACCAGCCCGCGATGGGAGACTGGCTGGAGACTGGCACGGCCTTCGGCGGCGAGATCCGCGCCGTGCTGAGAGAGATCCGGCAGCGCGGCTTCGAGCCCGCCATCTGGGTGGCGCCGTTCATCGCCGAAGAGAAGTCCCACCTGTTCGCGCAGCATCCTGACTGGTTCATGAAAGACGCCGGCGGCCAGCCGCTGCCGTCCAACAAGGTCACCTTCGGCGGCTGGCGCCGCGGCCCTTGGTACGCACTGGATGGCACGCACCCGGGGGCGCGCAATTTTCTGGAGTCGGTATTCCGCACCATGAACCGCGAGTGGGGCGTGACGTACTTCAAGCTGGATGCCATTTTCTGGGGCGCGATGCATTCGGCCCGCCTTCACGATTCCAAGGCCACGCGCGTGGAGGCCTATCGCCTGGGAATGCAGTCCATCATCCGGGGCGCCGGCAAGAGCTTCATTCTGGGCTGCAACCACCCCTTGTGGCCTTCCTTGGGCGTCATCCACGGGTCGCGCTCCTCGGGCGACATCTCGCGCAACTGGAAGACGGTGAAAAGTGTGGCCGCTGAGAACCTGCACCGCGCGTGGCAGAACCAGGCGCTGTGGTGGAACGATCCCGATGCCCTGGTTCTTATGGGAGCGTTGCCGGAAAACGAGTTCGGTTTTCATGCCGCCGCCACCTATGCCACGGGCGGAATGCTGCTCTCCGGCGACGATCTCACGCGCATCTCACCGGCACGCAAAGCGCTGCTCGACAAGCTCCGCCCCACACGCCGCGCGGCGCAATTCACGCCCAACCTGCAAACGGGCCGCATGCGGCTGGAGGGCCGCGAGATGCTGTTCGCCATGAATTGGGAGGATGCGCCTGCCAGGCGCGAGTTGACGCTGCCCGCCGGCACGTGCCAGTTGACGGATTACTTCACCGGCGCCGCGCTCGGCACTCATCGCGGAGTCTACCGGATTGACTCTCTTCCGGCACGCTCAGCGCTGGTGATCGAGGTTCGGCCTCTCTAGGAGAACTGGATTTATCCTGCAGCGGGCGTCCCGCCGGCCTCGCCCTGCCCAATGGACTGCAGCACCAGGAAGGAAGTGCCGAAGCGTTTCACGTTGTCGAGCTGCTTCTCGAACTGGTCGTAGTGTGTCTCTTCGTCCTTGACCAGCTGTTCAAAGATCTGCTTCGAGGCCGAATCGGCCAGCGCGGCGCACTTCACCGCGGCCTGGTTGTAGCTGATGACGCCTTCTTCTTCCATGGCCATTGCCTTGGCAAGCACCGCTTCCGGCTCGGTGATCTTCGCCACCGGGCCCGCGGGCACCATCTCGACGTCGCCCTTCAGAAAGAGAATGCGCTCGGCCAGAAGTTCCACGTGCCCCATTTCCATGATTGCGATCCGCTTGAACAAGAGAGAGAGCGGACCGAAGCCCTGGTCAGCCAGATGAAAATGGAAGTACATGTACTGGTGGACGGCCTGAAGTTCATCAGCAACGGCCTGATTGAGGAGTTGGATACTTTCAGTGCGGTTCATAGTTTAGACTCTGAAAAGATGATTGCACCATCGCGGGAGCAAGACAACAAGTCCCGCACGGAGCGCGAAAGCCCCCGCGAGGAAGTTGGTGCCCGGCAGGCAGAGCAGTAGAATGGTTCGAGTCAAAGGGGAAGGGATTTTCTTGAAAGGTTCTAGCATTTTGTGGATCGGCGGCCTCGCCGGAGCCGCCCTCGCTGCCGGCCTGCTTCTCTTGCCGAAGCGAGTAGAGGATCGCGTCTATCGCATCGGCTGGCAGGAAGATGATCCCAACATGTTCACGGGACCCGACGGGAAACCCCGCGGACTGGGGCCGGAACTGATCATCGAAGCCGCCCGCCGTCGAGGCATCCGTCTGCAGTGGATTTACTGCCCGAACAGTTCCGCCAACTCGATCCGCAGCGGAAAGGTAGACATTTGGCCACTTCTCACCGTCCTTCCGGAGCGCAGACCGTACGTCCATTTTTCCAGTCCGTACTTCCGCAACTACATCACGCTGGTTGTGCTGCCCAGCTCACCGGTCAAATCGCTTGCGGACCTCGCCGGGAAACGTGTCGGCCATCACGATCTGCCCATCAATAGCAACCGCATCCAGCTCCTCGCGCCTAATGTTACTGGCGTGCCGCACCACAGCGTGACGGAGGGCCTCGCGGAGCTGGATGCCGGCACAGTGGACGCTCTGCTGATAGACGAGCTGAAGCTGGTTGCCGCTTTGATGGACGGCACCGGCTTGCCGGGCAAGAGCCTGCGCGTGCTGCCCTTGAACTTGCCGCCGGCCGAACTGGCGGTGGCTGGCTCCTTCCAGTCTGCGGCGGCGGTGGAGGCACTCCGCGACGAGATTGAGAACATGTCGATCGACGGAACGGTGGACCGCCTGCTCTACGGCCGGGGGGTGACCACTCGGCGCGAGATCGGTGACCTGACCGCCATCGTCCACACCACTCGGCAGGTGCGCATCATGGCCTTTGCGCTGGGCTTTGCCGCCTTCCTGGCCGTGCTTGGCGCCGCATTGGCGCTCGCCTACCGCCGGCAGCGCAACAGCTCCCGCCGCGCCGAAACCGCCCGCCGCAATGCCGAACGCAATCTGCGCCACGTCACTGACTCACTCACGGAAATGGTGCTTGCCTTCGACATGGATCGCCTGCTGCTTTACGCCAATCCGGCGCTGGAGCGGCTCACCGGCTATTCCGCGGAAGAGTTGCGGCAGGCAGGCTATATCGAATGGTGCCACCCCGAAGACGCGGCCCGGATGAAGGCGCATTGGGAAGCTCTCTACCTGGGCCAGGAGTTCTCGGCCGAATCCTACAGGTTAGTTCGCAAGGACGGCCAACTGCGCCAAATGCTGGCTTCCTGGGGCCCGATTCGCGATGAACGCGGCCGGCAGATCGGCGTGCGGGGCTCCGAGCGCGATATCACCGACCTCACGGATGCTCTGGCCGAGATGCGGCTGTTGGCGGCCGCCGTCGCCCAGGCAACCGATGCCGTCGTGATCACGGACAGCACCGCCTCTATCCAATACGTGAACCCGGCCTTCGAGCGCGTCTCCGGCTATTCAGCCGCCGAGGTGCTCGGCGGGAATCCACGTCTGCTGAAAAGCGGCGCCCACGACCGCGACTATTACGCCAAGATGTGGTCCTGTCTCCAGTCCGGCCAGCCCTGGGCGGGCCAGCTCACGAACCGCCGCAAGGACGGCTCATTGTTCACCGAGCACTGCACCATCTCGCCGGTCTTCAACGACCAGGGCCGCATCGAGCGGTTCATCGCCGTGAAGAAGGACATCACGCAGGAGCTCGCCCTCGAAGAACAGGTCCGCCAGGCGCAGAAAATGGAGTCGATCGGCAAGCTCGCCGGAGGCGTCGCCCACGATTTCAACAATCTGCTCACGGTGATCTCCGGCAACGTCTTATTGGCGCAACGGCACATCAGCAGCGAGAATCCCGCCAGTCAACGCCTGCAACGGGTGGTGGAGGCGGCAGACCGCGCCGCCGATCTCACGCGCCAGTTGCTCGCCTTTAGCCGCAAGCAGCCCGCGCAGCTGGAGTTGCTCGACTTGTCCGCAGTCATCCTGCGCTTGGAGCCGGTGCTTTCCAGCCTCACCGGCGATACCATCCCGATCCACTTCGAGTTCGATCCGCAAACACCGCCCGTGTTGATGGATCGCTCTCATCTGCAGCAAGTGCTCATGAACCTCGCCGTGAACGCCCGCGACGCCATGGAGGCCGGCGGCCTGTTGACCATCCGCACCCGCGGCCGCAAAGGCTTTGCCATTCTGGAGGTTGCCGACACCGGCCATGGGATCGAGCCGGCTATCGCAGACAGGATCTTCGAGCCCTTCTACACCACCAAGGAACCGGGCCGCGGCACCGGCCTCGGGCTGGCCGTCGTGTACGGCATTGTCACTCAGTCCGGAGGACGCATTCACGTGGAGTCTGAGCCGGGCCAGGGCGCATGTTTCTCCGTCCAACTGCCGGCAGGCAATGGCGACACCGCAACGCCGGAGGTCGAGACCCCGGCCGCGCCGGCACCGGCGCAGGCCACGATCCTGCTGGTGGAGGATCAACCCGAGGTCCGCGCCTATATCGCCGAAGTCCTCCGCATCAACCGTTACCGCGTCAGCGAAGCCGAGGACGCCACCTCCGCGCTGGCACTCGCACGTTCGCTGCCTTCGCTGGACATCCTACTCACCGATCTCTCCATGCCGGGAATGCACGGCATCGATCTGGCACGCCAGATCCTCCAGCTCCATCCGAAAGCCGCCGTGCTCTGCATGAGCGGATTCGCCGGTGAACTGCCCGCTTCGGAGTTCCCGCTACTGCAAAAACCCTTCTCTCCCGACGCACTCATTCATGCGTTGAACCAGCTTTGACTTTGCCTGCGAACCTTGCCGGCGTGCACTGCACCGCGGCTGCCATCCGGCAGAATTGCTTGGCTCCGGCACGCGATTCTGCGGGCATGGAATGACATCCGCGGATTCCGTTCCGCCCTGTTGCCCGTCCACTGTTGAGTCCGCTATACTGTTCATTAGCCGCAAGGTGATGGGCGCGTAGCTCAATTGGCAGAGCAACTGACTCTTAATCAGTAGGTTGAAGGTTCGATTCCTTCCGCGCTCACCATTCCCTCCCGGCCCCTTCCCCGCTTTTCTTCCCACAGACGTTTTCCCGCCGGATGGACTGTCTCTGCACGGCCGGCCCTCTACCGCGCCCACGCATCCCGCCGAGGCCTCGCCGGCAGTTCGGCCTCGATGCGCGGCTCACCCCGCCAGGAGGCGCCGGCCGCCGCGGAGAGATCATTTCTTGCGTTTGGAACTCCCCTTGCCCGAATTCGCGCTCAAGTCCTGAACGGCGCGGACAAACCAGCAGGCGGAAACGACAAAGAGCAGAAAGACAATCAGTGTCACCACACCCCTCCATCGGGTGGAACCACCCCCGCGCAACAGACGAGCTGATCGCTTAGAACCTGCGGCACATGGGTACCGTACTAAAGAGGCCGCTCTAAGATGGACCGCCCAGCGACGGCCTTTGCATCGGGGCCGCGGCAACACTCATCCTGGAAACATGAGCCAACCCGTCGTCAGCGTTTACCTGCCCCGCGGCCTGCGCCTCCTGCTGGGCGCAATCGCCGCCTTGCTCGCCATCATCGCCGTTCGCCCCTTCGTAGAACCCGGCATCGTAGCCCACGCCGAATCCCGCTTCGACTATGTCCAGGTTCTCTCTACCAGCTGGATGCGGAATGGCCGGCCCGGTATCCTCCTGATGGACCGCCGCAACGGCAACGTCTGGCACATGGCCACGCAGTCAGACCGCGGTCCCGGCCTGGGAGATCCGCAATTCATCCTGCGCGTGCCATTCGAAAAGCTCGACCAGACTCCCGCCGGCCGGCAGTAAATCAATCGGCACGCAGAGCTTCAGCCGGGTCCACTTGCATCGCCCGGCGCGCGGGCAGATAGCTGGCCATCGCCGCGGCCCCCAGCAGGACCAGGCCAATGGCGGCGTAGGCGGCTGGATCCACCGGCTCCACGCCATAGAGAAAGGCCTTCAGCAACCGAGAAAGCGCCGCCGCGGCCGCGCAGCCTGCGGCTACCCCGGCAATGGTGAGCGCCAGTCCGCGCCCCACGACGCGCGCCAGCAGCGTGCCCGGGGCGGCGCCCAAGGCCATGCGCAGCGCAAATTCGGGCCGGCTCTGTCCTACGGAATAGGCGAGCACGCCATAAAGGCCCAGGGCCGCCATGAGAACGGCCAGGCCGGCGAATACACTCAGCAGCAGTCCTTGTCTTCGGCGCTCTACCACTTCCCGGTCGAGTACCTCGTCCATGGTCAGAATCTCCGCCACCGGCTGCTCGGGGTCCACGCTGGCAATCGCCTGCCGGACAGCCCGGGCGATGCTCTCCGGCGGCACCTGCGTGTGAATCGCCAATGAGCTCGGGTGAAATCCAGCCTGCAGCGAGGAGACGTAGAACTCTGGCTTGGCCGGCTCGTCGAGCCGTTCCTGCCGGATGTCTTTCACGATGCCGACAACTTCGGCCGAGCTGTCGCGGCCGAAGATCAGGCGCCGGCCCAGCGGGTCCAGCCCCGGCCAGAGTTCACGCGCCAGGGCCTGGTTCACCAGCGCCACGCGCGGCGCGCCATCCACGTCGGATTCGCCCAGGACGCGGCCCCGCAGCACCGTCATGCCCATCGCTGCCAGATAGCCCGGCCCAGCCACTCTTGCCCGGCTTTGTACTCGATCGCGCTCGGAACGGCCCTCGGTGTTCACCGAAGTGATGTCGCCCTTGGCGGCGATCGGCAGATGATTGGTGAATCCCGCGGTGACGACGCCGGGAATGGCGAGGATGCGTTGCAGGACATCGCGTTGCCAGTTGGCGATTTCAACCGGCGTGGGCCGGGACTCGCCCCGGCGCGGGGCATCCACCGTCAGCAGATTCGCGGTCCTGAATCCGGTCTCCTCGCCGCGCACGCGGACGAGGGTCTGGATGAGCAACGCCGCGCCCGTGGCGAGAGTGAACGCCAGGGCCACCTGCGAGCCCGCCAGCAGCATGCGGGCGAAGTTGGAATGCGCCGCCGTGAGGGTTCTCGATCCGCACTTGAGCGAGTCGATCAGGTCAAGCCTGCGGACGTGCCACAACGGAATGAGGCTGAAGGCGACGGCCACGGCCATCGAGAGCACGGCCGTGTACGCCAGCACCCGGCCATCGATGGTGAGTGTTTGCATGCCCGCCATGTCGGAAGGCGCGAAGTTCGCCAGAAATCGAAACGTCGTCCGCGCCAGCAGCAGACCCAGCAGCCCGCCGGTGGCCGTTACCAGCAGGCTTTCGCATAAAAACTGCCTGGCCAGATTCCATGCCCCGGCACCCAGGGCGCGCCGCAGCACCACCTCCCTGCTCCGGCCGGCGGAGCGGGTCAACAGCAGGTTGGCCAGATTGGAGCAGGCGATCAACAGCACCAGCCCCACCGTGCCCGAAAGCAGCAGGAACAGCCGCCGGCTGCCCCGCACGAAGTGCTCGCGCAGGGGCGCGACGAACGCCCCTACTTTCTCATTGGTTCCCGGGTACTGCTTGGCCAGGGATTGCCCGATGGCGCGCATTTCAGAGTCGGCCTGCGCCCGCGTCACTCCGGACTTCAACCGGGCGATCACCATCCAGTTGTGCCGGCCCCGATTGTTCCACTGCTGGGCTGAGTAGGAGGCGCCGAGCGGCGTCCAGACATCGCCCAGCTTGCGCAAGTACGGCGAAGGCGGCTCCGTGCCTGACGCCAGTACGCCGATCACGGTGTGCGGCACCTTGTCGAGCCGGATCCGTTTGCCGATCACCGCCTGGTCCGCCCCGAAACGCGCCCGCCACAGGCCCTCGCTTAGAATCACCACCTTCGGCGCCGACAGCTGATCGTCCTCCTCCCGGAACACCCGGCCCAGAAGCGGACGCGTCCGCAGCGCACGGAAAACTCCCGCCGTCACATCCGCGCCTTTCACCAGTTCGGCCGGCCCCTCCCCTGCCAGACGATACCGCCGGACCTCCAGCCCGCCCATCTGCTCAAACGACTGTGCGCGCTCCTTCCAGTCGACGAAATTGGCCGGCGAAACGGGGCTGTCATCCAACCCGAAGAATGGCGCGCTTTCCCAAACCAGCACGAGGCGGTCCGGCGCCTCGTAAGGCAACGGGCGCAGAAAGACCGCGTTCAGCAGCGAGAAAACCGCCGTGTTGGCCCCGATCCCCAGCGCCAGCGTCAGAATCGAAACCACGGCAAAGGCCGGAGAGTGGACAAGAGCCCGCGCGGCATGTCGAAACTCAGTAAATAAGCGCGCCATTATGTTTCGGACGCTTTGCTCCTGAAATTGTTCGTGTAAATTCTGGAGCCAAGCCTCCAAGACCAGTGTCGGTGGCCTTCAGTAGCGGAGTGGAGCGCGCTCGTCATTCGCAGGAAACCCGCCGCGGGCGCCGGCACTCTAATGGACATGACTCTCCTCCGCGCTTTCGCCGGCGAGCTCCTGCTTTGCGCCGCTCTGGCCCTACCGGGTTTCGCCATGCCGCAGGACTCAACTACCTCCCCCCTGGCTCAACTCCAGGGAGCCACATTCCAGTTGGAACAGGCAACCGTTCAAGGCGCAACGGTCAACGTACCGAAGAACTCGGCGGTACGCATCGTGTTCGATGCCCGTGGACGCATCTCCGGCCAGGGTCCGGTGAACTCATACCAGGGGAGAATCCAGTTCGCCGCGGACGGCTCCTTTGCCTGGCAGAGGCCCGGCATTCTCTCCACGCGCCGCGCAGGCCCGCAGGAGCTGATGGACTTTGAGCAACAATACCTTTCGTCGCTGGAGCGCACCTCTCGCCTCACTTTCATCGGCGGCACGCTGACGCTCTCCTCAGAATCCGGCGAAACCCGGCTGGTCTACGCCGCCATCACACCCTCGCAGGCTCTGGCGCCCTGGCTCGGCCGGAAGCTGGCGCTCACTGGACTGAGGGCATCTGGTAGGAGCGTGGCCTTGCCTGGCCAACCGGTTCTGGAAATCACCCTGGCTGCCGGCGGCGCCTGTTCCGGATTCTCCGGCGTGAACACCTTCTCGGGCAAGTGCGCCGTCGACGAATCCGGCCGGCTCCAATCCGGTCCGTTTGTCTCCACGATGATTGCCGGGCCGCCTCAACTCTCCGCCCTGGAAACCGCTTTCCACACCGCACTGGCCGCAGCCAATCGCGTGGGGATTGTGAACGGCAAACTCCGGTTCAGCGACGAGACGGGCCAGAACTCGCTCACCTGGGAGATGCGATAGGCAAGGGCCAGGGCTCTGGTCGGACCGCCGGAGTCGCGCGGTGAAGCCGCAGTGGAGCGCCGGAGCCATCATCGGCCGCAGCCGTTGCCCGGAGCTTCAAGTCCTGTTTGCCGGCCCTATTTGCCGGCCTCATCCTCCAGCCTCCGTAGGGCGGCTCGGAGCGTGTCGATATACTCCAGCACCGCCTGTGCCCTGCTCAGACACTCCGGACAACTCAGCAAGTGCCGCTCAATCGGAGCCAGTTCCATGCTCGTGGCTCGTCCGAGACAGTACAGCTCCAGTTCGTCCTCTTCCACGTGTATGGCGCCGATATTCATGCTGCAACTCCCTTATCGGCAGCCCCGAGAACGACTTGCGGGAAGTTCCGCAGTTCTCCACGCGGAATGACGACAGCTCTCAGGATCGGATCGCACTGCGCTGGAATGGATGGGCCGCCCTAGTCCCGGCACCCTCCCGGACGAGGCTAAGGTTTTGGTAACAGAACCATCTCCACCCGATTTGGGACTTTCGTTCGATGGCTCATCGCCTCCCCAAAAGGGTCTAATAGCCCCATGCACCGGAATGAAGAGCGTCGCGAACAAAAACGGCAGCAGGTGGTTAGCCCTGCGTATCTATGCTGGGAAGGCGACCACGGCCTGGTCGAAGTCAAAGCGACTGCCGTGAATTTCAACGCCTCCGGCATGGCCGTTCGGGTCAATTCGTTCCTCCGCGCGGGGCAGATTGTGTGGTGCGCCGTGCCCTCGTACGGGATTTATGCGCGTGCCCGGGTGGCCCATACCCGCGGCCTCTTTTTCCGGAACGCCGGGCTGGAATTCCTCGCCAGCGGCTGGATCTCGGAATAGCTCCCCGGCCCGCTGCACGAAGAAACTGCAAGCCCTCCGCTTCGTCCCGGGCGGCGCCCGGTGGCAGCCGCGGGTAACGTTCGCTCCACGTGAGGCCGCCGGCCCGCGCTATTCCGTTTTCAGGGATGCCATATCGATGGAGAAGCGATACTTCACGTCTGAACGGACCATGCGCTCGTAAGCCTCGTTGATCTTCTGTATCGGGATCACCTCCACGTCGGCCGTGATCTTGTGCTCGCCACAGAAGTCGAGCATCTCCTGGGTTTCCGCCAGGCCTCCGATGGGCGATCCGGAAACGCTTTTGCGGCCAAAGATGAGGCCGAAGGAGCTCAGCGCCAGCGGCTTCTCCGGAGCGCCCACCAGCGTCAGGTTGCCGTCGCGGCCCAGGAGTTGGATGTAGGCGTTGATGTCGTGCTGGGCGGAAACGGCGTCCAGAATGAAGTGGAAGCTGAACGCGTGGCGCTGCATCTCGTTGGCGTTCCTGGAGATCACCACCTCGTCGGCTCCCAGCCGCAGAGCATCCTCCTTCTTCGATTCCGACGTAGTGAAGACCACCACGTGAGCGCCCAGAGCGTGTGCGAACTTCACGCCCATGTGCCCCAACCCGCCCAAACCCACCACTCCGACCTTTTGACCCCTGCCCACATTCCAGTGGCGCAATGGAGAGTAGGTGGTAATGCCGGCGCAGAGCAGCGGCGCGGCGCCAGCCAGGCTGAGGTTGGCAGGCACACGCACCACGAAGTGTTCGTCCACTACGACACTGTCGGAGTAGCCGCCGTAGGTCACGCCGCCCAGGTGCTTGTCCGGGAAGTTATAGGTGAGCACCATGTTGGAGCAGAACTGCTCCAGCCCTGCCCGGCAGGCCGGGCAGGTGCGGTCTGAATCCACCAGGCATCCTACTGCGGCCAGGTCACCAGCCTTGAACTTCGTCACCCCCGGCCCCACTTTCGTGACGCGGCCCACGATCTCGTGCCCCGGCACGCAGGGGTAGACGGTCGGCATCACGCTGTTCCATTCGTCCCGCGCCTGGTGCAAGTCCGAGTGGCAGACGCCGCAATAAAGGATCTCGATCTGAACGTCCTGGGCGCCGGGTTCCCGGCGCTGGATGGTGGTGTACGCCAACCGGGAACTTGAGCTGGACGCAGCATATGCTTTCGCTTGGTACATGGATTTCTCCTCCTAAGGAATTGGTTAGGTTCTCAGAGCCCACCGGCACTCAGAGGCCCGTCATCTTCTCCAGATGCTCCGGATACCGGGCCCCTTCCACTTGAATTTTCGAGGCCGCGTTGTCGATCTCCAGCAGTTCCTCGGCAGTCAAGGTGACCGCCGCGGCTTGGATGTTCTCGTCCAGGCGCGCCGCCTTTGTGGTGCCCGGAATCGGAACGATCCAGGGTCTCTGTGCCAGCAGCCACGCCAGCGCAACCTGAGCCGGAGTGGCGCCCTGGCGCCCGCCTACCCGCTGAAGCAGATCAACCAGGGCCAGATTGGCCGCCCTCGCCTCCGTCGTAAACCGCGGCAGAACATTGCGGAAGTCTGTCGCCGCGAAGGTGGTCCCCGCGTCGATCTTTCCGGTCAGGTAGCCTTTGCCAAGCGGACTGTAGGGCACGAAGCCGATACCCAGTTCCTCCAGCGCCGGCAGCACTTCCCGCTCCGGCCCGCGCGTCCAGAGCGAATACTCGCTTTGCACCGCCGCCACCGGCTGCACGGCATGGGCCCTCCGAATCGTCCCCACGCCGGCTTCCGAGAGCCCGAAGTGCTTTACCTTACCCTCGCGGATCAGATCTCCCACCGCGCCGGCCACTTCTTCGATCGGTACCTCCGGATCCACCCGGTGCTGGTAGAACAGGTCGATCGCCTCCACGCGCAACCGCTTCAAAGAGGCCTCCGCCACCTCCCGGATGTGTTCGGGCCGGCTGTCCAGGCCTACCCACTTCGGGCCGCCGGCCGGATCCAGCCGGAACCCGAACTTTGTGGCTATCACCACCTGGCCCCGCAACTCCTCCAAAGCCTCGCCCACCAGCTCTTCGTTCGCCCACGGCCCGTACACCTCCGCCGTGTCGAAAAAGGTCACCCCACGCTCCACCGCCCGCCGGATCAGCGCAATCATCTCCTTCTTCTCTCCTGCCGGGCCATATCCGAAGCTCACGCCCATGCAGCCGAGGCCGATCATCGACACTTCCAACCCGCTGCTGCCTAGTCTTCTCTGTTGCATCTGAAATTTTCTCCTGCCGCCACCCTCCACTCCAGGCTAGGTGGATTCCTCTCCACCCCGGTATCCCAATCCTGTGGATTCATTGCCTATTCCTCTCGCTCCCGACGAAATCCCTTTCCGTCGTCCAAGGCCTGCGCATAACCTTAGAATGAACAGGAGCCTCGCAAATCGCCGCATGCCGTCCAATCCTCTACAACTTGCACTCGTTCGGAAGATTTCCTCCGCCATCGGCACGGAAGAGAAACTGACAACCCCCATTCCAGGCCTCTCGTTCCACCGGCGTACCGCCTGCAGCGAGCCCTGCAGCGCCAGCTATGAGCCGAGCATCGCCGTCATCGTCCAAGGCCGCAAAAGGGTGGAACTGGGCCGCAACACCCTCATCTACGACTCGTCGCGTTACCTCCTCACCTCCCTCGACCTGCCCATCGTCAGCCACATCATCGAAGCCAGCGAAGCCAAGCCCTGGCTGGCCCTGCTGCTCAAACTCGACATGAGCGTCGTCCGCGAACTCCTCGGCCGGGGCGAGATCGCTCCACACCCCGCCTTGGCCGATACACCCGCCATGGCCACTGCCAGGGTCACGGCCGAATTCCTCGGAGCCTGTGCTCGTTTGGTGAACCTGCTGGACTCGCCGGCCGACATCCCTTTTCTCAGCAGCCTGATCCAGAACGAGATCATCTACCGCGTGTTACAGGGCGAGGCCGGCGCGCGGCTGCGCTCTATTGCCACGCTGGGCGACCAGAGCCAGAGGACCGCCAAAGCCGTGGCCTGGATCAAAACCAACTATGCGCTGCCGCTGCGCGTGGACGACCTGGCCCACCTCGCCGGCATGGGCGTCTCCACGCTCCACCACCACTTCCGCGCGCTCACTGCCATGAGCCCGCTGCAGTACCAGAAGCAGATCCGGCTGCACGAGGCGCGCAACCGCATGCTGTCCGGCGGGCTCGATGCCGCCTCGGCCGCGTATGAGGTGGGCTACGAAAGCCCCAGCCAGTTCAGCCGCGAATACTGCCGCTTCTTCGGCCAGCCTCCGATGCGCGACATCCGCGCCCTGCGCTCCTCCGGCGCGGTGGCGGAAGACTCCACCATCTGATTGCGTCGCTTCTATCCGGCAGTGCCATCGCGATATGCTGGCCGTAGATACCGTCAATGAAACTCGTTTCCCAGGACTGGTCCAAACTGCGCGTTTTTCCTCTCGCCGAGCGCAAGAGCCTCACCTCCGTTGAGCAGATTCTCCGTTCGCCCGACACCCAGCCGCCCGCTCTGAGCGATGAAGCCGCCCGGCATGCCGATGCCTGCGCCCTGAAGATTCGTGCGGCGCACAGTCGCGGCTCCGGCGTCATCCTCATGTATGGAGCCCATCTGCTGCGCAACGGCGCCGCGCCGATTCTCGACCGCATGATGCAACAAGGCTGGCTGACTCATCTGGCCACCAACGGCGCCGCCACCATTCATGATTGGGAGTACTCCTGGTTCGGCCGCAGTACCGAGAGCGTGCGGGAGAACGTCGCCACCGGCACCTTTGGCGCCTGGCAGGAAACGGCCTGGAACATCCACATGGCGCTCTTTGCAGGCAGCCTCCGCGGCGAAGGATATGGCGCCGCGCTAGGCCGCTATATCGAGGAGGGCGGCACCACTCTGCCCACTCGAGATCAACTCGCCGCCCAAATCGCCGCGGAACCCTCTCACCCGCTGACCGCCGCGCGCGCAGACCTGCTGCGCGCCATCGTCGAACACCATGTTCCCGAAGGACCCGCCCCGCTCCTTCACCCGTGGAAACAGTCCTCCATCCTCGCTTCAGCCTTCCGCCACAGCGTGCCCATGACAGTGCATCCCGGCATCGGCTACGACATCATCGTCAATCACCCCGTCTACAACGGCGGTCTCATCGGACGGGCCGCGGCCCTCGATTTCCGGCTCTTCAGCGATTCCGTGGAAACTCTCGATGGCGGTGTCACGCTGGCCGTCGGCTCGGCCATCATGGCGCCCCAGGTCTTCGAAAAGAGCCTGAGTTCCGTCAACAACCTGCGCATCGGCGCGGGACGCCCTACCGTCGGCGGCCATTCTATTTACGTGGTGGATCTGCAGGACGGCGGACAGTGGGATTGGACGCAGGGTGAGCCACCCAAGACCAACGCCGCCTACTACCTCCGCTTCTGCAAGAGCTTCTCCCGCATGGGCGGCGAGATGCACTATGCGCAGTGCGATAACGCCGCCTTCGTCCACAACCTCTACGCCCGCCTGCAATAGGCGAGCGCCCTACTTCAACTTATCTTTGAGCTGCCGGACGAATTCGGCCGCCACTCCCTTGCGGGCCGCGCCGTCTGCCGCCCACTTGAAGTCGTACTTCAGAATGGGTTTCTTCGTCTTCGCATCGATCACTTCCAGCGTGGTGTCTTCCGTCCGCCCCGTATTCTTCCGGTACAGCACTTCGGCCTGCACGGAGATGAACTTCCTGCCCAGAAGCACCTTCAGATCCGGGTGCTCGGCCTCTTCGATGAACTCAATCGGCAGTTCCTGTAGCGCCGCCGCTTTTTCAATGTACGCTTCCAGCCCGCCCATCCTGTCCAGAAAGACGGTTTTGCGGCCTTCCGCCGCGGCCGGCAAAGCCATCCCCAATCCGGCCACAAGTGTCGACAGTGCGAGAATTCGTTTCATCACTGATAGGATTCTGGTTTCGCCGGGGCTGTTTCAAAATCTGCCCAACTTCAGCACGCGCTTCCGGAACTCGGCGTCCTGGCGCATGGTCTCCAGATAACGGCTTTCCTCAGCTGCACTCTTGGCCGCTGCCAGCGCCGGTGGCAACGCCAATCCACCCCGCTGGGCGGTCCTCATCCCGATATTCCGCAATCGGAACCCATCCCACGCGCCGCCTCCCGTGCCAGGGAACTCATAGACCATCGGCGCCTGCACCAGCTTCTTCAGCGTGCTCGCCGGAGTCCGCGCCCCGGGCTGGCTGGCGAGCCGTCGCTCCTCCTTCACCGCCATGGCCGCCATCTCTGCGCTGGCCGGCCGGAACCCGAGTTTGCGGTAGAACCACCACGCCCCGGATTTCAGGCCCTCGTCGTTTTCATGCCCCAATTGATAGGGATCCACCGCGAAGCACGTTACTCCCAGCAGTTGCCGCATCGCCTGCAGGATCTTCGCATAGAGATATGCCGTCTCCCCGGCCCGGAAAGTGTAATAGAGATTGAAACCCGCCTCCATCCGCTCAAACAACGAAAGTCCCTCGAAATACCCCAGCGGTACGCCGTTCTTCCACAGGGAGAGCGCATGGTAGGCCCGGAGAGGCAGGCGCCACTTCGGCCCGACTCCCGAAAGGAAGAAACGCAGGCCGCGTCCGGCATCGATCGAGTAAACGTGGCTGGCGTCGCCCCAGGTGAACCCGTGCAGTTCGCGATACCGTGCCGCCGAAGTGTCGCGCGCCAGCGCCAGCACCGTGCGGCCGCACTCCCGCGACACCCGCTTCACCGGCAGGAGAGGCAAATCCGGAATCTCGTCGAGCGATACCTCGCGCCGCGTCAGCAGCGCGCCATCGTGGGCAAAGAACTGCCGGCAGGGCAGCCGCATCAACGTCCGCGTCGCCGTGGATTGACCGAACTCCCAATGCAGCGGCAACTGCAGGGCATCGTAGCGCACGGCCTGCTCGCGCGGGCTGGAGTACCGCCTGGCAATGGCGCCCAGCAGCCAGTCGAGTTCCGGCCGGCGCCCCGCTGCCGCGTGCACCCAGTCCGCATAGGGCACATGCGCTTCCACTTGCGCGTCTTCGTCGCTGAGCGGCAGCAGATCCGGCAGAAGCCTCCCCAAAGGCTCCTGGCTCTCATAGGCATCCCAGGCGATGGAGACCGCTCTACCGTGCGTACCAGCCAGGTGCCTGGCCACCCCGTAGCTGAACACCGCCGTCATTCCCGATCCGGCGATGCCGCACACCTCGGCCTCTTCCAGTTCGGTCAGGTCTTCCCCTGCCAGACGGCGTTCCGCCACCACCTGGCCTAGCATTACCAGTTCGGCGTCGGCAGCCTGCGCCTCTCCTTCATCTTTCGGATAGGCCCTGCGGAACAGCAGTTCCTCGTGGCGGCGGACCAGTTCAGCCGCATCCCATGCGCGCACCATGGCCCGCCATTGTAGCAGCCTGCTAGACTTTCGGCAGCTCGTAACCCTTCCGCCGCGGCCTCGACAGGAACTTGTTCGCTTCGGCGTCATTCACAAACTTCTCCGCCTTGGGATCCCACTGCAGCTTGCGGTTCAGGTCGCGGCAGATCGTGATGAGGTGGCACAGAGAAGTCGAGCGGTGGCCGATCTCCACATCCGCGTTCGGCCGCTTGCGCGTCCGGATGCAGTCCAGGAAATTCTCGATGTGCCACTTATCCTCACCCGGCCCCTCGGGGGTGTCCGCCGGCTTGTCCTTAATCAGATTGCCGGGGTTGGCGCCCAGCGTGCCGCGCTTGATCTCCAGCGAGCCCTTCTCGCCGAAGAAAATTGCGCCAAGATCGGAGTGATCGGGACGCTTGGCGCCTGTACACTTCAGTATCGTGCCCGATGCATAGCGCATCATCACCGGCGTCTCTTCCGGGCGGTGCTCAGGCGGACGCCCTTCCAGCCACAACTCCACGGGCCCCGTTTCGTCCGTGCCCAGCGCGCACTGTACCTGGTCCAGCGCGTGCGTGCCCCAGCCGGAGACGCCCCAGCTCTGCCCGCCGTCGTCGTAGTCCCACCACCACGACCAGCGGAGGTGGAGGTCCGGGTGATACGGGCGCAGCTCCGTCTGGTTGCACCACATGTCCCAATCCAGCCCCTCCGGCACGGGCTGCGCCGGCTTCGGCGTCCACTTCTTGGGCGGCTCGAAATTGCACGCGACCACTTCGTAAATCTTGCCCAGCCCGCCTTCCCGAACGAATTTGCTCGCCCAGGCGTTGATCGGGATGGACCGCTGCTGCGTGCCGGTTTGCAGCACGCGGTTGTACTTCCTCACGGCGCGCTCCAGCACGCGCCCCTCTTCCACTGTCAAAGTCAAAGGCTTCTCCGCGTAAACATCCAGGCCAGCCTGCAGGGCATGGATGGCGATCAGCACACGCGCGTGCGTCGTCGTCTCGACGAACGTCGCGTCCAGCTTCGCCTTGTCCAGCATCTTGCGGTAGTCCTGATAGTGCACCGCGGACTTGTATGACGGCCGGATCTCAGCCGCCTTCTGGCATTGCGATGGATTGCAGTCACAGAAGGCATCGAACGTGGCGTTGGGAAACTCCTCGTTCTTCAGTAACCAGCGGGCCCGGCCCCCTAGGCCGATCACCCCCAGGTGAATCCGGTCGTTTGCTCCGAATACTCGTGTTGCGCCGGCTGCGGTCAGCGCGCCTTGGAAGAAGTGGCGGCGATTCATATCGTCCGTTAACCTATCTGTACCCGCCTCAGCGTGTCAAGGGCTGTGGAGATGCCGCTTCACCAGCTCCATGAATCGGAACGCCGCCCGCCGCCGAGTGTACTCGTCAGTATCCTGCACGAAATCCAGACTCACCACCACGCGCCGCGCCTGCGGGTCCCACAACTCCAGACGCGTGCATTCCCTCCGGCCAGTGGCCTTTTCGTACAACACCCGGGCACTTCGCGTCTCAAACCGCGGCAGGAGGTAGATCCGGAATCTCGACGGCTCGCCCGAATTCACCAGCGTCACCGGACGCCCGTAATACTCCACCGCCGCTTGCAGATGTGGCTCCATCCACCACAGCCGCTCTTTCGTGGCCGTCACGGGGTGATCCACCGCGAACATCGGGGCGGCGCAGAACAGGGCGCCCCAAAGGCTACCAGGCCTCATCACCACCACACCTAACCACTCCTCCGGCCAAAATGCAATGCCCCTTGCCCGCAGCCTCGAAGCGGGTATTATCGGGAATTGGTCCGGACGCCATGGTCCATCTCTCACAACTGACCGCTCTCGCAGCCCTCCTCGCCGCTCCGGTCCTCGCCGCCGGCCCACTCGAATTTGGCCTTCAGCAGTACCGCCAGGCACTCGAAGCCCGCGGCCTCAAGCCCGAAGCCTACCCGGTACTGCCCGAATACTCCATGGTGCTGCCGCACGACGGCTTCTCCATCATGGGTAACCTGATCCGCGGCGGCAGCCAGCGCGGCCTCATGTACGGTCTGCTCGAAGCCGCAGACCAGATTCGCCGTCAGGGGCACCTCTCGCCCGTCAAGGTGGAACCCGCTACGAGCCTTCGTGGCATCCGCTGGTTCCTCCACAATGCTGACCTGGAACAATCCTGGTATCACGACCGCGACTACTGGCACTCCTTCTTCCAAATGCTCGCCCGCAATCGCTTCAACCGCTTCAACCTCGTATTCGCACACCAGACCGCTTACCTCGCCCCACCCTATCCCTTCCTGGTGAATGTCCCGGATTTCCCTCAGGTCCGCGCCCGAGGCCTCTCCGAACACGACCGCGAGCGCAACCTGTCCACCCTCCGCTTCATTTCGCAAACAGCCACAGAATACGGCATCGATTTCACCCTCGGTGTTTGGGAGCACGACGTTCAGAAGGGCATGACGCCCAGCGTTGACGGCCTCACCGCGGAGAACCTCGGGCCCTATTCCTACGCCGCGTTGAAAATGGTCCTCGCCGCCTGCCCCGCCATCCGCAGCGTCCAGATGCGCACCAACTCCGAATCCGGCATCCCCGCCGGCCGCCAGGTGGAGTTCTATCGCGACTACGTCTTCAAAGCGCTCAAAGATTCCGGCCGCCTCGTGCAACTCGACCTGCGCGGCTGGCTCATGCAGAAAGGCCTCATGGAAGCGGCGCTGCAATCCGGAGTTCCGCTGCGCCTCTCCAGCAAATACTGGGCCGAGGACCTCGGCCGTCCCTACCCGCCTGCCGAAACCTGGCCCAACTACTCCTTCCTTAACTTTCTGGAGAAACCCGGCGTCTCCGAGCGCAACCGCAAGTGGAGTTTCTATTGGGAACTCTGGGGACTCGGCTCCCATCGCCTCCTCCTCTGGGGCGATCCCGACTACGTGCGCCGCACCGTCCCCACCTTCGCCATGAGCGGCTCCGAAGGCTTCGAGATCGATCCGCCCCTCGCCCAGAAGGGCTTCGGCAACCGGCCCGGCACTTGGGGCGTCTTCGACCCAAGCCAGCAGCAGCGCGTCTTCTGGAAATACGAATTCCAGCGCTACTGGCTCTTCTACCTCCTCTGGGGCCGTCTGTCCTACAATCCCGCCGAGCCGGACCGGCTGTGGGCCGACGAGTTCAAGGCGCGGTTCGGTACTGCCGCCGCCGATGTCGAACAGGCCGTCCGTTCTGCCAGCAAGGTCCTCAACGAGATCGTCGCCGTCCACCTCGCCGATCCCAACATGTACATCTGGCCGGAGATCAATCCCGGCGGCCTCATCGACTCCTATGTCGACGTCCGGCCCAGCGATTTCCGCATGATCGCCGGCTTCCAGGAGAATGCTCTCAATCGCCTCCATGGCGTCGCCTCGGCCAAACAGCGCCCCAGCGAAACTTCTGAGCGCTTCCATGCCTGGGCGCTGGAAACCGAACAGGCCCTCGAACGCGCCCACAAGCTCCTCGGTGACCAGCATCGCGAGTGGCTCGGCACGCGCCCCGATCTCGAAGTGCTCGCGCTGCTGGCCCGCTTCCATGGCCGCCGCCAGATGGCCGCCGACGGCCTCGCCTGGTTCCAGGCCACGGGCGATTTCGATGCGCTTCTCCCCGCCCGCCGGGAGGTTCTCGGCGCCCTCCGGCTTTGGCAGCAACTCGTCAAGCTCACCTCCGGCCTCTACCCCGAAAACATGGCCTTCGGCCCCGAGGACGTCGGCCACTGGAAGGACAAGCTGCCCTACCTCGAACACGACCTCAAGACCATCGATGCCCGCATCGCCCTCTTCGAAAAGCACCGCGGCTTCACGCAGGCCTTCGACTTCGGCGCGCCTGCCGCCGCGCCGCGGCCTGGCTCCTACCGCTTGAACGCTTCCGCCGTCGCCAACACCGTCGAGCCGGGCTTCACGGCAATTTCGCCGGAGTCCAGCTTCTCGGAGAAATCAGGCGCCGGCTGGGTGTCCCATGAACCCCGGCAGGTCACTGCCCTGCCCCTTACCCCTTACGCCGAAGTCCGCGCCGTCAGCGCCTCGCCCTCTCACCTGCCCCCCAACGTCCTGCTTGGCGACTCCATCTCCGGCTCCGGTCCGCAGCTCTTCCGCGTCCTCGCCCCAGACGGCCCCTATCGCGCCGTCCTGCTCAAACCCGACGGCTCCGATCTCACCCTCCAACTCGAAGCGCGCAGCGGGACGCTCGACGTCCCCCTGCCCGAGGGCACCTGGCAGTTCAGCGGACTCCTCCTCTCCGGCGGCCCGCCCCCCGCACCGGTCCAACGCTGGCCGCGCGCCCTCGCCAAACCCGCCTTCACGCACCATCCGCCCGCCCGCACCATGGCGGCCCGGCCGCTCGTGCTCGAACTCCAGGTGTGGCCCCAGACGCAGGTAAAGACAATCCGCCTTCACTATCGCCCACTGAATCAGCTCGCCGGCTGGAAGATCATCGACGCAGCCCCGCACAGCGCCCGCTTCACCATCCCCGCCGCTGAAGTGGACGCCCGCTGGGATCTCCAGTACTACTTCGAAGTCCTCAACACGGAAGGCACTGGCTGGTTTCTGCCGGACCCGCGTGAAGCCACGCCCTATCACGTGGTTTCCGTCGATGTCGATGTCACCCCGCCTCCCGCCGAACCGCCGCAGTGAAATAATAGCCGCATGAAGCGCGCTGCTCTGCTCCTCTTCGCCCTCGGCCTCGCCACCTTCGCCCAGGACGCACCCTACCTCATCCAGCCGGGCTGGACTCCCCTGCTCAACGGTAAGGACCTCACCGGATGGCACGCCATGGATCCCTCCAAGCCCCACGAATGGGCAGCCGCCCGCGGTATTCGCTTCGACCGCATGTATTCGCCCAAAGCCCTCTCCTTCACCGCTGATTCCGGCGACCGCATGATCAACGGCAAGAACGGCAAAACGCAGAATTTCGTCACCGACCAGAAGTTCGGCGACATCGAACTCTACGTCGAATTCATGATCCCCCGCGGCGCCAACTCCGGCGTCTACCTCCACGGCCTCTACGAAATCCAGATCCTCGATCGCTTCGGCATCGCGGACCTCACCACCGGCGATTGCGGCGCCGTCTATCACGAATGGGTCAACGGCAAGCCGAAGAACGGCGCAGTGCCCCGCGTCAACGCGGAGAAGAATGCCGGAGAGTGGCAGGCCTATCACATCTGGTTCCGCGCCCCGCGCTTCGACGCCTCCGGCAAGAAGATCGAGAACGCTCGCTTCGTGCGCGTCATGTTCAATGGCGTCATGATCCACGACAACGTCGAAGTGCCGAACCCCACGCGCGCTCACATGGACATTCCCGAGGCAGCCACCAACCCCATCATGATTCAGGGCGATCACGGCCCCGTCGCCTTCCGCAATCTCTACTGGCGTCCCATCGGTGAACTCCCCGAGCGCTAGCCCATGGCCTGGATCGACATCTCTACGCCAATCGCTTCCGCCATGCTCGTCTGGCCCGGTGACGACCCCGTCTCCGTCCACCAGACCATGTCGATCGAGGCGGGCGACGATTACAACCTCACGCGCCTGGCCATGAGCGCCCACACCGGCACACACATGGATGCGCCGCGCCATTTCCTGCGCAACGGCACGGGGATGGAAACCATGCCGCTCTCGCTCATGGCCGGCCCTGCTCTCGTCATCGACGTCGATGACCCGCGGGCCGTCCGCGCCCGCCACATTCCTTCCGGTTTGCCCCCCGCGGCGCGCATCCTGTTCCGCACCCGCAACTCCACCCACCACCTCCTGCGGCCGGAATTCGTTGAGGATTTCGTCTTCATCGGACGCGACGCGGCAGACGCCCTTGCCACAGCCGGCGCGGCGCTGGTCGGCATCGACTACCTCTCCGTCGGCGGCTTCCGTCAGGACCTGCGCGAAACCCATGAAATCCTGCTCGGCGCCGGCATCTGGATCGTGGAAGGACTGCGCTTGGCGCACGTCCTCCCCGGCTCCTATGAGCTGCTTTGCCTGCCGCTGCTCATCCCCGGCGCCGACGGCGCCCCGGCCCGCGCCTTGCTGCGCCCCACGCCGTGATCATGCAGCGCCGCGAATTTCTTGCCGCGCCCGCCGCCGCCCTCGCCGCGCCCTCCCCGCTGCCGCTGATCTTCGACACCGATATTGGCGCCGACGTGGACGACGCCATCGCGCTGGCCATCCTCGCCCGCTCCCCTGAAATCCGCCTCGCCGCCGTCACCACGGTCTTTCAAAACACCCGCAGCCGCGCACAATACGCCAGCCGGTTTCTCGCTGTGCTGCAGGCCGCCGATGTTGCCTGCTTTGCCGGATGCCCTCTGCCCCTGGCGCCCCGCCCCTCCTCTCAGCTCTTCCGCGGCAGCGACGCCAAACTCCGCCAGCTCCCGCTTGCCACCGAAACTCCGGACGACAACCTCTCCGCCGCTCCTCCCCTCTCTCCGCAACACGCCGTCGACTTCATCCTCAGCGCCACCCGCGCACCCAACGGCCCGCGCCACATCCTCTCCGTCGGCCCTCAAACCAACCTCGCCCTCGCGCTGCTCAAAGACCCCACGCTGGCAGACCGTCTCGACACGGTCACCCTCATGGGCTACGACTTCCGCAAGGGTATCGACCCCTACAACGTCGGCAATGATCTCGTCGCCGCCCGCCACCTCCTCGCCTCCGGCATCCCGCTGCGGGTCCTGCCCGTAGAAATCGGCGTCGACAACCAGATGGACTCCGAGGAATACGAACGGTGCCTGCAATCTCCCTGCGCCCATATGAAATTCCTCGCCCCATCCATGCGCCGCTGGGTCGAGTTCGTCCGCACACGTCCCAAAAACCCGATTCCCGGCTATCTCCCGCGGCCCTACGACTCTCTGGCCGCCCTCACCATCACGCATCCCCACCTCTTCCAATGGAAGCGCGGAACCATCCGGCTCGAGCCGGGCGACGCCGCTTTCCAAACCCGCCACTCCTTCACCGAAGATGCCGCCGGACTCCACTCGATCGTCACCGCACTCGACCGCAAAAAGGTGAAGGCGCTCCACATGGAGCGCCTTCTCGCGTGCCAATCCGTGTGAACTGCCCGGCCGTTACACGGCCTCGCCGTCCCGGTGCATCCGCACTCCGCTCTTCCCTTCCGGCCGCTTGTATCTCTCGATCTTCGAACCCGTATCGCCCTGCTTCGTCTTGTGCAGCAGCAGGCTGATCTCCTGCTTCGACAGCTTCTGCAGCGTCTTCAGCACCAGCACGTTGTCCTCGAGTTGGCCCGTCGTCTGCACGCCCGAAACCAGCGTGTCGATGTCCTGGCTCCAGGTGAATCGCAGGCACTCTTCAATCTTCGCCACGTTGTTCTTCGTGATCGAGCCCATCGCGTTGGACTTCATGGCCAGCACGCCCAGGCCCTTCTTGCGCGCTTCCGGCAGCACGTTGGTGATGAAGCTCAGGTAGTGCGGGTCGATCAGGTTGATCGGCATTTGCACCGTCTCCCACTCCTCCGTCGCCGCCAGCAGTCGCAGATGGATCGCCGGATCCCGGTGCCCGGTGAATCCAATGTGCCGCACCTTGCCTTCTTTCTTCGCTTTGACGAACGCCTCCAGAGAACCCTGTGGCCCCAGGATCTGGTCCACCTCCGATTGCTCGCTTACCTGGTGGCACTGCCACAGATCCAGGTAGTCTGTCTTCATCCGTTTCAGCTGCTCCTCCAGCAACTTCATGGCCCCGTCGCGCGAGTAGTTCTCGCACTTCGTCATCAGCATCACCTTTTGCCGCCGGCCGCCGGATAGCGCGCGCCCGTACACTTCGTCGCTCTTTCCCTTGTGATACAGGTTCGCGCTGTCGAAGAAATTCACGCCCAGGTCCATCGCCCGGTGAATGATGCGCGTCGCCGTCTCCTCGCCTTCCACCATCATGTGGTAGCCGCCCACCACGAACCTCGACACCTTCAGCCCGCTCTTGCCCAGTGTCGCCATCGGCATCGGCGTGTCCGCCAGAATCTTCATCCGGGCCCCGGCGCTCAACGCCGCCGCCTGCAAAAAGGTCCTTCTCTGCATCCTGCCTGCCCTCCCTATGTTCTGAGTGATCCTCAACGGATAGAATAAAGCAAATCGGGGACCTTTCCGTGACTCGCAAATTTCTCACATTGTTTCTGGCCGCCGCGGCGCTCGCGCCGGCGCAATCGCCTGATTCGGCCGCCTCCCGGAAACTGGGCGAGCTCAGCAGCAGCTTTCAGGAACTGAGCCGCCGCGTCCACCAGTCCGTCGTCAAGGTCACCGCCATCGGCTACCGCCAGTTGGAAGAGGAGGAGAGCGAAGAACGCGGCGTCGCCGCCCGCCAGCAGAGTTCAGGTTCCGGGGTCATCATCGACGCCGGCGGACTGGTGGTCACCAACGCCCACGTCGTCATCGGCGCCCAGCGCGTTCAGGTCACCCTCCCCGCCTCGCCTTCAGTCACTTCCACCCGCCGCTCCGCCGTGCGCCCCAGCGGCCGCGCCGTCCGCGCGGAACTCGTCGGCCTCGACCTCGAAACCGACGTCGCCCTCCTCCGGGTTAACGAAAAATCCCTGCCCTTCCTGCCCCTGGCAGACTCCGATACCGTCGAGCAGGGCCAGCTCGTTCTGGCCTTCGGCAGCCCGATGGGCCTCGATAACTCCGTCACCATGGGTGTCGTCAGCTCCCCCGCCCGGCAGCTCCGCCCGGACGATCCCATGATTTACATCCAAACCGACGCGCCCATCAATCCCGGCAACAGCGGCGGACCCTTGGTCAACTCCGATGGCGCCATCGTCGGCATCAACACCCTCATCCTCTCGCAGTCCGGCGGCAGTGAAGGGATCGGCTTCGCCGTCCCCTCCAACATCGTGCTCAACGTCGTCGATCAGCTCCGCAAGTCCGGCCGTGTGGTCCGCGGCGATATCGGCATCACCACCCAAACCATCACCCCGGCGCTCTCCTCCGGCTGGCAGCTGCCGCAGGACTGGGGCGTCGTCGTCGCCGATGTCGATCCCGCCGGGCAGGGCTCCCTCGCCGGCCTCCACGTAGGTGACGTCATCCTGTCCCTCAACGGCAAGGTGATGGAAAACGCCCGCCAGTTCAACGTCAACGTCTACCGCCCCGTCATCGGCGAAACCGTTCAGCTGGAGATCCGGCGCGGCAAACGCAGCCTCTCCCTGAAGGTCCAGGTCACCGAACGCCATGAGGAGGCCTCCACCTACTCCGACCTTGCCAGCCGCGAAGAGAACCTCATCCCCGAACTCGGCATCTTCGCCGTGGATCTCACCGATGCGCTGCGCGAGCAGGTTGCCCCCATCCGCAAGGACCAGGGCGGCGTCCTCGTCGCCGCCCGCCACGCCGATGGCCCCATGCTCGAGGAAGGCTTCCGCACTGGCGACGTCATCTACGCCATCAATCGCTCCAACGTGAAATCCGCCGCCGAACTCCGCGCCCTGCTCAAGAAGATGAAGTCCGGCGACTCTGTTGCCGTGCAGGTCGAACGCGCCGGCAAGCTCCACTTCGTCAGCTTCGAGCTACCCTGAAGTATGCCGCTTCGCTCGCCTCTCGCCTGCGTCTTCTTCTTCACCTTCACCGCCTCCGCCCAGTTCACCGTCGAGCAAGTCCTCTCTTCGTCCTTCCCTTGGGAAATCGCCTCCGCCGCGCGCGCTAACCGCGTCGCCTGGGTTGTCTCCGGCAACGGCGACTGGAACGTCTGGCTCGCCGAGGGCCCCGCCTATCAGGGCCGCCAGGCCACGTCCTTCAAAACGGAGGACGGGCAGGAGATCTCCGAACTCGCCTGGTCCGCCGACGGCGAGCGGCTCCTTTTCGTCCGCGGAGGCTCCGCCGGCCGCGGCGGCGAGTCGCCCAACCCCAGCTCCAACGTGAAAGGTGCTGACCAGTCCGTCTGGCTCGTCGAATGGAAAGGCGGCCAGCCGCGCCGCCTCGGCGAAGGCCGCGCTCCGTTGCTCTCCGCGGATGGCAAACGTGCCCTCTGGCTGCGCGGTGGAAACATCTGGTCTGCGGATCTTTCCACGGACGCAAGGCCCGCCATCCTTTTCCGCGCCCGCGGCTCCGCCTCCGATCTCGCGCTCTCCCCCGACGGCGCCTTCCTCGCCTTCACATCCACCCGTTCGGACCACTCCTTCATCGGCGTCTACAGCTTCGCCGCCCAGTCCATCACTTGGCTGGATCCCTCCACCGACAAAGACCTCCTCCCCACCTGGTCCCCCGACGGCAAGTCCGTCGCTTTCCTCCGCATCCTCTCTGAACGTCCCGCCGCCCCCCCACGGCGCCCGCCGCACCGCCTCGCCCTGGAGCCTCCGCGTGGCCGACGTCGCCACCGGCGCAGCCCGGGAGGTGTTTCGCGCCGACGCCGGCCGGGGCAGCGTCTTCCAGCCAGTCGCCGTGGGCCCCTCCCTATTCTGGTCCCCCTCCGGCTTCCTGGTGTTTCCCTGGGAAAAGACGAATTGGAAACTCCTCTACGCCGTCCCCGCTTCAGGTGGACCCGCGCGCCTGCTCACCCCCGGCGAGTTCGAGGTGGAGTTCGTCGAGCCCGCCCCGGATCGCCAGTCGCTCATCGTCTCCTCCAACCAGGCCGACATCGATCGTAAACACCTCTGGCGCGTCTCCATCGACAAGACCGCCGTCGCTCCCAT
>JACQZS010000051.1 GCA_016213725.1 Acidobacteriota bacterium | reverse complement strand
CTTCTTGGCCAGGATGTTCTCCAGTTGCGGCCGCGCGGCCGCCGGCAGGCTCTTGCTCTGCGTGTAGGTGAGCAGGACGTCCGGCGTCAGCGAGCTGATCGTGATGCTCTCCTCCACCTCGCGCTCTTCCACCACGGCCAGCTTCTGCGACGAGCGCGGCGTCAGCTTCACCGCGAAGCGGTAGGCGTTCGGCGTAGTCTCGTCGGCCTTGGGGCGCAGCAGTTTTTGAGACTTGTCCACGGGGTGCTCGATGACCAGGGTCTTCTCCTTGGCATCGGCGTTGTCGATGGTGTAGGTGGTGGTGGTTTCCACCGCCGTGCGCGTGGTAACGAGGCCGCGGTTGGCCTTGAGGCTGCGGATGGTGTCGCTGCCGGATTCGAAGTTGGTGGTGACGCGCGTGGCCTGGTCCACCGCGTAGCTGATCAGCCGCTTGTCGCCGGCCTTCAGCGTCTCCACCAGCGCTTCGCCGGAGTAGCCGGCGGAGTGATAGACGGTGATGGGGCCGCCGTCCAGCGTCTTGCCCGTGGTGTTCGTCAGTTCCGCCGCATTGCGCGGATTGGGCTGGCTGCGATCCGAGTAGATGAGCAGTTTGCGGGCGCCCACCTTCTGCTGCACGAAGGGAAGCAGAAGCGATTCGTCCTTGCGCGCATTCACCGGCCGGGCGAAGTGGTATTCGAAGAGCTCGCCGGCTTCGCGCGCTTCGGTGGCGGGCTCGACGGTGCTTAGCATCATCGGCGCAGGCGGCGCGGCAGCCGGGGCATTCATCATGTTTGCCTCATTGGCGGCCCGGAGCTGCCGCACACCGCCCACGGCGCTGGCGTTGCCGCGGGCAGCCTGCAGCGCATCCTTCCGCATCGCACCATCATAGAGCGTGGGGGCCAGGGCCATCTCGTCGGGCAGGGATGCCTCGCGGCGCTGGATGTAGCGCGCGTCGTAGAGCCGGCTGATAAAGGAGACGGGCTTGCCGCTCACCACGGTGAGATCGACGTTGGACCAGTCCTCGCCCGTGGCGTTGTCGACGATGGCCCAGCCCTCCAGCGTGGCCTCACCCGCGTCCGGCAGCACCAGGCGGTAGCTGGTTTTCCAGACCGGCGCCGGCGCCAGGTAGCGCGCGATGAGCCGCTGGGCGGCGGAGCCGACGGGATCCACGAAGACGGCGCGCTTGTCGCGGGAGCGCGATTGCACCATCGCCAGCAGGGCGTCGTTCAGCTGTTGCTGCAGGCGCGGATCGGCCAGCCGGATTCCGGCGGCGGCGTCAAGATCCAGGATGCGGAGTTCGCCGTTGTCGGCCAGGATGGTGAGTTCCTGCTTCTGCGGCTGCTGCTGCGAGGCCGCCGTGAGGCGGCCGCTGATGACCGAGCCGGAGACGGCCTCCCCGCGGTACTTCAGCTCGATGCGCGCGCCGCGCCATTGATCCAGCAGCACCGACAGCGGCTGCTGCGCGCCAATCTGGATGCCCTGGTCCGCCAGCTTCTTCTGCAGCGGCTCGCTGAGTTCATAGCGGATGCGGGCCACTCCGCCGGGGGCGTCCACCACCAGGGACTTCAGCACGTCGTCCATCTCGGCGGCTTTGAAATCGAGCCGCCCGGACTCGCCCGGCTTTACCTCGCCTGAGCGTTCATAGTACGCGACCCCGTTCTTGTAGACGATGACCCGCGTGACGGGCAGATCCGCCGCTTGGACCAGGGATGCCGCCAGAATGACGGAAAGCGCTCGTTGCATGTTGTCTCTCCTAATGCCATGGTATGTTCAGAGGAAACCCATGGGGAATCTCTCGCTACTCCTGGTGGACGACGAAAAGCCGCTGCTCGCCTTGCTCAGGAAGTACCTTGAGCGCGGCGGCTATGCGGTCGACGTTGCCGAAACCGCCCAGGATGCACTCACTAAATGCCGCCAGAGCCCCTGTCCCTTTCACGTTGTCGTGCTGGATTTGAATCTGCCGGATATGCCCGGCGCCCAGCTGCTGCCTCTACTGCTGGCTGCCGACGCCCGGCTGAAGGTGCTGATCTCGAGCGGCACCCCGTTTAGCAGCGACGTGTTGCCGGCGGAACAGCGCAGCCGCGTCAGTTCCATCCTGAAGCCGTACATGCCGGCGGAGCTGCAGGAAGCGATGCACAGCCTGGCGCCGATGGCGCGGGGCGCGTCAGTCTAGCGTCGCCCGCAGGCGTTCGGAAAAATCCTCTTCCTCTTCCGACCACAGGAGGCGGCGCTCGGCGGAGAGTTCCTCTTCCAGGTCCTGCGCGCAATGCAGCAGGCTGCGGATGTTGGACTGCACGGGGCGCAGGTGGTCGCTCTGTTCCTGCGGTAGAAACAGGCGGTCCGGGCCGAAGTCGATGCGGACGTGCTCGGCGCGGGGCGAATCGAATTCGGGGCCGTACACCTCGATGAGCACCTTGGACGGCTTCAATTCCCACTCGCCGGTCCACTGGTAGAGGTCCCATCGCGTTTCCACCTGGAAGGCGCAATCGTCGTGCAGGAACTCCTGCGCGCGGCTGGCGATGGCGGAGCCATCCGGCGGGCCGTCGATGAACTCTTCCAGTTGAGGCGCTTCGTGGAAGCTCAGCGCGAACACGCGCAGGATGCCGCCGGGCATCAACTTGGAATTCGGAAAGACGCCCAGTGCCTTCTTGAGATAGAGCGGCAGCGCCATGGTGGAATAGCCGCGCAGCCAGAGAGAGAGAAAGAGCGGATCGCCCATAGTCGATTATTCGGATACCCGGCGGAAGGCGCAGATGCCCATCGGCGGGAGGGTGAGAGTGATGAAGTGATGCCGGCCCTGCATCTCGCCCTGGCAGGAGCGGAGCAGGCCGGGATTGCTGACGCCGCTGCCGCCGAAGTGATCCCAATCGCTGTTGAGGATCTCCTGGTAGGCGCCGGGTTCGGGCACACCCACGTTGTACGGGTGACGCGGCAGCGGAGTGAAGTTGCAGACGAAAACGAGGAAGTCCGACGCGTTCTTCGCGCGGCGGACAAAGCTGATGACGCTTGCGTCGATGTCCTGGAAGTCGATCCATTCGAAGCCGCGCCAGTGGGCGTCCACTTCGTGCAGGCTCGGTTCGGCGACGTAGAGGTAGTTGAGTTCGCGGACGAACTCCTGCAGGCCGTGGTGCAGCGGATATTGCTGCAGGTCCCAGCGGATCTGGCCCTGCCAGTTCCATTCCTCGTACTGGCCCAGTTCGCTGCCCATGAACAGCAGCTTCTTCCCGGGGTGGCCGTACATGTAGCCGAGGAAGGCGCGGACATTGGCGAAGCGTTGCCACTCGTCGCCCGGCATCTTTCCGATCAGCGAGGACTTGCCGTGCACCACCTCGTCATGCGAGATCGGCAGCATGAAGTTCTCGGTGAAGGCGTACAGCAGGCTGAAGGTGATGCGGTGGTGGTTGAACTTGCGGAAGACCGGGTCCGCCTTGAAGTAGGCGAACATGTCGTGCATCCAGCCCATGTTCCACTTCATGGTGAAGCCGAGGCCGCCGGAGTAAACCGGGTGGGAGACCCCGGCGAAGGAGGTGGACTCCTCGGCGACGGTGATCGCGCCCGGAACCCTGTGGGCTTCCTCGTTGAACTTGCGGATGAAGTCGATGGCCTCCAGGTTCTCGTTGCCGCCGTATTTATTGGGGATCCAGTCGCCGGCTTCCCGCGAGTAGTCCAGGTAGAGCATGGACGCCACGGCATCCACCCGCAGGCCGTCGATGTGGTACTCCTTCAGCCAGAACAGGGCGTTGGAGATGAGGAAGTTGCGCACCTCATTGCGGCCGAAGTTGAAGATCAGCGTGCCCCAGTCGCGGTGTTCGCCCTGCCGTGGATCGGCGTGCTCATACAAGTGCGTGCCGTCAAAAAAGCGCAGGCCGTGCTCGTCTTTCGGGAAGTGCGCCGGGACCCAATCGACGATGACACCGATCCCGGCCTGATGGCAGCGATCGACGAAGGCCCGGAACTCATCCGGCCCGCCGAATCGCGCGGTTGGGGCGAAGTAGACCGTCACCTGGTAGCCCCACGAGCCATCGTAGGGGTGCTCGGCGATTGGGAGGAGCTCGATGTGCGTGTAGCCCAGATCCCGCACATACGGGATCAGGGTGTCGGCCAGTTCGGTATAGCTGAGGAAGCTCCCATCGGGTCGGCGACGCCACGAGCCAAGATGGACCTCGTAAACCGCGATGGGCGCTGCCAGATCCTGGCGGGTCCGACGGGTGGCCAGCCACTCGCCGTCGCCCCACCCATAGTGGCCGAGGTCGTGCACAATCGAGGCCGTATCGGGCCGGCGTTCGGCGGCGAAGGCATAGGGATCGGCCTTGTTGACGACGTAGCCCTCTTGACGGCCCTTGACCTCGTACTTGTAGATCGTGCCCG
>JACQZS010000059.1 GCA_016213725.1 Acidobacteriota bacterium | reverse complement strand
GGTTCCTTTGGGTTGATTGCCTGGTTTGCCGGCAGTCACATGACGGAGACACTCTCCGGCGGTGTTCCATCGCTCCTCCTGTGCGGCTCTGGTAGAGTTGGGCAAACAGCAATGCGCAGAACACTCGGCATGGTCTTGGCGATTTCCGGATTTCTGCCGGCGGAGACTGCATTGGGACAGGGCGGCGGGCGGTCGGCGCGGGAACTGGTGGGCGTGCTGGCACACCCGACCCTGGAGGATCAGATGGGGTTGGACCCGTGCTCGATCGACAGACGCTACCGCCCGGTGGTGCGAGCCCTGGTGGAGATGGGGCCGCCGGCGCTGGGCGAGATCGAACTGGCGCTCGATTCGATGGAACGGCGCGGCGCGGATTCGGAGTTCTTCACGAACGCCAGTTGGGTGGTGCTGGCTTACGCGGAGATGCGGCGGCAGGATGCGTATCCGCGCCTGCGCAGGATGGCCGCCGATCCCAGATTGGCCCACATTCACCCGAGTCTCGCTTGGGCGGCGGCGATCTCTCTGGGATTGACCGACTCTGTGTCCACGGCAGGCCCGGCGGGCAGGGTGTTTGCGTGCGATGGGATGACCGCGCCGCGAGATGCTCTGAGCCAGTTCGTCAGTGCCTGAGCGCGGAATGACCAGAGGCTGGCGGAGGAGAGCCTGGGACCGAAGGGGAAGAGTTCCCTGAGATCGATGCTCGACGGCAGAACGTGGGCGGATTTGCATGCGGAACTCTGGCCGGCCATGAGTGCTCCGGACGCTGCCGCCGGCTACCGGTTCGAGGGCTCAGGCTGGTGGACACAGCCGGCGGGGGCGGTGGGAGGTAGGGCAGAGCCGCGAAGAGATGACATGCCGGCGCATCTGGCGATCGACACTCAGTTCACGGACGAGGTTGGAGAGCCCTGCGGCAGGCTCCGCGTGCGGTTTTCTCTGATTCCAAGGGAGGGCGGGTTGGGGAGATACCTGATCGAGAACTCCGATCTGGGGGCGCTGATGCGCTTGATCGCTTCCTGTGCCGCTGCGAGGGAAACGTCGCGCTGAGGCAGACGACAAGCTGCCAGGCCTGGTCTTGCAAGAGCGCTTTGGGGGCGGCACCGCGAATCGGTGAGGGCCCGCCGGAATACAGTCGCTGGAGGCGCGCTGGGGGCGGCTAGAGAACGCCGTATTTCTGGAAGACGTCGCGGAGGTAGGCTCCGTTGGCGAGGTCGGCGCGGCTGTTGTTTTCGCGGGCGACCTTGTCGGTGGCGAGGCGAATGGTTTCCTCGACGATGTCCTTGGGGATGACGACGACGCCGTCGTAGTCGGCGAAGACGAGGTCTCCGGGATGGACCATGATGCCGCCGCATTCGATGGGGACGTTGTATTCGACGACGACACCGCGGCCGCGGGAGTCGACGGGTTTGATGCCGGCGGCGAAGACGCCGAAGCCGAGTTCCTCGATCTTCTTGACGTCGCGGACGAGGCCGTCGACGACGGCGCCGCGGGCTCCGCGGGCGTTGGCGGCGGTGGAGAGGAGTTCGCCCCAGGGGGCGTTGCGGCTGGACTGGCCGGTGGAGACGACGGCGATCTCGCCGGGCAGGAGGCTATCGACGGCCTCGATCTCCTTGGCGTAGGGATCGGGCATGTCGTAGTGGAGATCGCGGCAGGAGATGGTGCGCGCCCAGCCGGCGAAGCAGTGGCGCGGGGTGGTGGGGCGCAGCCGCTCGCTCATGGCGCAATCGTGGTAGCCCAATTGGTCCAGCGAGTCCGCGACGACTGCCGTATAGAGCGTTGTCTCGATGCGTTCGAGAAGTTCGGCGTCGGCGGTCGGGGCGGAAGTCTGATTTCGATCCATCGTGGTCGATTCCTCTTTATTGGTTGATTCTGATGCCTGCCGCCGCAGAGCGTCAACAGCGGCAGGCCAGTGACCCGGGCGTACCCGTGTCAGAACAAGAGCTTCAATCCGAACTGAATGATGCGCGGATCGCCCAAAGTGGCCGAGATGCGGCCGACGGTGGACGGCGTGGAGATGTTGGCACTCGGGGTGGAGAACGTGGGGTGGTTGGGGGCGTTGAAGAACTCGCCGCGGAGTTCGGTTTTGAAGCGTTCGCCGATGGGAGTGACCTTGACGGCGCTGAGATCGATGACTGCCTGGCCGGGGCCAAAGAGAAGGTTGCGGGCGCTGTTGCCGAAGGTGAACGACGCGGGCACGGAGAAGGCCGAGGCGTTGAACCAGTTGTCGATGCTCTGGTTGGAGGGATAGAACGGGGCGCCGGCGACGACGTCGGGGCGGTTGGCGTACCAGCCCGCGAGAGTGGGCGAGAAGTTGACGGAGAACGGGACGCCGGAGCGGAGTTGAACGATGGCGCCGGCGCGCCAGCCGCCAAGCAGGAGGCCGGTGAAGCCGCGGTTGTTGAGCCAGGTGCGGCCGGGGCCGAAGGGCAGGTCGTAGGTGGCCGAGGCATAGGCGACATGAGAGCGGATGCCCTCGCCGTAGCTGCGTTCCGATTTGGCGTCGTAGGGGTTCTGCGGGGTGCCGGAGAGGTTCACGTCATCGAGGGTCTTGTTCCAGGTGTAGGAGGCCTGGAAGAAGAGGCCGGACCTCATGCGCTGGGTGGCCTCGATCTGCATCTGATGGGTATTGGAGTTGCCGTTAAAGTCGAGGTAGGAGATGGAGGCCCACGGCTGGTAGGGGCGCTGGCTCTGAATGGTGCCGGCGGTCTGGGTGTAGGGCAGGTTCTTCTCCCAGCCGTTCTGCATGACGCGGACGGCTTTGTTGCCGATGTAGGTGGCGCGGAGGCCGAGGCCGGAGGTGACTTCGTGTTCGACGGTGAGGTTCCACTGCTGGGCGTAGGTGTTGCGCATCTGGCGGTTCATGCCGTAGAGGGTGGGATTGGCGGTGATGGTGCCATTGCCGGGGAAGGGGTCGGCAAGAGAGAAGACGGGCCGGGTGGCGCCGTTCTCATAGGTCTCGCGGAGCGAGAAGGGGATGTTGGACTGCGAGATGAGCAGCGGTCCCTGATAGAAGGGGATCTGGTTGTAGAAGATGCCGTAGCTGCCGCGGAGAACGGTCTTGTTGGAGGCCGCCGGCCGGAAGGCGAAACCGAAGCGCGGGGCGAAATTGTTGCGGTCGCTGAGGACGACATCGGAACCCCAGCCGAGGCTTTCGCTGGTGACGTAGGGGTAGGCGTTGAGAAGGCGCGGAATGGCCAGGCGCGGCAGTTGGCCGCTGACGGTGCGGACGACGAACTGGCCGCTGGCGAGATCGAAGTTGGTCATGGAGCCGTCGCGCTCCTGGGGAGCGGTCTGGATCATGTAGCGGATGCCGATGTTGAAGGTGAGGCGGGAGGTGGCGCGCCAATCGTCCTGAACGTAGGCGGAGTAGCGGTTCTGCGAGAGCAGATTCACCAGAGTGGGGGTGCCGCGGACGGTGGTGATGGGGTAGCCGAGGAGGAAGTCTGAGTAGGCGTTGGCACTGTAGCGGCCGTTGAAGCTGAAGGTGCCGAGTTGGGCGCCGCGGGCGGCCGGATTGGTGGAGAAACGGGAGAGGCCGATATCGACGCCGGCCTTGACGGTGTGAGCGCCGCGGATCCAGGTGAAGTTGTCGGTAAGTTGGGTAGTGATCTGGGGCGCCCGGTCAGCACCGCCGAGATCCTGCACGGTGGAGTAGCCGGTAATGGAGACGGTAGGCAGGCCGCCCACGGGCAGGGGGCCGTAGAGAGTGGGGAAGATGGAGCGGGGATCGAAATCCGTATTCTGGCCCATCCGGATGGACCCGTGGGTGAAGTAGGAGGCGCGCGCCTCGTTGGTCATGCTGGTACCAAGAACGCGGGTGTAGGTGAGGCTGCCCGATTTGGTGGTGTAGCCGGCGTTGGAGTAGTTGCCGAACTCGGCGGGGCCGCTGTTGGAGACGAAGTAGGGGTCGCCCTTGGAGTACGAGAGGATCACGTTGAAGGTGTTGCGCTCGTTGAGGTGGTCGTCGAGGCGGGCGGAGTAGCGGTTGATATTCACGCGGGTGGGGACGTTGCCGGTATAGTTAACGCCGGTGCCGTCGGCGCGGGTGCCGGGGCCGTTGGGGAGCGGCACGAAGGACTGAATCTTGAGGGCGCGCGAATCGAGGCGGGCAGTAGGGATGATGTTGCCGGGGAAGGCGACGGAGGTAAGGGGGTCCTTGATGACCGTCGTCATCTTGGAGAAGTCGCCGCCGCGCATGGCTTCGGTGGCGTAGGCCCAACTACGGACGCGCGAGGTGCGTTCGCGGAGGCCTTCGTAGGAGCCGAAGAAGAAGGTTTTGTTCTTGATGATGCGGCCGCCGGCGCTGGCGCCGAATTCGTTGCGGTTGTAGGGAGCCAGC
This sequence comes from Acidobacteriota bacterium, assembly GCA_016213725.1. GTDB lineage: Bacteria > Acidobacteriota > Terriglobia > Bryobacterales > Bryobacteraceae > Paludibaculum. Next base: position 15,415 of record JACQZS010000059.1, on the reverse strand, counting down.
GTGAGGCCGGCGGCGTTGGAGAAGTATTCGTTGGCGGCGAACTCGCGGTTGCGATTGAACTCAAAGAGCGCGCCGTGTAGGGAATTGCCGCCGCTCTTGGTGATGATGGAGATGGCCGCGGCGCCTTCCTGTTCGGCCTTGGCGCCGTTGCTCTCGATCTTGAACTCCTGGATGGTGTCGATGGAAGGCGTGGTGGTGATGGCGTTGCGAAGCGAGTAAGCCGCGCCGCCGTTGCCCTGGTCGTTGTAGGCGACACCGTCGATGGTGAAGAAGCTGCCGCCCCAGTGGGTGGCGCCGCCGAGCTTGGGATTGGAGGACCAGTCCGAAGTGTTGCCGGGGGCGATGAGGATGAGGCGGTCGAGCGTGCGGCCGTTGAGGGGGAGCGAGGCCACGGCGTGGGTGTCGACGTTGGTGGCCACGGAGGAGGTTTCAGATTGGATGACCGGCACGGAAGCTTCGACGGTAATGGTCTGGTCGACGGCTCCGGGATCGAGGCGGATGTCGGTACGGATGGTCTGACTCAGCATGAGCCGAATGCCGGCGAGTTCGGTCTTCTTGAAGCCGGGATGGGCGGTGCTGATGCTGTAAGTGCCGGCGGCAAGGTTCGGCGCGACGTAGTCGCCGCTTTCATTGGAGGTGACGGTGAGGGCTGCACCCGTGGCTTCGTTGGTGATCTTGACCTTCGTGCCGGCGACGGCAGCGCCGCTGGAGTCAGAGACCGTGCCGACGAGCACGCCCGTAATGCTTTGCGCGCTCAGGCACGCGCAAAGAAATGCCAAACCAATCAAACGGAGAACCATCAAATCACCATCCTCAAAGCAGGTTTCAACTGTGGCAATTGTGCGGCCTGCGCGATTGCTGCTCAATCGAAACACTCCGAACCTCCAGTATCCTGGACAAATTTGGCGGACGGGGTGAAGGTGGGGCCGCAGTTTCATTGACACGGCGGCGAAGGCTCGGCTACTCTGACGGCGGCATGAAAGGGATTGTTTTGCTATGGTTGGCGGGTGCGGCGGGGTGTTTGGCACAGAGGCCGGCGGCGGTGGAGTATCTGGAGACGCTGCGGGCGGGCCGCGGAAGGATTGAGGCGGCGTTGACCGGGCCGGGCGGTGGGACGCTGCGCGAGTTGGAGCAGAGGCCGGGGCTGCGGCACTTTCCTCACGCGATTCTCGTGCCGGCCGTGTTGTACACGCTGAAGCGTCCGGACAATCCGGATTTTGGGAAGCCAGAGGTTCTGGCGCTAGCGTTGCGCATTGGGGACCTGCTGGCGGAGGAGGACGAACGGGGCGCCTACATGGACCGGCTGGACTCCTACTGGGACACGACAATGTGGCTGGACGCTTACCGGCTGCTGCAGCCGCGGCTGGGCGCGGAGCGCGCGGCACGCTGGCGGCGGGCGTTGGAGAGGAACGTGGAGTTGGTGGCGCCGCGCGTGGAGGCGTGGCGGGCGTTTCCGCGTTATACGTCGCCGTATCTGGGCACTTCGACGAACCACTACGCACAATGGGGGGCGAACGTGTTTTTGGCTGGGCGGCTGTTCGGAAGAGAGGATTGGACGAATACCGGCAGCGCGGTGCTGCACCGTTTCGCGGTGGAGCAGAACGCGGATGGATTCTGGGGCGAACTGCGGCCGGATGCGCCCACGAGCGGATACAATCTGCTGACGCTGAGCGCGGTGGCGCTGTATGCGGAGCACTCGGGCGACGCAGCGGCGGTGGAAGCGCTGCGGCGGGCGACGCGATTTCATCTGGGGTTCACGTGGCCGAGCGGAGAGCCGGTGGAGTTGTTCAACGACCGCAACCGGCACTGGGAGGCTTGGCTCTACGGCAACTTCGGATTCTCACGCACGGCGGAGGGGCGACGCCTGGCGGCGTATTTGATGGAACGCTATCAGGCAAGGCCGCTGGATCCGGAGCAACTGGGGCGCGTGGCGCAGAATCTGCTGTATTTTCACGAGGGCGAAACGGCGGCGATTCCACAGGAGAGTGCCGGGGTGTTCCGGCTGCCGGGGCCGGCGGGCGTGCGACACGGCGCTCCGTGGAGCGTTGCGCTTTCGGGGCTCTTCGGGCAGGCGCCGGCGACGACGCAATGGTTTCTGGACCGGCAGGCGAGCGTGGCGGTGTTTCACCGCGAGAAGGGTTTGATTGTGAGTGGCGGCAATTCGCGGAACCAGCCGGAGCTGGCGACGTTCCAGGAGCGGATTGGGGGGAGTGTGACATCGATGCCCCTGGATGCGCGGCTGGAGATGAGCGAAACGGGCGACCGGCTGTGGGTGGCGATGAACCGTTACTTTGCCGAGCTGTTCGTGGCCGCGCCCACGCGGGAGGAAGCGCGGCTGCGGTTCACCATCACGGGCCGCGGGCCGGCGCCGGACGAGGCGCGGATCGCGTTGCAACTGGTGTTGGTACCGGGCCAGGAGATCAAGACGGGTACGGGGCTGAGCGCGGTGGTTTCGGAAGCGCCGATCGATTGGGGCGAAGGACAGTTGGGCGGCGCTGTGGTGCACAACGGGTGGACGCTGCGGCTGCCTCCGGGCGCGCGGCTGCGCTGGCCGGTGCGGCCTTATAACCCATACCGGCAAGCGCCGGAACGCGAGCTATCGAGGGCCGTGGCAGCACTGAGCGTGGAGCTTCAACTGAAGCCGGATGCAAAGCAGTTTGTGCGGCCGGGGGAGCAACTCATCGAGTTCACGCTGCGGGCCGCGGCGGCTCAGTGATGGAGTGAGTATCCGCCATCCACGCGCAGGACGGAGCCGGTGACATAGGAGGAATCTTCGGAGGCGAGGAAGACGGCGGCGCGGGCTACTTCCTCAGCCCGCGCCAGCCTGCCCAGCAGGAGATGGCTGCCCTGCTCGCGCAGTTCCGATTCTGAGTAGAAGACGCGCTCGCCGGGCGTGTCGGTCCAGCCGGGTTCGAGGACGTTGACCCGGATGCGCTGACCGGCCAGCTCGACGGCCCAGGTGGCGGCCATGTGGTTGATAGCGGCCTTGGCGCCGTTGTATGCCGAAGCGGCGGGATAGGGCCGGAAGGAGTGGACGGAGGAGACGGCGAGGATGGCGCCGCCACCCGAAGCGGCCATGTGGTGGGCCGCCAACTGGCAGGTGTGGAAGACGCCCCAGAGCGAGACGGCCCAGGTGCGCTCGACATCTTCGACGGTGAGATCGAGCAGGGGCTTGCGGACGCTGTAGGCGGCGTTGGCGACGGCGATGTCGAGGCGGCCGAACTCGGCGAGCGTAGCGGTGAAGAGGGCTTCGACCGCGGCGCGATCGCCCATGTCGGCCTGGACGATGATGGCGCGGCGTCCGGCGGCGCGCACTTCTTCGGCGGCCTCTTCGGCTTCCTCGCGATGGCGCGCGTAGTTGATGACGACATCGGCGCCTTCGCGCGCATACTCGACGGCGATGGCGCGGCCGATGCCGCGCGAGGCGCCGGTGATGAGGGCGGTTTTGTCTGCGAGCTTGCCTGGCATGAGAGGCCTCCTACCAATCGGCGACGGAGCCGTCGCGGTGGTTGTATGACATGAGAACTTCGGGCTGGAAGGGGTGTTTGAGCGCTTCGTCCTCGTTGATCTCGATGCCGAGGCCGGGCCGGGTGGGGGCGCTGCATTGACCGGCGTTGAGGGGGATGGGCTCATCGACGACGTCGTTGCGCCAGGGCACGTCGGCGCGGACCATCTCCTGGATGAGGTAGTTGGGGGTGGCGAAGCCGACATGCGTGGAGGCGGCGGTGCTGACGGGGCCTTGCGGATTATGGCAGGCGACGGACATGAGGTACGTTTCGGCCATCGCGGCGATACGGCGCGCTTCGCTGATGCCGCCGCAGTGGGAGACGTCGGGCTGGACGATGGAGACGGCACGTTTCTCGAAGAGCTCGCGGAACTCCCAGCGGCCGACGAGGCGTTCGCCGGTGGCGATGGGGAACGGGAGGGCGCGGGCGACCTCGACTAGGGCGTCGACGTGTTCGGGCCAGCAGGGTTCTTCGTACCAGTAGAGGTTGTAGTCGGCGAGCATGCGGCCGAACTGGATGGCGGCGGCGGGGGTGCAGCGGGCGTGGAGGTCGAGCATGATGTCGACGGAGTCGCCGACGGCGTTGCGCATGGCCTCGACGCAGCGGGCGGCGCGCTTGAGCGTGGCTGGGCTTTCGATGAGTTCGGAAACAGGGATGGGCATGGCTTTGACGGCGGTGAAGCCGTTTTCGACGCTCATCAGAATGCGCTGGGCGAACTCTTCGGGCTCGACCGACTTGTACATGTTTTCGAGCGTTCCGCCGCCGAGGTGATCGTAGAAGCGCAGCGTATCGCGGACGGGGCCGCCAAGGAGTTCGCAGACGGGCTTGGAGACCTCCTTGCCCTTGATGTCCCAGAGGGCCTGATCGATGCCGCTCATGGCGGTGTAGTTGGTGATGCCGCCGCGCCAGAAGTACTGGCGGTGCATGACCTGCCAGAGATGCTCGACGCGGCGCGGGTCCTGGCCGATGAGGAGGACGGCAAGGTCTTCGATGGCGCCGACGACGCCCTTGGTCTTCCATTCGAGCGTGGCTTCACCCCAGCCGTAGAGGCCGGCCTGATCGGTTTCGACTTTGACGAAGATCCAATTCCTCATGCGGGCGTTGACGACGAGGGTTTTGACGGCAGTGATTTTCATGCGAGCACCTCTTGAGCGAGTTCTTTGAGCAGGGCCAGGGCTTCGCGGCAAAGCCGCTCGCCGGCCTCGGGAGCGAAGGGGGTGGCTTCGATTTCGTAGCCGCCTTCGGTGTAGGCGGCGAGGTCCGGAATGTAGCCGAACCCGCCGTTGGAGTAACCGGAAAACAGGGTAAAGGGGAAAGGAGATTGGGCGGCGATCTCCTGGCCGAGGCTGGAGAAGGGTTCGCCGGCGACGCTGAGCAGGATCACCGGACCGATGGCGATCGCCTGCAGGGGCCAGGGGGCGGTGGCGCGGCCACCGTAGGCGCGGGCGTTGGCGGCGCGCCAGCCGCACTGGGTGGCGAGCGCGTTGGCGAGGCTGAGTTCCTCGGCATTGCCCTGAGAGCGCAGGCGGGCGACGTTGGCGCGCAGGCGGGCGAGTTCGGCTTCGATTTCAGCCACGGGCGGGAGTTGCCTGATGGGCAGTTCGACGTCGCGCGCGACGACGCGGAGCAGCGGCGGGGTGGGTTCGACGGGGAGGAGATCGTAGAGAGCGATGTCGGCGCCGCTACGGATGACACCGGTGAGCATGGGCCGGCGCGGGAGGGTTTCGAGGGCGATGGCGGTGTGGGCGGCGGCGAGGCCGAGTTCGGTGCCGAGGCGGCGGTAGAGGGCGAGGTCGCCGGAGAAGCCTTCGCGCGGACCGAGGTCGGCGGCGGCGCCCTGGAGGAAGAGGCAGCGGCCGCCGAGGTGCTGTTCGACGACGGCGCGGGCAGGGCCGGGGAAGTCAGGGGTGAAGCTGCGGCTCTGCCAGGCGATGGTGGTGCCGTGGCAAGCGTAGTTGAGCAGAGTGGCGACGGTGCGGCCGTCGAGCGAGTCGAAGCGAACGACGCGGAGGGAGTGATCGGCGGGGGCGCCGGGATCGCAACCCACAACGGTGCGGCCGTCGACGCGGACGCGGCGTTTGCGATTGATGCGGCAGTGGCCGTCGCCGGCGGCGACGCGCACGGGTTGGAGGGAGGAGAGCGCCTGCCAGGCGGCGCCGGCGATGCGCTGAGGCAGGGCGTCGAGATAGCTTTCAGCCATGTCGCGGCCTTCGGAGATGTTGGCGAGGCGGAAGGTGTTGGGGCCCGAGTGGGTGTGGGAGCAGGAGATGCGAATGGAGGAGGGGCTGAGGCGGGTGAGTTCCGCGACGGCTTGGATGAGGCGCGCGGTATAAGGCGCGTCGAAGCCGATGGCGTCGAGTTCGACGATCACCGCGGATTGGCCGCCCTGGCGGAGAGCGAGCGCGGTGGCGTGGAAAGGCATATCGGCGCGGTCGCCGCGCTGGTGGGTCTGCGCGCCCCAGCCGCCTTGGGGTGTTCCGGGAGCGGGCGTGATGTCGCAGCGGCCGGTTCCGGCCAGCAAGGGCTCAGGCTGATGCATCGTTTTCTTCGATTCTTTCGGACTCTTCGATTCCTTCGGGCGAGTCGGAGGGCTCTTCGGCGGCGCGGGCGCCGGTGTGGTTGCAGATGCGGGCGGCGGCGCGCTGCAGCAGTTGGACCATGCGCGGCAGCGCGCCGTCGGAGAGTTGGCCGAGGGTTCCGGTGACGCTGAGCGCAGCCAGCAGATCCCCGCTGGGGGAGTAAACGGGCACGGCGACGCAGCGCACCTCCAGCTCTTCTTCTTCGTCGTCCAGAGCGAAGCCGCGCACTTTCACGCGGTCGAGTTCGGCCTTGAGATCCTGAGCGGTGACGATGGTTTTGCGGGTGTAGCGGGCGAAGGTGGTGATGTCGAGGAACTTCTTGCGCTGGCTGGCGGAGCCGAAGGCCAGCAGCACCTTGCCCACCGATGTGCAGTGGAGGTTGGTCCGTTTGCCGACGCGGGTGTCGAAGCGGATGTAGCCGGGGCCTTCCACCTTCTGGACGTAGACGGCCTGGCCGTTTTCGATGACCGCCAGATGGCAGGTGAGGCGGGCGTTGGCGCTGAGCCACTGCATGGGCTCGAGGGCGACCTGGGGCAGATCGAGATTGCGCAGCATCTCGCGGCCGAGGTGGTAGACGCGCATTCCGAGCTGGTAGGTCTTCTGTCCGGATTGGCGCACGACGTAGCCGGCGCGCTCGAGGGTGGCGATGAGGATGTGGGCGGTGGAGCGCGGGATGGCGAGCTTCAGGCTGAGTTGAGAGATGGTGAGGCCGCGGGCACTGGAATCGAGCGCCTCGAGGATTTCGATGGCGCGTTCCACAGCCGGGACAGTTGTCGATGCGGGCATTTGCGTTCTGCGCCTCCTTATCGAAATCCGACACTTGAGCCGGAAGCAATGGGACCGCCGGCGTGCAGTTGGAACCAGCCCAGATAGATGTACAGCACAGCCACCACCACTACCAGGAGAACCCACCAGAACACGAGACTGCGCGCGCCGCGCGCCAGATGGCGTTCAGCCTCGGGCAGCCGCAGGAAGGCCGGAGACCAGGTGGTGCCGGCAATCTTCTCTGCCGCCGGTTTCGGAGTGAGGTAAGAGAGAACCACCATGGCGATGAGGCAGGTGGCCCAGACGGCGAAGGTGCGGTTGAGCCAGTTGTCGTAAGGCATGAGCCAAGATACGCGCTTGAACAGTACGTACTCGACGAGGGCGGTGTAGGGGAAACCGAAGACGAGAATGGCTGTGGCGGCCTGGGCGGTGGCTCGCTTCCAAAGGGCGCCGAGCAGGAAGATGACGGAGATGGGGGCGGCGACCCAGGCGCCGACGTTCTGGATGAGGAGGAAGACGCTGTGCCGGCCGCGGCTCATGTAGAGGGCGAGCGCAGTGGCGATGACGAGAATGACGAAGGCGCTCCAGCGGCCCACCCGCACCAGGTGATCGTCGCTGACCGCACGGCGGGCGAGGGGCCGGTAGAGGTCCATGGTGAAGACGGTGCTGGAGGAGTTGAGGACAGAGCTGAGGTGCGAGAGCAGGGCGCTGGCGATGCCGGCCATGACGATGCCGCCGAGGCCGGCGGGCACCAGGTGTTTGACGAGCACCGGGTACGCCTGATCGGGATCGGAGAGGCCGGGAAAGAGCTGGAAGGCGACGATGCCCGGCAGCACGACGAGAAACGGGAGCAGGATCTTCATGTAGCCGGCGAAGAGCACGCCCATGCGCGCATCCCACTCCGAGCGGGCGCCGAGGCAGCGCTGGACGATGAATTGGTTTGTGCAGTTGTACCAGATGCCGATGGAGAGGAAGAGTGTGAAGACGCCGAACCAGGGGTAGTCCGGATGGTTGGCCGGGAAGAAGATGTGGAACTTCTCGGGAGCGGCGGCCATGAGCGCACCCAGGCCGCCGGCGCGGGTGAGTCCGATGGCGGCGACGACGAGGCCACCGACCATGAGGACGATGAACTGGAGGAAGTCTGTCCAGGCGACGGAGATGAGGCCGCCGTATATGGTGTAGCTGCCTGCGAGGAGGGCCAGACCAAGGATGGTGAACAGCGGTGGGACGCCGAACATGCCGTCCATGGCCTTGGCGCCGGCGAGGAGCACGACGGCCATCTGGGCGACGATCCAGAGCACGAGGGAGGCAAGCGCGAAGATATAGCGGCAGGTTTTGTTGAAGCGGCGTTCGAGGAACTCCGGCATGGTGTAGATGCCGCCGCGGAGGTAGTAGGGGAGGAAGATCCAAATGAGCGCGGAGAAAGTGAACCAGTTGCCCCACTCCCATTGGGCGACGACGAAGCCGGCAGCATAAGCGGCGCCGACCATGCCGATGAAATGTTCGGTGCTGATGTTGGCGGCGATGATAGAACCGCCGATGGCGTACCAGGGGAGGCGCTCGCCGGCCAGGAAGTAATCGCGCGAGGAGGAGGAACCGCGGCGGGCCACCCAGAGCCCGAGCAGAAGGGTGGCAGCCAAATAGGCGATGAAGAAGAGCCTGTCCAACGGGCTGTCAAACATTTCGGTTCGTTGGCTCCTTGCCGCGCCAGTGGGAGATCAGGCGGAGGCTTTGCCGTAGTCGCGAATCTTCATTGTCGCCCCGCCGCGCAGGGCGGAGGCGTGGGCGACGATGCCAGGTAGAGTGTAGGCGATGGCTTCGTAGATATCGACGCTGGGGTTGCGGTTTTCCTGGACGGCGCTGATGAACTCGTGGGTGAGGAAGGTGTGGGAACCGCCGTGGCCGGATTTGACGCGCATGGGTTCGGGCAAGCGTTCGAGATAGGGGGTGAGCGCGGTGCGGGCGATCTCGATTTCGCCTTTGGGGTAGCCGTTGGAGTCGAGTTCGGTGCGGCCTTTCGAGGCGATGCGAATGGTGGTGTCGGGGGCGCCTTCGGGCCGCTCCATGAAGAACGACATGCGGTCGCCCAGGAACTGGCCGCGCTCGGCTTCGCCGGCGGCGACGTGCCAACAGATGGAGACGCGGGCGGCGTGGCCTTTGGCGGTTTTGAAGAAGGCGGTCTCGTTCCAGAAGGGGTTTTTGTAGGGGTTGTTGTTGAGGGCTTCGTGACCATCGCCCCAGCCGACGGCGGTGACCTCGGAGAGCCGCTCTCCCATTACGGGCACCAGCATGCCGGTGCAATGGGTGGGGTAGAGCATGGGCGGCAGGCCGAGGCGCCAGGTGGGCTTGCCGGAGGCGTCGTACATGAGCTTGAGAAGTCCCTCGTGGTGGTATTCGCTTTCGGCGTAGAAGATGGTGCCGAAGGCGCCTTGGGCGGCGAGTTCGCGGCAGTGGATGACGGCCGGGCGGTAGTAGCTGGTTTCGGCCATCATGTAGCGGAGGCCGCTGGATTTGACGGCGTGGAGGACCTGTTCGAGCTCGTCGACGGTGAGGCCCACCGGCACTGCGCTGATGACGTGCTTGCCGGCCTTGAAGGCAGCGACGGCCTGCGCCGCGTGCAGTGTAGCGGGCGTGAAGATGGCCACGGCATCGAGACCGGGGTGGCGCAGCATGGAATCGAAGTCGGCGTAGGTGGTGCCGCAACGGTAAGTCTGCGACAGGTGCTGGCGCGCCTTCTCATCGATGTCGCAAACCGCCTCGACAGTGCAACCGGGATCGAGGTGCCAATGGAACGTCGCGCCGAAACGCCCTCCCACGATGCCGATGCGGACTTTGCGCGGCTCTGCGCGCAATCCTGGCAGCGCCAAGGCGGCGGCTCCTAGCAGGCGGCGGCGAGAAAGTGGGCTCGGGTTCATCGCTTCATACCCTCCAGTCAGCAGATCTGCGTCCACACGCATCCGAAACCCCCGCCGGGTGGATGCGGCAATTCGATGATGCGGTCCGGGAGCGGTTGCGGAAACCCCTATCCTCGATTCTTCCAGAATTCTGGACAGTACTGCCGGGAGAGGGAGTGCGGCGGAGCCACGAAGCGTCTTGTGTCATGCTGGGCGTCGGACGGCTATGCTTCGACGTAATTTCCTCTCCTGCTTCCCTGCCCTGACCGCGGCGCCGAACGCGAAGGCGCGGCGGTATCACGTCTGCCTGAACACGGAGGTGCTGGAGCAGAACCCGAAACTGCTCGAGACGGTGCGGCGGGCGGGGGTGGATACGATCTGGCTGTGCGGGTTTCTTTACGGGCACTGGTATTACACGCCGCAGAAGATCCGGGAGTGGGCGGCGCGGATTCGGAAGGCGGGCATGGGGGTGGAGGTGATCCATGTGCCGCTGGGGCATCCGGGGGACTCGCTGGGGGCGAAGAGCGGCGAGCCGCCGCTGACTCCGCCGGGGCATTGGCGGCAGGGGGTGAGATTGGATGGGACGCGGCATTGGGGGACTTCGCTGCACGCGCCGGCGACCGAGGAGAACGCGGCGGCGATCGGGCAATGGAAGGGCTCGGGATTTCGTACGGTGTTCTTGGACGACGATTTCCGGCTGGCTACCGGGCCGGGAACGATTGGGGGGTGTCACTGCGACGAGCATTGGGCGGCGTTTCAGAAGAAGGCCGGACCGCAGAACCGGGAGGCGCTGGCGGCGGACATCCGGGCGCGGGCTTTGACGCCGGCGGTGCGGGCGTGGGTGGAGTTTCAGTGCGACGAACTGACGGGGTGCCACCGGCGGCTGGCGGCGGGTGCGCGGGATGGGATGCAGGTGGGCGTGATGGTGATGTATCTGGGGTCAGAGAAGGCGGGGATCCGGTTGACGGACTATGGCGGCGTGCCGTTCCGGGTGGGCGAACTGATGTTTGCGGACCGGCAGTTCGATGCGGTGAAGGGGAAGACGGACGAGCTGTTCAGTTGCCTGTTTCACCGGCGGTTTGTGGCGCCGGGGCTGGCTTACAGTGAATCGACGGCGTTTCCGGCCGACAAGCTTTCCGCGGCGAACATGGCGGCGAAGCTGTGCATTTCGACGATCTGCGATGTGCGCAATACGATGTTCATGAGCGGGCTGACGCCGTTCCCCGCGACGCATTGGGAGACGCTGGGGCCGGCGATGCGGCGGCAGGCGGAGATCCACTCGCGCGTGGCCGGGCTGAGCCCGAGCGGCCCTTTCCAGCACTACTGGGGGGAAGCCAGCCGGTATGTGGGCGCGGACAAGCCCTACAGCCTGTTCCTGGCACTGGGTGTGCCTTTCGAAGCGGCGGGCGAGGGGCCGCGGGAGGGATGGACGTTCCTTTCCGACGATGATGCGCGGTATCGGGGCGCGGCAAGGGCGCGGTTTGTGACGCGGGCGGAGGTGGGAGAGACGTTGCCTGAGTTGTGGGCGTTCCGGCGGCGGATTCTGCCGGAGATCGGGCTGACGCCCTATGTGGAAGAGGAGACGCCCGTGGTGTGCTGCTGGTACCGGGAGAAGAGCCTGGCCGTGGTTTGGAATCTGTTGCCCGAGGCGCGGGCGGTGACGGTGCGGTATGGACGGTGGAACCGGCGGGTGGCGCTGGGCGCGCTGGGGATGGAACTGGTGGAGTTGGGGAACCCTGAACAGTGATAGGGTTCTGGCCGAGAATGGTACATATGAGAACTCTGCGCATGGCCTCACTCTTTTTGCTGTTGGCCGCGGCGCTTCCGGCGCAGGAGAGCGGACAGAGCAGCCACATGGACCACCGGTTCGACCCGGCCACCTATGCAAAGGCGTTCGACAATCCGGAGCGCGACCAGTGGCAGAAGCCCGAGGAGGTGATTGCGGCGCTGGATTTGAAGCCGGGGCAGGCAGTGGCCGACATCGGGGCCGGGACGGGGTACTTCAGCATCCGGCTAGCCCGGTCGAAGGCGGCGCCGGCGGTATTTGCGGTGGACATCGAGCCTTCGATGCTCGACTACATCCAGAAGCGGGCGGAGCAGGAGGGATTGCGGAATGTCCGGACCGTGGAAGGCGGGGAGAGGTCGCCGAATCTGCCGGAGCCGGTGGATTGCGTGCTGATGGTGAACACGTATCATCACATCGCGGACCGGCCGGGCTACTTCCGCAACGTGGGGAAGTTACTGAAGCCGGGGGGACGCGTGGCGATCATCGATTACCGGAAAGGCGGAACGATGGGGCCGGCGCGGGAGCACCGCTTTACGGCGGAGGAGATCACGGCGGAGATGGCGAAGGCGGGCTACACGCTGGCGGCGCGCCCCGGATTTCTGCCGAACCAGGAGTTCCTGATCTACCGGCAGGGAGAGGGGCCGAAGTAGGAGCTGGAGAGTCAGTGGAGAGACGACACGGGGATCTCTGAGATTTCGATGTCTTCTTTATTGGTGGAGTAAATGATCCAGAGGCTGCCGTTGTGCTCGATCGCGTGGGGGTACTGGAAAGTCCCTGAGCCTTTGGCGCGTCCGGCATAGCGCCGCGGGGGGGCGCCGTGGCGGACGGGAGTGGGTTGGGAGAACTGCCAGCCGTCGGGGCTGAGGGCCAGAGAGAGGGGGTCGCGGGCCTTGGGGTTGGGGTTGTTGATGAGGACGTAGGCGCCGGTGGAGATGCGGGTGACGAAGTTCTTGCTGGTGGCGTCGGGGAAATCGGTTTGGACGGGATGGGACCAGGTGAGGCCCCGGTCAGTGGAGATGACGCGGAGCAGGCGGCCGGAGCGGGCGCCATCGCGGATGATGATGTGCAACGTTCGGTCGGCGGCCTCGTAGAGCGTTGGTTCGTCCAGGCGGTGGAAGGGCGGCTCGGAGAAAAGCGGCGTGGCGGACCAGGCGTTGGGGGCCAGCTTCGCGGCTGCCAGCACGGACATCTTCATGGAGGCATCCCGAGCGGGCATGAGGTAGCGGCCGTCGATCCTGGTGGGGGGAAAGTTATTCATGGCGTCGAGGGCGATGGGGCCGTCGCTGCGCCAATGTTTGTTGGTGAAGGTGAAGGCGTGAAGGGCGAGGTTCTTCCAGACAATGCCGCGGCCGCGCTGATCGTAGTCGGCCGATTCGACAAGGGCGCCGAGGGCCCGCAGGCGGTTGTTTTCGACGAAGAGGCCGCGGGTAATCCAACGCTTGTGACCAGCCGGACCGTCCGGATCCGGGGCGAGGATTTGGGGAGCGGACCATGTATGGCCGTCAGAGCTGGTGGCGTAGACGATGTGCTGGTCGGGGTCCTCTTCTCCGACGGCTGCAGAGGACCAGGCTGCGTAGAAGAGGCCGCCGTGGTGGGCGAGGTAGGTGTGCAGGTTGAAGGCGGACTCGTTTTCGCGGCCCCGGAAGACCGTTGAAGTGCGTGGTTCGATGGGCGCAGCAGTCCGGCTGGACATCAGAGCAGCCGGATCGACGAGAAACAGGGCAATAAAGGGAAACATGAGCTGCATACCAGAATAAGGGAGATTGAGCGGATCCTGCCATCGGGAAGGGCGTCCTCATTGGAGCCACGCCCGTGAAGTCGAAGTGCGCCGGATGTTCGCTCATCCTCTGAGCACGACCCGCCGAGTTTGAAGCGGCTCCTTGGGTCAACGTTTACTTCAGAACAGCGTCAGGAAGGCACAGGAGGGGAGGTGATCGAGACTATACGGCGCGGTAAGCACAGAGGAGGCGATTCAATTCGGGTGCCCAGATGCCAACGCTTTAATGTGTGATTCCTTGTACTCCCAGACCAGCCGGGATAAGATCATGGCGCGCTCCATTTCGGGGAGATCAAGGTATCTCCGTTAACGATTTCCGCATCGTGAAATCCGGAAGGTGGCCCGCCAGGGAGGAAGATTGAAATGATGAAACGGCTGTGCTTCACATTGGTGGCCGCGGCGGCAGTTTTGTGCGCCCAGGGGGATCCTCGCGGAGCGATCTTCGGTCACGTCTCGGATCCGGCTGCAGCATTCGTGGCGGGCGCCAAAGTAAAGGTGACGAACACGCTGACGAATGTCACAACGGAGCTGATGACAAACGAGCAGGGGTACTATGAGGCGCCGCTGCTGGTGGCAGGCACATACAAGGTGGAGGTCAACGCGGCCGGCTTCAAGGGCGCGACGCGCCCTGCGTTCGATCTGCCGGCTGGCTCGCGGCTGGAGGTAGATTTCCGGCTGGAGATCGGGACGTTGTCAGATTCGGTGACGGTGAGCGACGCTCCGCCGCTGCTCAACACAGACAACGCGTCGGCTGGGTTGGTATTGGACCGGCAGAACGTGAGAGAGTTGCCCTGGCCGGGCGGCAACCCGATGATGCTGGTGTGGATGGCGCCTGGCGCGCAGACCAGCCTCTCGATTTCAGACTATTCGCAACGGCTGCACAGCGGTGGTCCGGCGAACAACGTGAACATCAACGGCAAGGTGGGGGGCAACGAATTCACGGTTGACGGCGCATCGAACAACGCGAATGGACGCGGGGTGGGCTTCAACCCGGCGCCTGAGTTCGTGCAGGCGGTGAAAGTGGAGACGTCGGGCTTCGACGCAAGCTTCGGACACTCCACCGGCGCCTCTATCACGATGATGACGAACTCGGGGACGAACCAGTTCCATGGGGTACTGCGAGAGATGCACGAGCAGTACAAGTGGCGAGCTGCGGACCTCTTCGTGAAGCAGGGCTACTACACGAGGATCGCGCAGGCGGAGGCGGCGGGCGACAAGGCGGCGGCGGATGCGATTCGCAAGACTTCTCCATTGCAGCCGGGACGCGAGAATTCCTATGCCGCTTCCATCGGCGGACCGATTATCATCCCGAAGCTCTTCAACGGCAAGGACAAGCTTTTCTTCTTTTATGGCTTTGCGGGTTTCCGGGTGGGCGAATACCGGCAGTCGTATTACCAGTTCCCAACGGAGGACATGAGGAACGGGAACTTCTCGCAATTGCTGAACATCAACGCGAACCAATACCAGATCTACGATCCGCTTTCGACGATCGCGGACGCATCCCGGCCGGGGCACGTAGTGAGGACGCCGTTTGCGGGCAACATGGTGCCGCAGTCGCGGATCATCAATCCGGCCTATTCGTGGATGCGCGGATACCTGCCCAAGCCGAACGCGGTCGGGGCGCCCAATGTGGAGCCATCACGCAATTTCAACGCGTACAGTTACCCTTACCAGGAGAAGTTCGATTCGCACGTGAACCGGTTCGACTACAACATCTCGTCGAGCGATCGCGTGTTCTTCCGGTGGAGCTACAACCGGTGGCAGAACCAGAATCCGAACTGGCAATACTACACAGACTCGGCCAACATCTGGCAAGGCGCGGGACAGATCCGGACCAACTACGGCCAGGCGCTGGACTGGGTCCACAACTTCGGCACATCGACGCTGCTGGACGTGGCGGTGAGTTCGAACATGTACAAACAGGAGAACATCACGCCGGCGGCCTCCACCCTGACGCCGTCAGCGGTTGGCTATCCCACATACCTGGACCAGAAAGTGGCTGGTGCACCGAACCTGCCGGCGGTGAACTGGAGTGGCTGGACTGGGTTCTCGCTGCCTGCGAGCCCGTCGAATACGAAGTACCGGGTGCTTTCGTTCAAGGCGGACCT
>JACQZS010000052.1 GCA_016213725.1 Acidobacteriota bacterium | reverse complement strand
TGCGCCGCCGCCGAGCCGCTCCCCGCCAACGCCTCTGCTGCCGGTTCGCCCCCGGCAACGCAGCTCCCGCCTGCGCACCGGCGGTAGCCGGGCCCTCGCCGCCTCCTGCCATCAGCTATGGTGTTCATAGCAGCCTGCAAAGGGCTCGGAGGCTTCATGTTATTTCGCCGCACCCACCTCATGCCTTTGGCGTTATGCCTGGCAGGAGTCCTTTACGCCAGGCCGAAGACCGACGTGATCGTGATGTCCAACGGCGACAAGTTCACCTGCGAGATCAAGAAACTCGACCGCGGCGTCCTGTACGCTTCCTTCGATTACGCTGAGGGCACGGTCTCCATCGCCTGGGCCAAGGTGGCGCGAGTGGAGAGCAATCAGCCCTTCATCGTCTACACGCAAGAAGGCTCCGTCTACAAAGGAAGCATCCACAGCATGGAGGCTGGCACCTCCCACGTCGTGCAGATCGAGCCCATCGAGGAAGAGGCCCCGCCCACTTCGCTGGAACCCACCAGGGTGGTGGAGCTGGCGCAGACCTCCGAAGTCATTTGGCGCAGGTTCTCCGGCAGCTTCGACAGCGGCCTGATGTTCACCAAGGGCAACGACACCACCCAGTACAGCCTCGGCGCCGATGTCCGCATCCGCGGCGAACACTGGCGGCTGGTGGCGGAATATCTCTCGAACTTCTCAAAGAGCGCCGGTGTTACCGCCTCCGCGCGCAACCAGACCCGCATAGGGGCCCGCCGCCTCATCGGCGGAAAGCGCAACTGGTACGTTTCCGGCGGCTCTGAGTTCCTGCAAAGCAGCCAGCAGGACATCAGCCTGCAATCCACGCTCAGCGGCGGTGTGGGCCGGTTCGTGAAAGACACCAACACCCGGCAGATCTCCGTTACCGCCGGGCTGGCCTACCAATCGACGCAGTACGCCTCCACCGCCGGCAGACTCGCCCAGCCCAACTCCATGGCCGCCGCCTTCAACAGCGATCTCCACCTTTTCCACTTCAAGAAGTCCGGCCTCGACTTGACCACCAGCGTGCTGCCGCTGCTGACTGACCTCGGCCGCGTGCGCGCCTACGTCAACTCCGCCTACAAGATCCAGCTCGTCTCCAACCTCTGGTTCAAGGTGTCCTTTTATGGCAGCTGGGACAGCCGGCCCCCCGCCAATCTCGCGGGCGCGGACTATGGCGTGAGTTCCGGCATCAGTTATTCGTTCAACTGATGGCGCCGCCCGGACGCACATACACTGGAGTGATGGCTCCCCGCCCGCTCTTAGCACTCCTCTTTGCGGCACTCGCCGGCGTGGGCTCCACGCCGCAGGCCTGGGCACAGGCAGTTCCGCTCAAAGTGGCGGCCGTTCAGATGCGCTCCACTTTCGACGTCTCCGCCAATGCCGCCTTCATCGCCGGCCAACTGGAGAAGCTCTCCGCCCAGGGCGTGCAGGTTGCCGTGTTTCCCGAGTGCGCTCTCACCGGCTACACGACGCGCGCCGATTTCCGCTTCGACGCCGCGGCGGTGGCCCAGGCCGAGGCGGAGATCATCCGCCTGTGCGCGAAACTCCGCATCGCCATCGTGCTGGGTACGGTCTATCCGGCGGGCGGCAAGCTCTTCAACGCCGCTCTCATCGTCAACTCGCGCGGCGAAGTGGTGGAACGCTTCGGCAAGCTCCAGCTCGCCGGCGAGAAGTGGGCCACGCCCGGAAACCACATGGCGCTCTTCGAACTTGAAGGCGTGCTCTCCACCGTGATCATCTGCCACGACGAGCGCTACCCCGAATTCGTCCGCATCCCCGCGCTGGCCGGCGCCCGCGTCGTTTACTACATCAGCCACGAGTCCGGCATGAAGTCTGAGTCGAAGCTCCCCGGCTACCGGGCGCAGATGATGGCCCGCGCCGTGGAGAACCAGATCTTCGCCGTGGCCGCCAATGCCCCGGGCAACGTGCAGGACAACTCCGGCTCGCACGGCCAGAGCCGCATCATCCTTCCCGACGGCAACATCCTCAAAGAGGCCTCCTACTACGGCGCGGACGTTCTCGTGGAGACCCTGTCCATCCAGCCCGGCAAGCTCACGCGCCCGCTGGAAGGCGTCACCGCCGAGTTCTGGAAACGGGGCTTGGCGCAGTTGATGAACGACCGCCGCCGCAAGCTCGGCGAGTAATCGCGCGCCCTTCCCGCGATTCGCGCCGGAGGGCCACATCCAGCAGCGCGCGCCCGGCTCGTGCTAGGCTGCACGTTCGGGACCCAGATTTGAAATGAAACTGCAGTTGAAATCCTTATTGCTGGTGGCAGCGGCCGCCACCGTCGCGCTGGCTCAATCGAAGCAAGCCATCTTCCACCTCGAAATCGGCGATCCGCAGCGCAAAACCCGCGATGCCCAAGTGGTGCTCGACGGCGTCACCGATACCACCGCCGGCGACGTCATCTCCGCCAATCAGCTGGCCGGACGGCTGAAAGACACGCGCCTCCTGCTGGTGGGCGAATCCCACACCACGGCGGACTTCCATCGCGTCCAACTGCGCACCATCCGCGCCCTGCACGAAGCCGGCCGCAAGGTGATGGTCGGCCTCGAAATGTTCCCTTACACCGAGCAGAAGTCGCTCGACAATTGGGTGCAGGGCCTGCTCACCGAAGAGGGTTTCCTGAAGCTCGGCCGCTGGTACGAATTCTGGGGCTACCATTGGGACTACTATCGCGACATCTTCATCTATTGCCGCGATAACAGAATCCCCATGTACGGCGTGAACACGCCGCGCGCCGTCGTCACCGCCGTGCGCCAGAAGGGCATCGACAAGCTCTCCGACACCGACAAGCAGTACGTCCCCCCCCAGATCGACGTGGACAGCGGCGACCACCTCACGTTCTTCAAAGCCTCCTTCTCCGAAGACAACTCCATGCACGGCAAAATGCCCGACGCCATGCTCAAGGGCATGCAGGCCGCGCAGGCCACCTGGGACGCCAGCATGGGCTTCAATAGCGTCAAGGTGCTCAAGGCCGCGCCCGCCGATTCCGTGCTCGTCGTGCTGGTCGGCAGCGGCCACGTCGCCTACGGCGTCGGCATCGAGCATCAGGCCAAGCAGTGGTTTGACGGCAAAATCACCACGCTCATCCCCGTGCCGGTGCTGGACGGCGATGAAAAGCCCGTCACCAGCGTGAAGGCCTCCTACGCGAATTTCGTCTGGGGCATCCCCTATGAGAACGATTCGCTCTATCCCTCGCTCGGCTTCAGCACCAGCGAGTCCGGCGGCACCCGCAAGGTCATCGCCGTCGAAAAGGACTCCGCGGCCGAAAAGAGCGGCATCAAGACCGGCGACCTCGTGCTCTCCCTCGACGGCACGCCCACTCCGGACCGTGAAACCTGGAACCGCATCATGGCCGGCAAGCGCTGGGGCGACACCGCCGTCGTCGGCTTGAAGCGCGGCGACAGCGAGATCTCCGTCAAGGCCGAATTGCGCCGCACGCAGAAAGAGAAGAAAGAGAAGAAGTAGAGCCGCCGGCGGCAATCCGCCCGCGGCGCCGCTCCCTTCAAAGGCGTAGCGTCAGTGCGTCGCCGCCGGCGCAGCCGCCGGAGCCTTCCCTGGCGCCGCCCCGATCTCCGCCAGCAACCCGTCGGCCTTCTCCACGTCCTTGAGCAGCCACAGGAAGAAGCGGATGTCCACGTTCACGTTGCGAGCCACCGCCGGATTGTAGCCGAAGTCGTTCGCCACGTTCTCCCACACGCGGTCGAAGTTCAGACCGACCAGCTCGCCCCGGCCGTTCACCGTCGGGCTGCCTGAGTTGCCGCCGGTCGTATCGGCATCGGCCAGGAAGTTCAGCGGAACTTTGGCCGCGTCCACCCTGGCCGCCGCCGCGAGCACGGCTTGCGGCACCGCGAACGGATCTTCTCCCGTGTTCTTCTCCAGCATCCCGGCCAGGCTCGTCTGCGGACCGTAGGTCACCGCTTCGCGCGGCACGTAACCCTTCACGTGCGCGAAGCTCACCCGCAGGGTCGAGTTGGCATCCGGCGCCACGGGCTTGCCCGCTTCCGCGATCACCGCCCTCCGCCAGGCCGGCCTGAGCCGGGCCACGGCCCCGTCATGCTGGCGCGTCGATTGCTGCTGCGCCCGCAGCGCCGGATCCAGCGCAAACGCCAGTTCCAGCATCGGATCGCGGCGCGCCCGCAGTTGCTCCGTCGTCTCCGTGAACATCTTCAACCGCTCAGCCGCGCTGGTCACGCGCGTCGCGCCATACAGCGCTTCCACGGCCGGAACCTCTGCAATTGGAGCCTGCCCCATCGCCGCCATCCGCTGGAACCACGACCGCATCAGCGCCTGGTCTGCCGCCGCGAAGTAGCTCTTCTGGTCCCGCTCCATGCGGTCTCGCAGACGCGGCAGCTCCCGCTCCATGTATTCGGCGTCGCGCTCCATGTCCGGCTTCACCCTCTCCGCCGACAGCCGCACCAGCTGCGTGGCGTGGCGCAGCGCCAGCGGGCCGTTCGCGATCGACTGCAGCAGGAAATCCCGCACCGCCGTCGCCCGCCGCTGGGCCGCCAGCTGGTCCAATTCCTTCTTCGCCGCCACCGCCGCCGCATACTCCGGCCGCTTCTCCGCCCACGCCATCACGCGCTGGTCCGCCGCCGTCTGCTTTTCGATAATCCGTCCGCGCTGCAGGCCGGCCAGCTGCCCTTGCGCGTTCTTGGCCACGTTATTCAGGCTCTTCAGCGACGAAGCCACGGCGATCGTCCCGGCCGCGTTCCCCTTCGTCGCCTCCTCCAGAATCCGAATCCACTCGCCGTACACCTCGGCCCGCAGCTTGAAGTAGAAGTCGCGCATGTCGGCCATCTCCATCGCCGTCAGCGAGCGCATCGTCCGCCCCGGGTACCCCAGCACCATCACGAAATCGCCCGGCTTCACCCCCGCGGTCGAAATCGGAAAGTAGAACTCCGGCTTGTAGGGCTTGCCGTTCAGGTATGCGCGCGCCATGGAGAAATCTCCGGTGTGCCGCGGCCACATCCAGTTGTCCACTTCGCCGCCATACTCCCCAATCGCCCGCGGCGGCGCATACACCAGCCGCACGTCGGAAAGCTCGAAAGATTCGATCAGCACATACTGCAATCCGCCGTCGAACGCCGCCACCCGGCAGCGCGCCCCGGCCGTCTTCTCGCACCCGCTCACCAGTTCTTTCTGCTTGGCGTCGATCGCCCGGTTGCGCGCCAGGTCGTCGGCGCCCTGAGGCACCGCCGCCTCCACGGCTTTGGTCACATCGGTAAACTTCCGAGGCACGGTCACCCGCGTCGTCTTACCCGGCAGCTCTTCCTCCGGCGTCCTCGCCAGAAAGCCCTTCGTGATCAGGTCGCGATCCGGCCGGCTGTGCTCCTGAACCAGCCCGAAGAGGCAGTGGTGGTTCGTGAGGATCAGCCCAGTCGGAGAGACGAACCCCGCGGAGCAGCCGCCAATGTTCACCGTGGCCGCCAGCAGCCCCGTCCCCTTGGCGGCGTTCCACAGCCTGGAAACCGGGATCTGCAGGCCCTGTTTCCTCAGCTCCGCTTCGTTCGATTGAAGCACCTGCTGCGGCGTCCACTTCCCCTCTCCCGCCAGCAGCAGGGCGGGCAGCAACGCACCGGCGGCGGCCAGCCGCAAAAACGAAATGTTCTTCATAAAAAAAGCCTCGACAATTACTTCACATCTAAACGTCTTCAGCATATATTGGTTGCGCCCGGAGTGGAGTCACGCGTTATGACGGCGCAGATGCAACAATGTGCGGCCGAGATTCAAAGCTGCTGGCGCCAGTGCGATACGGCGCTGTCGCACGGCGACGCCGAAGGCGCAAACCAGGCCTTTGGGCGGGTCTTCGAGGTGGTCGATACCTTCCCCGCCCTGATCGAAGAGGACGTCTGGGCCTTGCGCTTCCTCTGCGTCCTCACCTGGGTGAAGGTCGCCGCCGCCCTCGAAACCACGGGCCAGGCCGACTCGGCCCACGAGGCCCAGGAGCAGGTCTTCAGCCTCCTCGATGAGCTCATTGAGCCCCTCGACGCCGGCCGCGGCCTCAAGTTCGCCAGCGGGCTGGAGACCGAGGAAGCCGCCGACCTCGTCGGCCGCCTCTACCTGCTCTGCAGCAAGGCCGGCCGCCAGGACACCCTCCTCTGGGGCCGCTGCTTCATGGACTTCGACCGCAAGGCCCGCGGCGAAGAGGCCCCTCCGCGCGTCAACTGAAACCCGCCCCAATTCGGAGACAATGGAGGAGTCTCCTTCGAGGAACTACCACCATGGAAAACACCCCGATTATCGCTGTCGTCATGGGCAGCAAGTCAGACTGGGACACGATGAAGCATGCCTGCGACACGCTCTCGCAGTTCGGCATCGGCCACGAAAAGCGCGTCCTCTCCGCCCACCGCACGCCCGAGGAGGCCACGGAATTTATCAAGACCGCCCGCAGCCGCGGCGTCAAGGCCATCATCGCCGCCGCCGGCGGCGCCGCGCACCTGGCCGGCGTCTGCGCCGCGCACACCACGCTCCCCGTCCTCGGCGTGCCGATGAAAGGCTGGTCTCTCGACGGTCTCGATTCCCTGCTCTCCACCGTTCAGATGCCTGGCGGCATCCCTGTCGCCACCTTCGCCATCGGCAAGGCCGGCGCCATCAACGCCGCGCTCTTTGCCGTCTCCATGCTCGCCCTCTCCGACGAGGCCCTCAAGACAAAGCTCGACGACTACCGAGCCGCGCAAACCGCCAAGATCCTCGCCGAAACGCTTTAGATCCGTCCGCCCCGCGCCGCCTGGCGCGGGGCCGCCCTCACTTCTTGCCGTCCCGCTTCGTCACGCTCAGCACAACTTCCGACCCGGCATCGAAGCGGATGTTCGGCGCCTTCGCCCCGAACTGCACCAGGATGATCGCCGCGCCCGCGCCCACACCCGCGCCGATCGCCGCTCCCGTTCCGCCGCCGGCCAGCGCCCCTACCAGCGCGCCCGCGCCCGACGCCAGCGCGATCTTGCCCAGGTTGTTCTTCTTCTCGATGATCTGGCCTTCTTCATCCACATTCGCCTTGCCCTTTGAATTGACAAAGCTCTTCACGTCGGCCGAAACTCCAATCGGCTCGCCCTCCTTCGGCACCAGCTTGTTGAAGGAGAACAGCAGCGTGGACGTGCCCTTGTACTTGTTGCCGCTCTTGGACTCCTTCACCTCGCCTTCCATCACCGCGCCGGCCCACTCGGCCGGCGTCGCCACCACGGCGGAAATCTTGTCGCCTTTCTTGTTCGTCTCCGTGGACAGCGGAGCCGTCAGCTTCACGTGAAACTCCGAGTTCTTCGGGATCTCCGCCGCCGGCAGCACCGCAGCCGCGAGCAGGATCGAAATGATCTGGCGCATGGTCATGACTCCTATCATGAGAGGTTCGTCGCCGGCTTGGCCTGCAACACTCCATACCGGCGGAAGTAATCGAAAATCGGAAGGAAATCGGCCAATCCCGTCCAATCGACGGCCACCACCCGGCCATCGGCCAGACGGATGTCGATCCCCGAAAAGTCGTTGCCCTCGCCCGCCTCGTGCAATGCCACTCGGGCGATGGCCGAAAGCGGAATCTGCTGCGTGCCGAACAGCGTGCTCAGTTTCAGCGTCTGCCCGTCCACTTCCAGGCGCCACGCCGCGCGGCGCGCCAGCCCGATCAGCGCCAGCGCCAGCACAGCCGTCACGGCCCAACTCCACACCGGACCGCCCAGCGGATCGTCCAGCGCCGCCTGCGTCGAGTCGCACACCCGGAACGGCAGCCCGAAGAAGAACGCCGCCGGAAACGCGCACAGCAGGTCCAGCGCGGCCAGCGCCGCCAGGTCGTGGTGTGCCCCGCTGCCACGCGTCAGCGGCAGCAGCAGCAGGTACGCGCCCAGCGTTCCGGCCACCCACAGCCAGGCCCGCCCGCGCTGCGGAAACAGCACGCCTACCGGCGCGGAACTCGAGTGCGGCTCCGCATGGTACATGAACTCCATGTCCCGCCCGCCCGTCTCGCAATACGCATTCAGATAGCCGGTCTTCTTCAGCGACTCGCGCAATTGCGGCGCGATGCCGGCGAACAACGGCTCACCCGCGGCAAAGTAAACGTAGCTCTTCGCAAACCGCTCTGCATACGGCCCGCCGCCTTTCGCCGCCGCCACCAGGTCAGCCACCAGCCCGGCGGGCCAGGACGGATCCGCCGCCACCGTGCGTTTGAACAAGCCCGCCCGGTACGCCTCCACCGATCCCGGATTCGTCTCCTGCCGGATCAGCGCCTCGGCCGCACCCATCGCCCCGAACCTATACCGTGGCACCGGCCCGTAGCGCTTCAGATACTCCGCCTTGGCGTCGATGGCGCGCGCCGCCACCAGTTGTGGCGGGCTGTATGTGAAATCCCACGCCGCCGCGCACAGCCCCCCCAGCAGCAGCAGCCGTTGGATGAGGGCGATCACGCCAGGCCTCCCGTCACCGCCGCCCCGGCGGCGTAGTGGCGCACCAGCCGCTCTGCCTCTTCATAGTTCGCCGGCGTGCAGTACAGCCGGAACAGCACGCGCCAGCCGTTCATCACCGAGATCACGCAGAACCTCGGATGCACCTTCACGCGCTTCACTTCACACCACGGCGTGAACATCTCTTCCTGCGACGACGCGATCAGCCCCGCGCCCACCGCTCCCGCGCTGGCGCCCAGAATGCCCGCCACGATCGCCGCCCGGTTGCTCCACGTCGCCCGCCGCGATCGAGTCTCATACGCCATCCCCTGCGGCCCCAGGTAGAACCACGCCCTGAACCGGTTGCCGAAGAAGACCACCATGATCAGCACGAACAACAACACCATGGCGCACAGGATCAGCGTGAACATTCCCAACACATTCACCCACTCCTCCAGCGAGGCCCGCCCCGCCCCGTTGGCCAGCGCAATCGGCACCCCAATCAGCGAGAGGATCAGCCCCGTCCAGAAAAACACCTTCGCCATGTCGTACAGCACAAATCGATTCGTCGCCAGCGCGAACGAGGTGGTCCAGTGCAGGATTCCCGCCGGCCTCGCCGAGGTGGCGGCCTGTGAAGGCGCGCCGACGGCCGCGTGAGCCGGCGGTGGGGGTGGTTGAGGCGGACCAAGCGGCGGCGCCGCGTAGAGCGCCGCGCCGCACAGCCCGCAGAAGGAAGCGATCTCCGGATTCTCTCCCCCGCAGTTCGGACAGTACGGCATATCGATAGACCTGCACCCGGAAGGCGGAACTGCCTCCTCCGGTGGAAGTTCCAAACATCTTGGACTATAACAGAATTTCCGACAAGCAGCTATCTAAGTCGTTATAGATTATTAGTGCCGGGTGAGCCCCGGCCAGGAGGACCCACGCAATGCCCCAGTGCAGCGGATGCGGGAAAGAAATGGCAGCCGGGCTGAAGTTCTGCACGTCCTGCGGCAAGCCGGTTTTGGCCGCGGCTCCGCCCCCGGCACCGGCCCCGCAGCCGGCCCCTGGCAAGTGCCCGAAGTGCGGCATGGTGCAGCCGAAGCCCTCGAAGTTCTGCGTCGGCTGCGGCACTCCGCTGGGCACAGATGCGCCCGCGCCCGCCGCTGCCCCGCCGCCGCCGGCAGCCAAACCGCCAGCGCCTCCGGCCGCCGCTCCTCCACCTCCTCGCGTAGCGGCTGCGCCCACAGCCGTGCCGCCTCCTCCGCCGGTTGCTCCAAGACCCCCGGCCGCCGCACCGGCGCCTCCCGCCGCCACGCCCCCGCCTCCTCCAGCGGCGATGCCTCCGGTCGCCCCAAAGCCGCCTATGGCCCCGCCCGCCCCACCTCCCGGCGCCATGCCCCCGCCTCCTCCCGCGGCGATGCCTCCTGCCGCCCCAAAGCCGCCCATGGCCCCGCCGGCTCCTACGCCCGGCGCTATGCCGCCGCCTCGCGCGGCCATGCCCGCGCCCCCGCCCGGCGCCATGCCGCCGCCTTACCAGATGCCGCCGCAGGCGCCGCCGAAGAGCGGTGGCGCCGGCCTCGTCATCGGCATCCTCCTGGGCGTAGTAGTCCTCGGCGCAGGGGGCTACTTCGGATACAAGCAGTTCTTCCAGAAGCCGCCCGCCGGCGCTGCGCAGGCGCCCGCTACTCAACCGTCCGGCCAGCAGCCTGCCGGCCAGCAGCCTGCCACACAAACCGATCAGCCTCAAACCGCTACCTCTCAACCGGCGCCTCAACAGACCGCGACCCCGCCCCAGCAGCTCCCGCCTCCCTCCGCGCCCCAATCGGCCAGCGCTCCTCCGCCCGTGCAGCAAAACAAGACGACTGCCGCCGCCAAGCCTGCCGGCAGCACCACCGGCTCCGCGCCTCCGCCGCCCAGCCAGCCTGCCGCCCAGTGGCCGCCCGCCTCTTCCGCTCCGCCCCAGCAGCAGCATCAACCGCAACAGCAACAGCAGGCCGCTCCCGCCTGGCCGCCTGCCGCCACACCCGCCCCGGCGGAAGCCGCCCAGGAAGCACCCAAGCCGGTGCAGCGCACCCCGGTCTTCAAACCCGAAGCCGAACCGGCGCCCCGCCAGACCGAACTCGCCACCCGGCCCCCAGCCAGCACCTCCGCCCGCTACACCGGACCCTCCTCCGGCACCCTCATCTGGTCCGGTCCCCTCCGCAAGGACGGCGTCATCACCATCGACGGCTCCCAGGCCAGCGCCGGCACCGTCCAGGGCGCTCTCCCCGGAGTGCCCGTCACCCTGGAGACCGACAACAAGGACGTTGGCTTCGCTGAAATGCCCAGCCCCTCCAACGGCTGGAAGAAGGTGGGCATCCGCGGCAGGAAGAACCAGAACATCGTCGTCACCTTGAAATGGAAGGTGCTTCAATAGCGGCGGCGCTACCGCCATCCACCCCATCCGGAGACCAGCATGAAATTCTGCATCCATTGCGGCACACCTCTCGAAGACGGCATGCGCTTTTGCGGCGGCTGTGGCAAAGACGCCGGCGCCGCTCCGGCGCCCCTAGCGTCCGCTCCGCCCCAAGCCGCCGCGCCGCCCCGCCCCGCTCCGCCACCCGTCAGCGCCGTGCCTCCTCCCGCGGCGCCACCGGCGTTTGCGCCCCCGCAGCCGGCGTTTGCGCCTCCGCAGCCCGCCGCCGCACCCGCTCCGCCGCCGGCCTTCGCTCCGCCGCCGGCCAGCGCCGGCATTGCGCTCGGCGGTGCCTCTTCCGGCACCAGCGGCGTCCGCACCACTACCAAGTCGCTCGCTTCCTACGGCACCGCCTTCGAGGTCATCGAGTATGAAATGTACCGCATGGCCAAGGTGACTCTACAGGGCACTTCCGTCGTCCTGGAGGCCGGCCAGCTTCACTACTGGCTGGGCCAGATCCAGATGCAGGCCAACGCCCCTTCTCTGGGCGGCATGGCCAAGTCGTTCCTCACCAAGGAAAAGATGGTCCGCCCCATCTACTCCGGCTACGGCGAGGTGTACCTCGAACCCACCTTCGGCGACATCGGCTTCCTCGATCTCAACGGCAGCGAGATGTGGATCCTCGACAAGGGCGCGTTCCTCGCCTCAGACCAGAGCGTCCAGCTCAGCATGTATACCAACCCGATGTTCAATTCCTTCTTCGGCGGCGAAGGCATGTTCCAGACGCAGGTCTCCGGCGTCGGCAAGGTCATGTATTGGTCCCCAGGGCCCGTCGAACGCATCGACCTGCAGGGCCAGACCCTCACCGTCGACGGCAACTTCGCCGTCGGCCGCACGTCCTCGCTCGACTACCGCGTTGAAAAGGCCACCAAGGGCCTGCTCAGCTCCATGATCTCCGGCGAAGGCATGGTCAGCGTCTTCAGCGGCTACGGCAGTGTCCTGCTGGCGCCCATGCCCAACCGCTATATGACCCTGCTCGGCCAGTTCGGCGGCCTCCACGCCGCCATCCGCTCCATCAGCCGCGGCTGAGGAGCCGCTTCAGGGTTTCACCCCCAGCGTGGCGCTCGCGCTCGATCCACCCGGCAGGCCGGCCGATGCCTCCGCCGTGATCTCCACCTGCGTCAGGGACGCCACTCTCGCCGTCACAATCTGGAACGGCGCCGAGGTCGCTCCAGCCGGGATCACCACCTCCGCCGGCACCGACGCCACCGACGGATCTGAACTCCTCAGCCGCACCGTCACCGGCGTGCCGTCGAACGCCGGGCCGCTCAGCACCACCCGGTTCGCTCCGGAGGCCAGCCCGCCCGTGATCGACGCCGGCGCCAGCGCCACCGACGCCAGTCCCATCTGCTGCACCGTGAAGCCGGAGGTGCGCGTCACCGTGCCTGCCGTCCCACGGATCTCTCCGGATACCGCCGCGCTCACGGCGTTGGTCGTGATCCGGAAACTGGCCCTCGTCGCGCCCGCGGCCACGCTCACTGAAGACGGCACCGCCAGCGCTTCCGGCGCCGTGGAGGACAACTGCACCAGCACTCCGCCGGCCGGCGCAGCTCCCGACAAATAGACCCGGCCGGTGTAGGACCCCGGCGCGCCCATCGTCGCCGACGGCGCCTCCACCCGGCTGATCGTCGTCGGCGCCACCAGCAGCTTCGCCCGGTAGACGTTGTTGCCCTGCTGCGCCGTGATCGTCACCTCCGTCGGCACGGCCACTTCCTTCGTCGTCACCTGGAAACTCGCCTGTACCGCGCCTTGGGGTACCACCACGCTCGCCGGCACGGTGACCAGTCCTGGATCGGACGAGGTCAGGCTCACCGTTAAACCGCCCTGCGGCGCGCCCGTGTTCAACTGCACCACGTTCCCGCTGGATGTCTGGCCGCCCGTCAATGTCGACGGCGCCAGTGACAGCCGGGACAGCCCGGGCACCAGCACCACCGGCACATTGAAGTAGATCGTCGTGTCCGTACTCCGCTCCCCGTAGATCGCGCTCAGCGTCACATAGGTGGGCGCGGCCGGAACCGTGTTCGTCAGCGGCAGCAGCGCGGAGGACTCCCCTTCCGGAATGGTCACTTGCGCCGGAACCGGGATCAGCGCCGGGTGCGATGACACCAGCCGCACCACCGCTCCGCCGGCCGGTGCCACGCCCGCCAGGTTCACCCGCGCCGCTTGCGTCACGCTGGTCTTCAGCGTAGAGATCGTCGGCGTCAGCCGCGCATAGTCCAGGGGATTCGATACCGTACACGGCAGGGTCAGGTTCGGCTCCGCGATCCCCGGCTCAAATGCGCCCAGAGCCGGCGGATAGTTCGACGGCCTCGGCTGCGCGCACGCCGGAGCCTGGTATTGCAGCACGGGCGTCAATAGCGCCGATAACTCCGCCGGGATGGCTGTCGCCTGTCCCGCCGCCGGTGAGTTCTCGGGAATCCGGTAGTCGCCCAGCGCCGGCTCCAGGAATCCCGGATCTACGCCCATCAGGTTGTTCTGCACTTTGAAATTCGCCAGCGCCTTGTCCGGCATCAGCAGCGCCTGGCCGGCGAAGATGTTGTTCTGCACAAAACCCGCGTACCCGCTGTCCGCCGGCAGGATGAAGTAGGCCGGAGTTCCGTCCAACTCCGGCCTTCCCTCGTTGACGAAGGTGTTGTTCGTCACCAGTAGCAGGTTCGTCCGCCCTCCGACCGCGCCTTCCAGCATGTAGCTCAGCAGGTTGATGTTTTCGCTCAGCGGCCCCTGCTGAATCACGTTGCCCACCAGCAGGCAGAGCCCCCCATTCGGCAGGTCCACCTCCCAGCTGCTGTTGGCTCCCTCGGAGGCGAACACGTTGTAGTACAGGTAGTTCTCCGCCGCTCGGCTCTTAATGACATTCCCGCCCAAAGACCGGTGGAAATAGGAATAGCGGATCGTCAGGCTGCGCTCGTTGTTGAAATAGATGTTGTGCGCATAGCCCTCGTTGTCACCGTTGTAATCAAACTCCGAGTACTCGATCAGGATGTCGCCGTTCAAACCAACCGACAGAACGCCCTGTTCGTTGTCGTGGAAATACACGCGCCGCAACGTCAGCCCAACGCCCTCCAGCCGGATCACCGCGCCGTTCCTGTCCGGCACCCGCGCGCCGAACGCCTCGATGTTCTCAAAGGTGTTGTTGTGCCCCTGCACCACCCAGATACCCTTGCCCTGCGCGGCCGCCCCGCCCGCGTCGATGCGCGCCCGCCCGTTGACGCCCCGCACAATCAGGTTCGATGCCGAGAAGACGCACGCGTCGCCGACGTAGGTCCCCGCCGCGTCAATCTCGATCACGTCTCCGTCCCTGGCCGACGTCAGTGCCTGGCACGGCAACTGAAATCGCTGCTGTGGACCCACTTTGAGCGTGTCTGCCCCCGCCAGCCCCAGCGAGGCCGCCAGGAGAATCTCCAGCCGCAGAATGCGTGACATCGATCGTCCTCCATTCGCTCCCCTCATCCTAGCAGCGCCGCTCTGAACTGGAAGTACCGGCTTCCGTTTAGCCGAAGACGCTGGCCACTTCCGTATCGAACAGCGCCGCCAGCCGCGAGCCGGGCGCTGCGGTCAGCCGTCCCAGGAAGATCTGCGCCAGGTTCGTGTAATACCAGGCCTGCTGCTCCCGCCCCCGCTTGAACTGCTTCCAGGCATCTTCGCCGCGCAGCGCCAGGTCGGCCCGGATGCTTCTGATGTTGTCCAGCTTGTCCGCCACCGACACCAGCAGCAGCCCGTCCTGCGCTGATCGCAGCGTATCCAGCGTGTGCTGCTTGCGCTCCTCCCAGCTCGCCGTCTTGTCCGGCTCCGACGCGCCCCGCACCAGTTCCGCCACCTCCGCGCCGAACAGCCTCTCAATCTGGCCGTACGTCACAAAGCAGTCCTCCACCGTATCGTGCAGCACCGCCGCCACCGCCAGCGCCTCTGCGCAACCCGCTTCCAGCAGGATGGCGGAGACCCGCAGCGGATGGATCAGATACGGCACGCGCGTGCCCTTGCGATACTGCCCCGCGTGTGCCGCCGAGGCAAACTGAATGGCGTGGAAGATTAGGGAAGAATCCATTTTTGCTGCAACAGCCAGTACACCACGGGCACGGAGAAAAGACTGGAGTCCACACGGTCCAGCCACCCGCCGTGACCCGGCAGCAGATTGCTGCTGTCCTTCACCCCCGCGCCGCGCTTGATCGCCGATTCGCAAAGGTCGCCCAGTTGCCCGCTGACGTTCGCCGCCAGACATAACACTCCGGCCTGCGCCAGACCCACCTGCGGGAACTTCCAGCTCAGAAACCAGATGCCCAGCGCCAGCGTCCCCAGCAACGACGCCAGCGTCCCTTCCCAACTCTTGCCCGGACTCAGCGTCGGCGCCAGCTTGTGCTTGCCGAAGTTCTTCCCGAAGTAATACGCGAACGTGTCGCCCGTCCAGTTGATCGCCGTGGCGTACAGCATCCACCACGGGTTCAGCGTGCGCAGCCCCACGCCCGCGCGCCAGGAGCCGAAAATGTACACCACTCCGAACACCGCCATCGCCGTCAACGGCAGCACCGTCTTCAGCGACTTGCCACGCAAAAGCAAAATCCACAGCAGCAGCGCGAACAGCGTCAGCAGCAGCACCTCGCCCTGCGGCAACACCAGCAGGAACAGCCCCGCCAGATATCCAGCCGGGTTGCGCCGCGGATCGAAATCCAGCTCCGGCAGGTGCGCGGCCGCAATGCCCAGGAATTCGTAGTAACAGAACAGCCCTACCGCCGCAATCGTCACCAGAAAGAACCAGTCCGGCGCGAACGCCACGGCGTAGAAGAAAAACGGGGTGAGGATGAGACCGGTTAGTATGCGCTTCATCGGGTGGGGGAGCCGGCTGTCGCGGCGGCGGGCTCGGCTGGGTTCGGATGCGCGGCGGAACGGATGCCGCCGAAGCGGCGGTCGCGCTTCTGATAGGCCGCCAGGGCCTCCAGCAGCGCCGTCCGGTCGAAGTCCGGCCAGAGAGTCTCGGTGACGTAAAGTTCGGCGTAGGCGATTTGCCAAAGCAGGAAATTTGAGATTCTCATCTCGCCTGATGTGCGGATGAGCAGATCGAGTTCACTCTCCTCCGGAGCGTACAGGTGGCGCGCGATCGTCTCTTCGTCAAACGCGAACCCCTCCAGCGTGCCCTTCGCGCGCGCCTCAGCCAGCGCGCGGTTGGCCGCATCGACAATCTCCGTCCGCCCGCCGTAGTTGATGGCCAGATTCAGGATCAGCCCCGTATTGGAGGCCGTCGCCTCCATGGCGCTCTCCAGCTCCCGGCGCACCTGCGGAGCCAACTCCTCGATGCGTCCGATCGCCCTCAACCGGATGTTGTTCGTCATCAGGTGCGAAACCTCGCGGCCCAGATAGAAGCGCAGCAATTGCCACAGCGTCTCCACTTCGGCCCTCGGCCGCTTCCAGTTCTCCACCGAAAAGGCGTATAGCGTCAACGACTCCACGCCCAGCCGCGCACAGGTCTCCACCGACATCCGCACCGGAACCACGCCCGCCTTGTGCCCGGCCACCCGCGGCAGGCTCCGCCGGTTGGCCCAGCGGCCGTTGCCGTCCATGATCACGCCGATGTGCGCCGGCAGCCGGGTAGGGTCCAGCGACGACGCCAAGGTGTGCTCCGGCGATCCGGGTTTCAACGAAGCGATCAGGTCCTGCATTGAGGCGGAAATCCTTCATATTCTAACGCATTGGGCAACATGGGACTTTCAGTCATGAATCTCTTGATCCCGCCTCCGTTTTGTCACAGAATTGTAACCGTACAGCCATGCGCGCGACTTTCTGCCTCGTCGCGGCGCTCAGCGCCACTCTCGCCCAGGCGGCCTCGCCGGCCCGGGAACGGCCCCCCGTACGCGTGGGGATGATCGTGAGCTGTGGCCAGCAGCTGGACGCCGCGGCCGCGCGTGCCTTTGAACGCGAGACGGAGAGGCTGATGGATCCCGCCGGTGTCGTTCTGGAGTGGCGCGCGATCCCCCGCTCCAACTTCGATGAGAGCTTCGACCGCGTGGTGGTGGTCGATTGCCGGCCGCCCGCTCAGCCGCCCGCCGCCCGCACCGCCCTCGCCATCACCCACATCTCCAACGGCCAGGTGCTGCCCTTCGTCCGGCTCGATATCGGCGCCGTCAGCGGCATGCTCGGCTCCACCCGCCAGAGCGAACTGCCCAGGGCGCTTGCCCGCGTCGCCGCGCACGAACTCCATCACGTTCTCACCGGCTCCACGGTGCACGACTCCACCGGCATCACCAAGCCCGTGTTCTCACGCAGTGATCTGCTCTCCGGCAGCTTCTGCCTCTCCACGGCAGCCGCCGCCCGCCTGCGCGCCAGCCTCTACCCCGCCGCGCCGCTCGCCGCGTCCGCCGGCGAGGAATAAGCCCGCCGTCCGCCCCCCCCTACCCCGCGATCACCGTCGCCATTGCCATCAGCGCTCCCAACCCGAGGAACGACCCGAACGGCAGTTCGTACGTGTCCGTGTCCAGTTTCCTGATCTTGATATACGCCAGGCCGATCACCGCGCCCAGCAGCGATCCCGCCATCAATCCCAGCAGCGTGCTCTCCAAACCCAGAAACGCCGCCAGGCACGCCACCATCTTTACATCGCCGAAGCCCAACCCTTCCTTGCCCCGCAGCCGGGAATACAGCTCGCCCACCAGCCACAACCCTCCGCTCAGCAGCCCGGCCGCCCCCAGGGAGTGCAGCAGCGAGAGCAGCGCCGGCTTGGCCCCCGGGTGGAGCAGCAGCGTCACCCACGTCACGATGCCCGCCGGCAGCATCGCGATCGGCGACAACAGAAAGCCCAGCATCATGCCGCCCTTGGTGAACTCATCCGGCAGGATGCGCGTCTCCAAGTCGGAAAAAATCAGCTCCACCACGATGGCGCTGAAGGCGCACCACTTCACCGTTTCCCAGCCCGGCCCGGTGTTCCACGCCACGTAGGCGAACAACGCGCCCGTCAGCAGCTCCACGGCCGGATAGCGGAACGAGATGCCCGCGCGGCAGCTCCTGCACTGCCCGCCCAGCACCACGAAGCTGACTACTGGAATGTTGTCGTACCAGGCGATCATCGTGCCGCAGTGCGGGCAACTTGAGCGCGGCGCCACCGCCGAGTAGTCGTACGGCAGCCGGCTGATGCAGACGTTGAGAAAGCTGCCTACTATCAACCCCAGCAAGCCGGTCAGGGCGGCGAAAATTCCAGCGTCAATCATGCGAAGTCCTTATTCCGGCCCGGATGCCGGCCGCGCAGGCCGCCAAGCCTGCGCCGCGCCCGCCGGCCCGGCAAAGTCTCTCAATCATCCCACCACTCTCTGGTAGGCCGCCACGGTCTTGCGCGCCATCTGCTCGAAGGTGAACCGCTCTGCCACCATCCGGCGTCCCGCCGCCGCCAGCCGCGCCGCCAGCTCCGCATCGCTCTTCAGCCGGCCCGCCGCCGCCGCAATCTCCACCGCGTGGTTGTTCACCAGCAGCCCCGTGGACTGGTGCACCACGATCTCCGGCAGTCCGCCCACGCGCGAAGCGATCACCGGCACCCCATACGCCATCGCCAGCAGTGCCGCCGATCCCAGGCCCTCGCTCTCCGTGATGTACAGGAACGCCGACGCCGTCCGGAACGACGCTTCCAGCTCCCGCACGTAGTGAATCGCCAGCCCCGTGGCGCGCAGCAGCGCGCGGCCTTTCAGCGGATCGTCGGTTTCCAGAGCCACCAGCGGTCCGCTGCGCGAACTCACCTCCGCCGGCAGACGCACACCATCCGGCACAATCTCGACCTTTCGCTCCGGCACCCCGGCCCGCAGCAGTTCGCACGCCACCGCGTTGCTGATGGCCAGAAACAGGCTCGGGCGCCCATACTTCCACTTTGATAGCAGCCCGGTCTTCACCGGAAAAATCACGCGCCGCGACACCACCACCGGACAGCGCGCCCACAGCGCTGCCAGCGTGTGCGACCGCGCATCGTGGCAGTGCACCAGGTCAGCGCTCCGCGACCACGCCCGCAGCCGCCCCACCGTCAGCTCCGCGCTCTCCGCATGCTCGCTGCGCGCCGCCGCCAGCACCCTCGATTCCACCCCCAGCCCACGCAGGCCCTCCAGCAACAGTTCCAGTTGAATCTGGCCGCCACGGCGCTCTTTGCCGGTATCGAGATGCAGGACGCGCATGGCCTTAGCGCCCGGAACTCATGAAGCGGGCTTTCGCGTACTTGAGGAAGGTGTAGAGCGCTGCCATCTGGGCGATCGCCAGCCCTTCCACTCCGTCCAGGAAACCGCGCTGCACCACGTAGGTCTTGAAGAAGGTCCACCCCGGATCGAACAACAGGTGCCTGTAGCCGCAGTTCTTCTTGCGCGCCACAATCTCCTCAGCCGCCAGCGTCGTGTAGCGGTCCATCGTCTTCATGTGTTCGCTCAGGCTGCCGCAGGTGTAGTGCAGCAGGTTGCCCTGCAACTCACCAATGCGGCCCTCGCTCACCACCGACTCATGGACGTACTCGCCCACCCACTTCGCCTTCGCGCGGTTGAAGAGCCGGATCTTGCGGTCCGGATACCAGCCCGAGTACAGGATCCACCGGCCCAGATATTGCGCCAGCCGCGGCACCGTGTAGGCGTCGTAGCCGGAGCCGTTCTTCTTGAGCTGCCAGATCTCGGCTTCCAGGTCTTCGCTCAACGCCTCATCGGCGTCGATGGAGAGGATCCAGTCGTACGCCGCCTGGTCGGAGGCGTAGTTCTTCTGGCCCGCGTAGCCCCGCCAGTTGGCCTCCAGCACGCGCGCGCCGAACTTCTGCGCCAGTTCCACCGTCCGGTCCGTGGAGCCGGAGTCGACAATCAGAATCTCGTCGCAGCAGCGGAGACTCTCGATAGCCCGCGGGAGATTGCGCTCTTCGTTGTATGTGATGATCGTCGCGCTAATCTTCATGCCGCGGCACCGCCCTTAAGGCAGCCAGCCCTGCTCGCTATTGTACTGAACAGGCGCGGCGATAAAGCAGAGCACGAAGATCAACAGCGTGAGGTAGAACACCACCCGCCGCCCCGACACCAGAGCGGACCTGCCGAAAACGTAGAAGTGGCGCCGTCCGAGAAAGAACAGCACCACTGACCACGCCCACCACGGCCAGTACACGAAGCCCAGCAGGAACAGCAGCGCAATCACCGCCGTC
Organism: Acidobacteriota bacterium; assembly: GCA_016213725.1. Lineage (GTDB taxonomy): Bacteria > Acidobacteriota > Terriglobia > Bryobacterales > Bryobacteraceae > Paludibaculum. The sequence goes on along the minus strand of JACQZS010000052.1, from coordinate 4,232 downwards.
GATACCTGCTTGTGGCGCTCTCCGAAGCAGGCGTAGACAATGTGCCCGCCATCCAGCTGTCCGATGGGCAGCAGATTCAAGGCCGTGGCGAACAGCCCCACCCAGCCCGCGCGCGCCACCGGATGCAGATAGATGTCGGCCGGCGCCACGCCCGGAAACAGCCACCACTCGAGGCCCCGGATCAGCAGCGGCGTTCCGAACTGAAACTCGCCCGCCTGCCCGATGCCCGGCACCGCCTTCGAGAGCGCCAGCCCAATGCCCAACGCCGGAATCGCAAACAGGAAGCCCGCCAGCGGGCCCGCCACGCCAACGTCGAATAGCTCAAACCGGTTCTTCACCGCCGAGCGGAATCGGATGAACGCGCCGAACGTTCCGATGAAGGTGGGCGCAGGCAAGAAGAATGGCAGGCTGGCGCCGATCGAATGAAAGCGGCATGCGAACCAGTGGCCGAACTCGTGCGCCGAAAGCACCAGCAGCAATGTCAGGGAGTAGGGCAGCCCCGCCAGCAATAGCGTTGGATCGCGGAACGCTTCCGCGAACGCCGAGAGATCGCGGTCCAGATCAAACGCCGGCAGGTTGTGCTTGAAGTTGAACGCAAGCCGCGCGCCCAGCGCCGACGTCGTCAGCAGCGTGGCGATGAATAGCGCCAGATGCAGCCACCAGCGGTAGTACCACGCCGCCACAGGCCGGAGGCGTGGGAAATGCACTTCCGGAAAACTGGAAGAGTCGCCGAGAGGCTCTGAATCCACCTGGGAAGATTCCGTTTATTCGAGCGATTGCAGCTCTTTGCCAGGCTTGAAGCGGACGGCCTTTCCGGGCGGAATGGCAACCTCCGCACCGGTGCGCGGATTGCGCCCGATACCGGTCTTGCGCGGCCGCACGTTGAAGATGCCAAAGCCGCGCAACTCAATGCGCTCGCCTTGCGCCAGCGCGCGCTTCATAGACTCAAAGACGGTTTCGACAGCCATCTCGGCTTTGGTCTTCGTGATGCCGGTGCGGTTGACGACTTCGTTGACGATATCGAGCTTGATCAAGTGCGCCTCCTCGAATGAGAGCGGAGAGGGCGGATGGCCGCCAGCCACGCTTCCGCATCGCAAAGCCTATGATAAGATTAGGGTTTCAAGCTTGTCAAGCGATCACAACAAGAGTTCTTCGTACCTCGGCCTGCACCTGGACGGTAAAGCCTTCCGCAAGGCCTGCGGAACCTTTGCCACCGGCATCGCCGTTGCCGCCGTCATCGGCCGCGACGGCAAGCCTCACGGACTCACCATCAACAGCTTTACTTCCGTCTCGCTCGACCCTCCGCTGGTGCTCCTCTGCATCGGCCACAAGGCCGCTTCCCACGGCCCGTTTTCCAGCGCAACTACCTTCTCTATCAACATCTTGAGTGATGCACAGTCGGACCTCTCCACGCGCTTCGCCTCTTCGCATCCCAATCGTTTTGAGGGCGTCGATTGGTTCGAAGGCGAGCTCGGTTCACCCGTGCTCGGCGGGTCGCTGGCGGTGATGAAATGCGAGATGCGGGAGCGGGTGGAGGCGGGCGATCACACGATTTTCATCGGGCTGGTACGGCGCGCCGAAGTGAACGACGGCGCGCCGCTGGTTTACTTTTCAGGCAGTTACCGCGAGCTCAAATAGCGCTCAGCCGGCCAGTTCCTTGGCCTTCGCCAGCGCCGCATCGTAGTCCGGATGCTGCGCCACTTCCGGCACGTATTCCACATACTGCAACTTGTTCTGACCATCGACCACGAAGATCGCGCGCGACTCCACGCGCCAGTCTTCAATCAGCGTGCCGTAGTTCGCGCCGAAGCTGGCGAACTTGTGATCGCTGATCATCTTCACGTGATCGACGCCGAAGCTCGTGCACCAGCGGTTCTGCGCGAAGGGCAGGTCCACGCTGATGGTATAGAAGTTGATGCCGGGCAGCTTGGCGGCCTCGTCGTTGAAGCGCTTGGTCTGCATGTCGCAAACAGGCGTATCGAGCGACGGCACAACGCTGAAAACACGCACGCCGTTGCCGGTGGAAGCCAGCGTGATGGGCTGCAGGCCCTTGTCGACGGCCTGGAAATCGGGGGCGGCGTCGCCGACTTTCAATTCGGGGCCGGCGAGGGCCAGAGGCATTCCTTTGAAGGTAGTGGTACGGGACATGAGGTCTCCTATTTCGAGGTTAGTTTAGCAGTTCGCGAAGTTCTTCCACGGTGGCCGCGGGCGGGTGGCAGACGAAGCCGCTGCAGAGCGTGGCGGCGGCGTTTCCGTCGCGAACAGGCCATTTTGATGTCGAAAACGGCATAAAATGACGCAAAAACTCGTCGAAAAGTGGCTCCGCGGGGCCCGAAAACGTGATTTCCGACGGTTCCGCGGCGGCCAGCATGAGGGCCGACATCAGGCGCGGGATGGTGGGCGATTGCGAGTTGATGCGCGAGGAGAAGGCCTGGAAGGCGCGGGTGGCCGAGGCGCGGTAGTCTTCGTTGCCGGTGTGCAGCGCCAGGCGCAGTAAAAGCTCTACCGCCAACGAGTTACCGGAGGGCTCGGCGCCGTCGTAGTCCTCTTTCATGCGCAAAACGAGGTCGGAGTGCGAGGCGGGCGAGGAGAAGAAGCCGCCGTGTTCGACGTCTTCGAACAGCCCCCGCATCTGGCCGGCAAGCTCTTGAGCCGTTTCGAGATAGCTCGTCTTGAAGGTGGTCTCGTAGAGATCCAAAGCCGCCAGCGCGAGCGCCGCATAGTCGTCGAGGAAGGCATCGATGGCCGCGCTCCCGTTGCGCCAGCGGCGGAGCAGGTGCGGCGCGCGCATGTTGTTCTGAACAAAGCCGAAAGCGCGTTCGGCGGCAGCCAGATAACGGGGCTCTGAAAGCACCCGCGCGCCGCGCGCGAACGCCGAGATCATCAGCGCGTTCCAGGAAGTGAGAATCTTATCATCGAGATGCGGGCGGGGCCGCTGGCCGCGGGCTGCAAGCAGAGCGTGGCGGGCGGCGGCGAAGCCGCCGATGTCGCCGTGGCGGTAGAGGATGTTCTTGCCGGCGAATTCGTTGTGGGGATCGTGATCGACGTTGCCGTGAGGGCGGGCGCCGGCGGCTTCGGTGAAGGCGGGGCCGGCGAGGCGGAGGAGTTCGGAGTGGGTCCAGAGATAAAACGCGCCTTCCGATTTATGTTTTGGGCGTTCGGGGTCTTCGGCGGAGTCGGCGTCTTCGGCGGAGTAGAAGCCGCCTTCGGGGTGAGTCATGTCGCGGAGGACGTAGTCGAAGATGGCGCGGGCGGTTTCGGCGTGGAACGCGTCGTGAGTGATCTGGAAGGCGTCGAGGTACGACTCGGCGAGCTGGGCCTGGTCGTAGAGCATCTTCTCGAAGTGCGGGACGAACCAGCGCTCATCGACGGAGTAGCGGTGGAAGCCGCCGCCGAGCTGATCGTTCATGCCGCCGTGGGCCATTTCGCGGAGTGTCTTCAGCGCCATGTCGCGGGCGTCTTCTTCGCCGGTGCGGTGGTAGTAGCGGAAGAGGAAGTGGAGAACGGACGGGCGGGGGAACTTGGGGGCGCTGCCGAAGCCGCCGTAGGCGGAGTCGAATGAGCGGCGGAAGGAGTGATAGCAGGAGTCGAGTGCGGCTAGTTCGAAGGGCGTGGCGGCGGGCTCCACCTGGGTGTAGCTTTCGAGCTGGGTGGTGAGTTGGATGGAGGAGTCGATTACTTTTTCGCGTTGATTTTGCCAGGCCTCGGCGAGTTGGGTGAGGACTGAGGCGAAGCCGGGGCGGCCGTAGCGGTTGTCGGGGGGAAAGTAAGTTCCGCCGTAGAAGGGCTTCAGCTCGGGCGTCAGCCAGACGGACATGGGCCAGCCGCCGCTGCCGGTGGCGGCCTGAACGAAGGTCATGTAGACGCGGTCGACGTCGGGCCGCTCTTCGCGGTCGAGCTTGATGGAGACGAAGGAGCGGTTGAGGATTTCGGCGATGGCCTCGTTTTCAAACGATTCGCGCTCCATGACGTGGCACCAGTGGCAGGTGGAGTAGCCGATGGAGAGGAAGATGGGCTTCTGTTCGGCGCGGGCGCGGGCGAAGGCTTCCTCGCCCCAGGGGTACCAGTCGACGGGGTTGTGGGCGTGCTGGAGCAGGTAGGGGCTCTGTTCGTGGATGAGGCGGTTTGGGGTCATGAAGAGGGACAGGGGGAGGGCGAAAGGAATATTCTAGCTGTCGAGAGGTTGGATTCATGCCTGAATTGGAAAGCTTCAAGAAACAAGCATTGGAAGA
>JACQZS010000053.1 GCA_016213725.1 Acidobacteriota bacterium | reverse complement strand
TTCCGCCACCGCCGCCAGCGTCTGCGTCTTCGGATCGAAGGCCGCTCTGAACTTCGCAACGCCCGTTGACCGCACGCTGCCCGCCGCCGTGCGCACGGTCAGGGTGGTCTCCGGATGAGGCACTTCAAACCGCACCGGGCCGGCCGGAAGGTCGATGGTGACGTCTGCCGCCATGCCTGAATCGCCGTCGGCGCCGCCAGGCGAGCCCTCAGGCAGGCGCGCTGTCGCCGTCCTGCGCATCCCGACTCCTGGAGGCAGTCCCAGTCTCTCCCGGCAGACCGCTCTGACGATGAGCAGCAGATCTACCAGGCTGCCAGGCCCGTTCCAGCCTCCTCCAGCCGTGATGGCCCATTCGCTGTCCTTGGCGACCGCCAGAATGGTGGCGGTGATCATGTTGCAGCGGCCCGCGATATCGGCCCTGGGATCGCCCGGCGACAGGCGGATCTCCAGCCCGTCGGCCCAGACTGAATCTCCAAAGATCCCCGTGCCGGCAGCCGATGTCACGCTGACGGCGGCCGGCTTCGGCCCCGCCGCCGCTGCGGCCGGCGCCGCCGCCACAGGCTGACCTGCTGCCGCACCCGGAACCGCTACCGCCACCGGCGGCGCCTGCGGAACCTGGGGTGGCGGCTGCACCGCTCCGCCCCAACCGCCGGCACCGCCCGCGGGCGCTCCTCCACCCGCGCCTCCCTGCGCCGCAGGCGCCGCCTGCGGAGGCGTCCACGGCGGCGTGTTCGACGCTCCGAACGGATCGTCCCGTCCCGCGAATGTCGTGCCCGATAGAACCAGGTTCGTGTCCGGCGCTCCCCGCTGGCGCAGGATGACCGGCACGTTGAATGGACCCGGTGCCGCGCGGTATTGGAAACAGTTCACGCCCGCTCCCTGCTGCCCCGGACAGGCGAACAATTGCAGGTTCCACGGGTAGCTCGTTCCGTAGGATCCATCCGGCGCCCGGTATCCGCTCATCGTGGCCGGAGCCACGCCCATCGCCGGTTCCCCGGGCCGCACCGCCCCGAACACCTGCACGCCGTTGGCGTGGTTGCCGTAACCGTCGCGCGCCTCCGGCAGCAGCACCTGCACCGGATCCGCCGTGTTCCGCCGCCAACCGCTGATCCAAATCGTGCACGTCTGACTCGGCAGGCCCGAGATGCGCAGCTGCAGCGGCCGGGTGGAACAGTAAATCTGCCCCTGCATCGCATTCCCCGCCCCACCTCCGCCGGCCGCACCGCCCCCTGCCGGCCCCCCTTGCCCCTGCCCGCCCACCGCATCCTCGGGCCGTTGCCCCGCCCGCAGGTTGGCCGTGCCGTCGATGGTCACGTTGGCGTCGCGCGCACCTTTCTGCCGCACCGTCAGGCGTACCTGGAACGGACCCGGCACTGCGCGGTAGCCATAGCAACTGGCGCCGGTCCCGCTCTGCCCCGGACACGCGAACACCCTGACCAGCCACGGATAGACCTTCCCATAACTTCCATCGGGCGACCGGAAACCCGACATGTTCGCGGGCGCTACGCCTACGTTCGCCATCCCCGCGGGCGTCACCCCGAACAATTGGATGCCGTTCCTATGGTTGCCGGAGTTGTCCACCGCGTCGGGCGCTATCACCTGGACAACCTCGGCCGTGTTCCTGCGCCAGCCGCTGATCCAGACCGTGCAATCCCGGCTCGGCAACTCCGAGATCCTCAGCGCCAGCGGATTCGGATCGCAGGTCACCGCCGCCTGCAGCGTGCTCTCCTCTTCCGCCGGCGCCTGCGCCGGATTTCCGCTGGGGCAGACGCGGTTCTTGCAGTACCGGAACTCGCCGGTGACGCCCTGCCCCTGGGCCACCTGAATGAAACTGAATTCGTCCGGTAGATTCCCCGCCGTGAAGCGTACCGACGTGGAACACTCCGCCGCGAAGGTGCTCGGATTGTCATAGGCAAGCGGAATGCGGCACAAGCGCATCTGGTCTTCCAACCCCTCCGGCCCGCCCCAGCGGCCGGAGGCGCCGCCGTGCAATGCCGCCTTCGTCACCGTATTCTTGCCGCGAATGGTCAGGTCAAACGTCGTCCCACGTTGAATCACTGCCGGAGGCGCGTTGAAAAAGAGTTCGCTGGCCCATTGATTCTGCAGCTCCCGCTGCAGCCCGTAGCGCACCACTTCGTACCTGAAATAGCCGGTCTGAAGCGTGTACCGGTCATACCCGCCCAGGTTCTTGCCTTCATAAATCTGCGGTTCCTGGCGGCTCCGTTTCCCCGGATCGCTCTTGGTCTCCATCAGGTACCACGCATCCGTTGGGGACTGCGCCCGAAGGCTCCCGATGTCTCCCATCACGCACAAAAGCGCCGGAACAAGCAGCACGTGAGCACGGTGCCGGAATTCAACACCCAGGCTGGTTCGCACAGGTCCTCCTCACGGCCCGGCGAGCCGGAACTCAGCAGAACGCGTGCACAATCTCGCCGCGCCTAACCCGATTTTCCGATGTCATTATATAGAACCCCTCCGGAAACACCAATCGCCATCCACGCGAACCTCTCCCCGCTCCCCTCTCCTCGCTCCCTAAAACGCCAAACAGACACCGACCGCGCTTTCCACTACGATATGACTGTCGATTCCGGCAACGCATCGCACCCCTATGCAACGCAGAGCATTTCTCCAAAACACCGGCGCGCTCCTCACGCCCCTTCCCGCCGCCCGCACACTCGCCGCGCCGGCCCAGGAAGCCTTCCCTTTGGTGGACCTCCACTGCCACCTCACCCCCTCCTTCACCATCGACCACGTGCTGGAAATCTCCCGCAAAACCGGCGTCCAGTTCGGCATCGTCGTGAACCCGGGCGGCGCCGTCTCCGACGACCCCGGCTTGCGCCGCTTCATCGATTCGCTCGCTCCTTACCCGGTCTACCGGGGCCTCCAGCCCATGAGCCCCGGCTGGTCCAGGAACTTCTCGCCCGACACCATCAAGTTGCTCGACTACGTCCTCATGGACCCGCAAACCATCCCCAACGGCAATGGCTACGGGGAGACGCTGCGCATCTGGAACTTCGACACCTATGTCGATGACGCGCAGAAGTTCATGGAAACCTACATGGCCCACATCCTCGAGGTCATCGAGAACAAGGAGCAGTTGAACATCTTCGGCTGGCCGCTCTTCCTGCCCGTCTGCATCGCCCGCGACTACTACACCTTGTGGACCGACAAGAGGATGCAGACCATCATCGCGGCCCTCGGCAGGCGCGGCCTCGCCATCGAGATCAACGATCTCGCCCACACGCCGCACGAAAGATTCGTCAGCATGGCCAAAGAGCAGGGGCTGAAATTCACCTTCGGCTCGGACACGCGGGATCAGAAGGCCGGCCGGCTCGACTACTGCCGGCAAATCGCCCGCAATTGCGCCCTGAAGCAGGACGACTTTTTCAGGCCCGGCCGCACGCTGCCCAAGCCGTAGCCGGCCCCGGTCTCACACCGCTCCACCGCCCCCCAGCTTGTGAACCTCCTCCGCACTTCGCTATCCTGCATCCACTTGCAGGAGCCAGTCGATGACAACCAGGACCAATCCAACTCCGCCGTTTGACGACATCGTGTCTAGCCGCGCCTTCGCCCGCCTGCTGCGCTCCCGGCGAGCCTTCATCGTGCCGGCCACGCTCTTCTTTCTCGCCTACTACTTCGCCCTGCCCGTCCTCACCGGCTACTGGCCGGAGTTCATGGGGCAGAAGGTGTTCGGCCATTTCAGCCTCGCCTACCTCTTTGCGCTCTCCCAGTTCCCCATGGCGTGGATCGTCGCCGGCCTCTATCTCTACGCCGCCGCCGGCTTCGACAGGCAGGCCGCCCGCATCCTTCAGGACTCCGGCGTCGCCCCCCAGGAGGACTCCGCCGAATGATCGCCATCCTCATGACCCTGGCCTTCGTGCTCGCCACCCTCGGCGTCACCGCCTGGGCCTCCCGCCGCTCCACCGGCGCCGCCTCCTTCTTCGCCGCCGGCCGCAATATCACCGCCTGGCAAAACGGCCTCGCCGTGGCCGGCGACTACATGTCCGCCGCCTCATTCCTCGGCATCACGGGCCTCATCGCCTACTACGGCTACGACGGCTTTATGTACTCCGTCGGCTTTCTCGTCGCCTACCTCACCGTCCTTCTGATCGTCGCCGAACCGCTCCGCAACTCGGGCAAGTACACCATCGCCGACGTGCTCGCCTTCCGCCTCAGCGCCCGCCCCGTCCGCGCCATGGCCGCCCTCAGCACCCTCACCATCGGCGGCCTCTACATGATCGCCCAGATGGTCGGCGCCGGCGCCATGGTCAGCCTCCTGATGAAGGAAACCGGCATCGACTTCCGCCTCTCCGTCGCCTCCGTCGGCACCCTCATGATCGTCTATGTCGTCTTCGGCGGCATGCTCGCCACCACCTGGGTCCAGATCATCAAGGCCATTCTCCTCATGGCCGGCGTCATGCTCCTCTCGCTCCTCGTGCTCGCCCAGTTCGATTTCAGCGTCGACCGCTTCTTCGCCTCCGCCACCCACATCACTTATCTCGATCGCGGCCAGCCCGTCACCCGTGACTTCCTCCAGCCGGGCCTCTACTACAAGCCGCCCTACGGCGCCCTGAACCTCATCTCCCTCAGCCTCGCGCTGATCCTCGGCACCGCCGGCCTGCCTCACATCCTGGTGCGCTTTTACACCGTCCCCGACGCCAAAACCGCGCGCTTCAGCGTCGTCTGGGCCATGGCCATCATCGGCTTCTTCTATATCCTCACCACGTTCCTCGGGTTCGGCTCCGCCATCCTCGTCGGCCGCAGCCAGATCGCCTCCAACGGCGGCATCAACATGAGCGCGCCCCTGCTGGCCCACCACATCGGCGGCGACCTCTTCCTCGCCTTCATCGCCGCCGTCACCTTCGCCACCATCCTCGCCGTGGTCGCCGGCCTCGCCATCAGCGCCTCCACCTCCGTCGCCCATGACTTCTACTCCAATGTGCTCCGCGCCGGCAAACCCACCACGCCGGCCGAAGAAGTGCGCGTCGCCCGCTTCACCGCCGTCGCGCTCGGCGCCGGCGCCGTGGCCGTCGCCATCCTCCTCGGACCCGGCGCCAACGTCGCCTTTCTCGTCGGCCTCGCCTTCGCCGTGGCCGCTTCCGCCAACCTCCCCGCCATCGTCCTCTCCCTCTTCTGGAAACGCTTCAACACCGCCGGCGCCGTCGCCGGCATGGGCGCCGGCCTCGCCGCCTCCATCGCCCTCATCCTCGCCGGACCCAGCTTCCAGGGCGCGCGCGCCTGGTTCCCCCTCGAAAACCCCGGCATCGTCAGCATCCCCGTAGGCTTCCTCGCCGCCATCGCCGCTACGCTGCTCAGCCCGGACCGCTCCTCCGAGCAGAAGTACAACGAACTCCTCGTCCGCTCCAGCACAGGCCTCGGCGCCGAGCGCGCCAGCTCGCACTGACACCCTCCGCAGCCGCCAGACCGGCTAGTACTCGCAGGCGCTGCTCTGGCTCCCTGCGTCTCCGATTTTTGGAGCCTCTTTGCCGCTTTTGCTGTATCATTCCATCTGCAAGACGGCACGGCCCGCAGTACAAGGAGGTTCGCCATGCCAGAAACCGCAACCGATCGCAAGCTCCAGGCCAGCCTCTTCCTCGCTCTGCTCTGCGCCCTTCCCGCCTTCGCCCAGTTCGATAGCTACACCGCCACACTCGACCCCGCCGGCTCTTTCTGGAACGCCACCACCGGCTTCCAGAATTGCAGCGGCGCGGGAGCCTCCGGCATCCCCAACACCCCCCTCGCATCCAACACCCTCACCCTCCCCATCCAGATCTTCTACGGAAACTCCCCGGGCCAGTGCGGGAGCGCTTCCGGCACATGGACTATCACCCTCCCCGCATCGCCCTTCAACTTCCAGATGCAGGACCGCGGCAACGCCCCCTCTCATCGTTTCCTCGCCTCCGCTCCCATCCCCATCCAAACCTCCATCCACATGAATTACCTGCGGCTGGTGGACATGAGCTACGACAAGGGCATGCTGAACTACTTCGTCCGCGGCATCACGGAATTGCCCGACCGCGACTCCTGCCGCCTGGATTCCAGCACTCCCTCTGCCGCCCAGGATCACTCCCAGACCTGCAACCCCACCCTGCTCCAGCGCATGGCGTCCTTCAACTCCGCCGAAAAGCCGGAAGTCATCTCCGGCGGCGTCCTCATGACGGGCCTCTCCAACGTGCAGGCGCTGGTCTTCCATCTCACCCTGATTCCGAACTCCTCCATTCCCTCCCTTCGCTACGACGTCTTCCTCCGCTACAACCTCACCGCCGCAGGCCCCCCTCCGCCCTCCGCCTCGCTCTCCGTTCATCACATCGAAGTCGTACAGGTGGTTCAGGACACCGCCAACACAATACCTCTCATCGCCAAGAAGCGCACCGTCGTTCGCGTCTTCCCCAAGGTCACCAACGCGCCCTTCCTCGAAAACGTCACCGGCACCCTCACTGCCACCAAGGACGGCAATCCGCTCAACAGTTACTCGCCGCTCTCTCCCCATAATGCGTCGATCACAGCCAAGGAAAACCCGAGCCGCGAAAGCGAATTCGATTCGTTGGACTTCCTGCTGCCCCCGGGCTGGACCGATCAGGGCGAGTTCCAGGTCACCGTCAACTTGCGCAGTTCCGGCGGCCTCTCCGCTCAGGCCCAGTTGCCCAAGCCCGTCCTCTTTCTCCCGCCCCGCGAGGGTTGGCCCAATCCCCTCTTCATCGGCATCGTCCCCATCTGCCTCCAACGTCCCGGCGACGAAACCCTGAGATGCCCGTCCGACTCCATCCGCTTCCGCACGGAGTTTCTGCAAAAACTCCTACCCTTGCCCGACGACGGCATCTGGTTCTATCCCATTCGCATTCCACCTCTGACCTGGAAGCGGGAGCTGCGCACCACGGCCGACGAGGAAGCCGTGCTGGCCATGCTCAACCGCTTCTACCAGTTCGCGTCTGCCACCCGGGCGGCGGGCGCCGTGCCGCGCCTCGATATGCTGGTCGGTGTCCTGCCCTCCATCCCCGAGAACGGCACCAAGGGCTATGCCGATCCTGTGTGGACCTCCGGCCAGGGCCGCGTTTTCTATGTCCAGGACATCCAGGACGCCGCCGGACCCGCCGGCCTCCTCGATTTCCTGCACACCTCCTTCGTCGTGGCGCACGAAGCCGGCCACAATCTCGGCTTGGAACATGTCCCTACCGACCTCCCGGACTCCTGCGGCTCCCAGGGCATCAACTCCGGCTGGCTCTACCCCAACGGCAAAATCAACGAAGTCGGCTACGATCCCGAAAAAATGAAGGTCATTCCGGCCTCCAAGTTCGATCTCATGGGCTACTGCTCTCCGCCTTCGGACAACATCTGGATCTCCCCCTATCACTACACCCGCCTGGCCAACCTCGATGGCCGTACCGCGTTCAACCGGCCTCGTTCCCCCGGCAACGCCATCACCGTCGAGGGCATCGTGCGGAAGGACGGAGGCGCGGAACTCAAACCCGCCTACGAAACCATCGACTGGACCCCTCTGTCGCCCTCAGATCCCGCCGGCGAATACTGCGTCGCCCTGGAAACAGCCTCGGGCAACGCCGACCAGCGCTGCTTTTCTCTGATCTTCCAGAACGTCGATGGCAGTGAACTGGCGCAAAAGGGATTCCTGCTGACGATGCTCACCAGCGCGGAAATCACCCGCATCGTCCTGCGCCGCGCAGGCGTCGAAATCGCCTCCACCACCGCCGGCCTCCAGCGGCCCGTCATTCAAATCGACTCCCCCGCGCCCGGCAACGTCTTCCCCGGCGGTCCGCTCCAGATCGCCTGGTCCGCCTCCGATCCCGACAACGACCCCCTCTCCTACGCCGTGGAGTACGCCGTCGGCGACGACGGGCCGTTCTATCTTCTGGCCTACGACCTCACAGCCACCAGCTACACCATCGATACCTCCCTCATTCCCAACGGAACCCGCTTCGCCATCCGCATCCTCGCCAGCGACGGCATCCACACCTCCGCCGCTTACGTCGATACCGGCGTCACCCAGAATGTTCAGCTCGCCCTGGCGACTCCGGACGGGCCGTTCGGCGACGTCTTGCTCGGCCGCACCGCCACGCTCAAAATCGTCCTCGCCAACTCAGGCGACGGAACAGCCACCGTCACCTCCGCTTCCACTGACTCCCCGCTGTTCACCGCCGCCCTCTCCCCAGGCGCCGCCGTCATCCCCGCCAAAGGATCCACCGAGATCCCGGTCACATTCCGCCCGGATGCCCTCGGCCCCGCCAGCGCCACTCTCACCATCACCACTTCCGACGAAAACACCCCCACTTTCACCGTTCCTCTCTCCGGCCGCGGCGTCGATTCCATCGCCCCCAACCTCCAGCTCTCCCCTGCCTCGCTCGACTTCGGCGAAGTCAACGCCGCCACACCCGCCACTCTCACTCTCTCCCTGCGCAACGCCGGCAACGCCCGCCTCGTCGGCACCTCCATCACCTCCTCCGGACCTCCCTTCACCGTCGTGGAACCCACCGGCAGCCTCCTCATCGAACCGCACACCGCCATCCAGGCCCGCGTCCGTTTTGAGCCCGCGGTCAACGGTCCCGCCGCCGGCACGCTCACGGTCAGCAGCAACGATCCCTCCAATCCCACGCTGCGCGTGCCACTCACCGGCACAGGCGCCGGCGCCGCCGCCTCGCCCGCCATCGCCCTGCCCTCCGGGCCTGTCGATTACGGCAGCGTCACCGTGGGCCAGACCAAGTCCCTGGATGTGCTCCTCCGCAACACCGGCGCCGCCAGCCTCACCGTCAACGCCATCACCAGCAGCGACCCGCAGTTCACCATCTCTCTCTCCCTGCCCCAGACCATCCCCGCCGGCGCTCAGCTCACCGTGCCCGTCCTCTTCCGCCCCACCGCCGCCGGCGCGCGCTCCGCCACGCTCACCATCGCCAGCAACGATCCCCTGCGTCCCTCCGCCACCATCGCCCTCTCCGGCGCCGGCCTGGCCGTGGCCGCCACCTACCAGTTGAATCGCTTTGAAATCCAGCGCAGCTTCGTCAACGACGGTTTCAATCCCTGGAGCGTCGCGCCGCTCTCCCAATCCGCGCCCGCCGCCCAGCGCGCCTTCCCCTTCGGCTGGAATTTCAAATGGCCCGATAACAGCACCGGCCCCAATCTCAATCAGGCCTCGGCCAGCGTCACCTTCACCCAGATTCCAGCCACCGTCACCCCCGGCGCCGGCGCAACCCTCGCCACCACCGTCGTCGGCGATTGGAATACCACCGGCTACGGCGTGGACCGCGATCACACCATTCGCCTCGAAGGCGCCGCCGGCACCGGCGAAGCCAGCTTCATGGACTCGCCCTCCGGCGTCTTCCGCCATCAGTTCAACACCACCGCCGCCCCCAACGCCCCGCAGCCCGACGCCGCCGGCGAAATCTCCTTCAACCTCACCGCCACCCTGCGCTTCGGTAGCGATCACACCGCCACCATGACTGTCCGCGTGGTCTACAGCACCGCCGCGCCGCAGACCGGCCCGGTGGCGGCCGTCAGCGCAATGTCCCTCGACTTCGGCTCGGTGGCGGCCGGCCAGCGCCAGGATCGCACCCTCACGCTCTCAAACACGGGTACCGCCGCGCTCAACGTCACCTCTCTCAGAACCACCGGCGTCTTCGCGGTCGTATCCCCCGCGGCGCCCTTCACCGTCGCCGCGGGCGCCGCCTCGTCCATCACCCTGCGCTATAGTCCCATCGCCGCCGGATCCCACTCGGGCTCTCTCGCCATTCAGAGCAACGCCCCCGCCATCACCGTGGCCCTTTCAGGAACGGCAACCGCCGCCCCGCCCGCCATCGCCCTGCCCTCCACCGCCCTCGATTACGGCAGCGTCACCCTCGGCCAGACCAAGTCCCTCGATCTGATCATCCGCAACACCGGCGCATCCAACCTCACCATCAGCGCCATCTCCAGCAGCGACCCGCAGTTCACCCACTCCACAACCCTGCCGCAGACCATCCCCGCCAACGGCCAGCTCACCGTGCCCGTCGTCTTTCGTCCCAGCGCAGCCGGCCAACGCTCCGCCACCCTCACCATCACCAGCAACGATCCGGCGCGGTCCACAGCCACCCTCGCCCTTTCCGGCACCGGCGCCTTGCCCACCACCTACCAGCTCAACCGCTTCGAAATCCGGCGGTCGTTCATCAACGACGGTTTCAATCCCTGGACTGTGGCCCCGCTCACTCAGTCCGCGCCACCCGCCCAGCGCGCCTTCCCCTTTGGCTGGAACTACAAGTGGCCTGATAACGCCACCGGCCCGAATCTCAATCAGGTCTCATCCACCGTCACCTTCATCCAGATCCCCGCCAGCCTCACCCCTGGCTCGGCGGCTGCCTTCGCCACCACCGTCGTCGGCGATTGGAACACCACCGGCTACGGCGTGGACCGCGATCACACCATTCGTCTCGAAGGCGCCGCCGGCACCGGCGAAGCCAGCTTCATGGACTCGCCTTCCGGCGTCTTCCGCCACCAGTTCAGCACCGCCGCCACCCCCAACGCACCGCAGCCCGACGCCGCCGGCGAAATCTCTTTCAACATCACCGCCAACCTGCGCTTCGGCAGCGATCACACCGCCACCATGACCGTGCGCATCGTCTACACCGCCACTCCGCCGCGCTAACCCCGCCGCGTCCCATCTGGGGCCGGCGGCCGTGAAAAATCGGGTGCGGGCTGTGCCACGGGCCGGAGCCCGCACCCGAGGGGGAGGAATTCACACGCAGCGTAGGGCTAAGTCGGCAGGTCCTCTTCGAGCACCTTGAAGTCCATCAGTTCGCCCAGCCGCTTCAGGCTGCGGACATGGTCTCCGTAGAACACGGCGCGATGCAGCATCGGCATCGCACCCGCATACGCGGAGAGGTCGCCCGGGCTGCTCGGCGGCACAATCGCGCCGCCGCCCCAGTTCAGGAACAGGTGGCGCGCGTCCCGCACGGTCTGCGTGAACTGCGTCCGGCAGGCCAGCGGGCTCACGCCCGTCTCCGTGATCCTGCCCGGCACGGCCAGCATCGTATCCAGGTTCACCAGCTTCGCCATCGTCACCGGCACGCCAACCTGCCACTGCACCTGCAGCGCCACGCCGCCGCCGCTGTCGGTCTGGTTGCGGATCAGGAATGGCATGCGGCTGCCGTCGGGCAGCTGCGTGAACGACGTGCAGTGGAACTGCACCAGCGCGTTCTTCGATTCGTCCACCACCGGATCGGTGATGAATCCCGGCGTGCGGAACGCATACGAAAACAGCAGCATCGTTAGCGTCGAGTCGATGTCGCCTTCGCACGCGCCCACGAAGCCCATATCATTCAGCTTGCTGAAGGTCAGGCAGCCCCGCGGGTTCCCCATGCAGGCCGCACTGCAGATGGCCCGGAAGTTCTCCTTGGCCATATACTGCTTCACCGCCAGGTAGAAGCGGGCCGAATCGATGATCTCCTGCCTGTTGGGTTCCAGAATCCCAACCGCCGGCTTGATCCAGTACTGCTCGGCTTCGGCTTCGGCCGCCTTGGCGTCGATGCCTTTCGCCATCGCCAGCAGTTCCGCGTTCTTGATCGAAACCACCTCGCTGCCGAACTTCGCCTTCACCGCCTCGGCCGAGCAGGCCGGCTTCGTTCCGCGTGGGCCTTCCACCGCGAGAATCCGCGTCTGCTTCATCATCGTCGGCACCCGCAGCAGCGCGATGGCGTCGTCCAGCTCTCCACGGTCCGTCGTCGACAGCAGCAGCACTTTCCGCTTCTTCCACTGCTGATGCCACATCCAACCGTGGCCGCTGAATGGCTGAAAGAACGACACCGCCGGTTTGTCGATGCCGAAGCTCAGCTTCTCCAGCGTCTGATAGTCGCCGCCGTGGCCGGATAGCCAGATCAGCAGCAGGCCGTCGGCTTGCCCTGCCCTGGCCGCCACCTGCGCGGCATCGGCCGGAGGAATCGTCTCCCCGCCCACGAACTTCACATCCCCGAGTTTCTGTTCGAGTTCGCGTAGATGGGCGTCCATCTTCGCGACCTCCTCGTTGCCCCAGCTGAGATACCGCACCGTCCGCCCCGCCCGGTTCACCGTCGATCCGGAACGGCCGATGTAGAGTTTGTGAATCGTAGCCGGCTTCAGCTTCGGCCAGGCCGAAGCGTCCGCCGCCAGTTGGGCGGGCAGGCCCGCTCCCGCTGAGGCCGATGCCCCCGTCGCCGCTACGGCCCCGACAAAGCCGCGCCGTGTGAATGAATAGCCCATGCTTAAACTCCTTTCGCAAGAGGACTATCGCACTGAACTCTCGGCGGCCCGCACGCGCCTCGCGCTACTTCGCCACACTCACCATGGGCGCCGCCGTCAGCCCATAGTCCAACAGGTCGTAGGCCGCGCCTTCCGGCTGGTGCGCCGGGAACTCCGCCCACGCCGCCGGCCAGGCGCGCATGCGCGGTTTCGTGGGGTTGTGGAACGGCCCCATCACATTTCTGGGAGTGGAGACGATCCGCACCCCAATCTCATGCTTGCCCGGTGAAACCGGCATCACGCTCTCGTAGGGCTGCCAGCCGAGCGTAGCCGCCGGCTTGCCGTCCACCAGCACCACCGCCACGCTCCCCGTCCACTCCGGCAGTTCCACCTTCACTTGGCTGCTGCCCGCCGGCACGTCGACGCTGGCCGAATAGGTCACCGCATCGCCGTAGAACGGATAGCCCTGCCGCCGCCACGCCCCGAACTCGAGCACCCGCGGCGCACCCACGCGGAAGCCGCGGCCGGCCGACTCCACCGTGAAGTTCCCGCGCAGATAGATATTCTCCAGCTCCATCTTCACATCAAACGGCGCGGCCGCAATCTTCACCTCGTTCCAGCCCGGCTGCGCCAGCCTCTCCACCGCCGCGCTCTTCAGATGCGGATCCAACCAGCGCTTCGCCGCCGTGAAATCCACCGCCTTGCCGTTCAGCGTCACGCGGTACAGCTCCGGCGCCTCCACGGCCAGTTCCAGGCCTTTGAGCGCCGCCGCGTCGCTGACCTCGAAGCGATAAACCGCCTCAAAGCCCGAGTCCTTGCCGAAGCGGTTGCGGTCGAACACCCGCTTCTTGAACTGCACCGCATTGTCCCACGCCGGCCGCTCGAAGCCATGGCGCTGCCAGATGTCCCAATTGGCGGCCCAGGTGTTGGCATCCTTCCGCTCGACACCGTTCACCTTGTAGTCGCAGTAGTCCAGCACCAGCACGTTCGCTGTATCCGCCTTCGCCTGCCAGGAGCCCGTCTCCAGGCGTGCGAACTGCCCGCCGGCGGGCCGCCCCGGCTGCCCCGTCTTCTTCACGAACAGCACCACCGAGCCGGCCGGAGCCAGGTCCACATCCACCTTCACCCTTCCGCCGCCGGCCGGCTCAAACGCCGCCGCCGTCATCTTGCCCGACACCGAATCCCACTCTTCCACCGCGCCGCCCGCTACCACGGCCTGCGTCCGGTAACGCTGCAGGCCCGTGTTGGCCAACATCACCCAGCGGTCGCCGTTGGCGAACGTGCGCTCGGAGAAGCCGATTCCTGAAGGCGCCGGCGCCGCGAACTCGATCCGCGGCGGCAGCCGCTTTCTCACCTCAGCCAGCAGCCCCTCCAGCCCATTCACTTCGTGCCATTGCGCCGCATACTTCTGCCGCAACTGCCGCACGGCATCGCTGGGGCGCCCGTCCACAGACTCGGCCGCCGGCGCCAGCGCCAGCACTTCTCCGCCGCCCGCCAGATACTGTTCCAGCACCGGCAGCGTCTGCTTCCGGAAATTCGTCATGTCCGGCGGAACCACCACCAGGTTGTAG
>JACQZS010000062.1 GCA_016213725.1 Acidobacteriota bacterium | reverse complement strand
GCCAATCAGCGCCCCTCCAAGGTCGTCTACGACCGCGCCAACTCCTCCATCGCCCTCGCCAAGCCCGGCGACCTCGACTGGAAGGCGATTTTCCAGGACGCCGCCTGGTTCCACGTCACCGGCATCACTCCGGCGTTATCGCAGTCCGCCGCCGATCTTTCCATCGAAGCCGCCCAGGCCGCCCGCGCACTCGGCGTGCCCGTTTCCTGCGACCTCAATTACCGCAAGAACCTCTGGAAGTACGGCAAGACGGCCCAGGAGGTGATGTCGGAGCTGGTGAAGTACGTGGATTTCGCCATCGCCAACGAGGAAGACTGCCAGAAGGCGCTGGGCGTGAAGATCGACGTAGACGTCCACTCAGGCAAGCTCGACCAGGCGCAGTACGACGCCCTGGCGCAGAAGGTGCTGGCGGCTTACCCTGGCCTGAAGCTCATCGCGATCACGCTGCGGGAGAGCTTCTCGGCTTCCCACAACGGCTGGTCGGCCTGCCTGCACAACCGCGAGAAGTTCATCCTCAGCCGGCGCTACGACGTCACGCACATCGTGGACCGCGTGGGGGGCGGCGACGCCTTCGCCGGCGGCCTCATCTACGGCCTGCTCAACCTGCCCAGCCACGAAGATGCGCTGGAATTCGCCGTGGCGGCTTCCTGCCTGAAGCACTCCGTGCCGGGCGACTTCAACCGCTTCACCAAGGCGGAAGTGGAGGCGCTCATCAAAGAAGGCGGCTCCGGGCGCGTCCAGAGGTAGACGTCCGGCTGCCGCTCAGCTAATGCAGGCCGGGCGTGAACGCCAGTTCCCGGCCCGCCCTTTCGGTTGACTGCGCTCGAACGGCTGTCACTCGCGGAGCGTGACACATCCTGCGGACCAAGTGTCACCCCTTCCGGTCCTACGCGGGATGCATGTCTACTGCTGCTCTCGACGCGGCAGCCGGGGCGAGCACCGGCAACACCGGCGGCTTTGGCAGCAGGAACGGATTGGCGTCACGCTTCGGGCGTCTCGGCCGCGCATCATCGGATCAAAACGGCCAAGTGGTGCGGTCGCGCGTTTCCGGTGGTGTTCAGAAGGTGGTGGTGCCCCGTCTCAACCGCCATCACAACCTGGCCCACTCCACGACGGGTCACTTCAATGCCCTCACTGAGGAGTCCACAGGCTTTCAGTCCGTGTGGTTCCACTCCTTCCAGCCAGGGCCAGACAGGAAGGTCCTGGACAGCGGCAAGCCGGGCGCGAACGGACTCGCGGCCTCTCCGGAAGGCCGCTATCTCCTGTGTTCGTTAATCGGTTGGAAATCGGGCGACCTTTGGCTGGTGAGGGCCGCCCGCTAAACTCCCGGACTCAAACAGCCCCGGCTATTGAATCGGCTGGGCCTTGAACGAGGTAAACGCTCCTGTGGCGAGGAAGCGCAGGCCCATCAGGGTGACCTCTCCGCTGAGCGAAGAGACCTCCAGCGTGCCGCGTTTGCCATCCAGCTCCGGCCAGAGATCGATGATGCGAAACGCGCGGTGGCCGGAAGCGGGCAGGTTGGGCAGCGCGGCCTGCAGGATGCGCAAGCCCTGGCCGTCACGGAAGGTGAAGTTCACCTGGGCTTCGTTGGCCGCATTCAGATTGGCCAGAGCCACGGAGGTGGTGAATCCGCCCGTGTTGTCGAACGGCAGGTAGTAGCGGAGGCTGGTGCCGGTGTTCACGGGCACGGCGGCCTCCTGAGCCACGCGGCCCGGCACAGACTGGCGGAAGACGGCGAAGCCGGTCACCCACTGATCGGTGATTACTTCCGCCCAGCCCGCCACGGTGGTGGGGCTGGCTCCGTTCGTCTCCAGGGTGATGGAGGTGCCCGGCGGGATCGTCAGGTTGTCGGGATTGGCTCCGTTGGTGAAACTCACGGTCCAGGGCGTGGTGGCTCCGCCGGCGCCGTTGTCCTGCCAGAAGCGCAGGCGGACATTGGCCAGGGTCGAATCGTTGTTCACCAGCGTGATGCTGGTGCGGAACTCGCCGCCGTCGGCGATCTGCGGCAGCGAGCGCTTGCCCAGCAGGCGGCGGTGGAAGCTCTGCGCCTCGAAGGAGGTGAACGCGCCGGTGGGGCTGAAGCGCAAACCCAGCAGCGAGATGTTGCCGTTGAGAATCCAGATATCGGCCGTGCCGCGCTGGCCGGCGAGCGTGGGAAACTCGCGCGGCAGTTCGAAGGAGTAGTGGCCGCGCGCGGGGATGTCCTTGAACTTGTCGATGCGGAGCAGCTTGCCGTTGGCGTCGCGGAAGGCGACGCGCACGCGGGCGGTCTCCGTGGTGCTCAGATTGGCCACGGCCATCGAAGTGACGAAGCCGTTGGTGTTGTCGTAGGGGAGAAGGCTGCGCTGCATCAGCGTGGAGTTGATGGGCACGGCGGCCTCCTGGATCTTGCCGTCGGGCTGCAGCTGGCGGAAGACGGCCAGGCCGCTGACGCCTTTGCTGTTGCCGGTGCAACTGGAGCACACCACCTCCGCCCAGCCGGCGGAGATGATATCGGGCGCGCCGGCCGTCTGCACAGTCCAGGACGCGCCGACGGGGATGGTAATGTTGTCGATCTTCTCGTTGTTCTCCATCTGCGGGGTCCACGGCACGGTAGCGCGCGTGGCCGGATCGCTCTTGTAGAACCTGAGCGACACCGTCACGGGCGAGGTGTCGCTGTTGGTGACCGTGATGGAGGTGCGGAACTTGCCGGCCGAGGCCGGGCCGCCGTCGGCCACCTGCGGGATGGCATAGGTGGGCGGCTGCGGAGTGGAGTTGGTCTTCACCGGGATGATGATCTCGGCATTGCCGCTGGACGGGCGGACGGAGACTGTGTCCTGACGCGGCAACTGGATCACCTGCGTGGTATCCATCTGCACGGCGAAGGTGGTGGGCGTCTGCGCGCGGGTGGCGGTGGCGGTGAGGCCGACCGAATCCGGTGACAGCACCACGTCGAAGACCTCAATGCCGCCGCGGGCGGCGGAGACCTGCACGGGCTGCGAAGGCGGCGGCAAGGTGCCGAAGGAGTAGAAGTTCAGCTGCGACGGCGCCACCAGGAAGCCCGAGTTCTGGTCGAGTACCGTCAGCGAGGCGGGAACGGACTTGGTCACCCCGGGCAAGCTGGGGACGGTGATCTTCAACTCCCCATTCAGGACAGTACCGGGATCCAGGCCGGAGGCGATGGCGCGCACCGTGACGCCGATCGGCGCGATGAGAGGCGGCGTGGAGACCACCGTCAGCCAGGATGCCCCTTGGACAGGCGTCACCTGAATCTCTCTGATCACGGCATCGGAGAAAGAGACGCTGAAGCTCTTGGTATCGGTGCCCTCCATGTTGGCGGAGAAATCCAGCCGCTCCGGATTGACGAAGATCACCAGGCCGGAGATGTTCATCGTCACGTTGAAGGTGGCCGGAGGCAAGCCGGATCCGGCGGAGGGCGTGACGGTGATGATGCCGGTGTAGGTGCCGCTCTGCATCTGCGTGGGGTTCGCCGTGACAGTCAGCTCCAGGGTCTGGCCGTTGGCGATGGTGCCGCCCGTGGGAGAGACGCCGAGCCAGCCCTGGTTGGAAGAGTTGACGAAGGAGAAGGGGTTGCCGGTGTTGGTCATCTGTACCTTCACAGATTGGGACACCTGGTTGCCGGCTTCGATATTGAAGACGTGCGCGGGCGGATTGAACGAAACATACGGGTTCTGCCCCCACGCGGGCAGCAGCAGACAAAGTAGGGCGGGAAGTAGGGCGGTTCGCTTCATGAGATAGTCCTTCCGGCAGAGCGGGCTCCGGACGAGCCTGATTCTACCGCAAGCCTTATCATAGGAGTCTTCCTGGTGCCACGCCAAGCGCCTTGATGACGGCCGCCCGCGGGGGCGGAGGCGGAATCCGGGGCACGGCCGGCCTGCGGTCCAGCCAGCGCGCCCCGCCGACCCTTATAATCAAGGCAGAGCCAGCATGCCATCCCGTAGGATCTTTTTACTGGGTTTGACGGTCCCACCGTTCGCCTTCGGTCAGCAAGCCGGGGCACAGTCGGCGGCTGCCGCGCAGAAGACGGCGCAGTCCCAGGCCGCGTTCCAGGCGACGGCCAATGAAGTGATCGTGCCCGTCAGCGTCACCGATGAGAAGGGCCGGTTCGTTTCCGACCTCGACCAGAAGGACTTCGTCCTGCTCGACGAAGGCAAGCCGCAGAGCATCTCATTCTTCACGCGCGAGCGCAGCCAGCCCGTGGTGATCGGCTTTCTGGTAGACCTCTCCAACTCCAACCGCTTGCACTGGGACAAGTTCATGGAGGCCATCCAGGACCTGGTACAGGCCACCATGGAACCCGAAGGCAAGCCGGACAAGCGCTTTTCCGGTTACCTCATCGGCTACTCCACCGAGGCGGAGCTGATGGTAAACACCACCGGCGATCCGGAGAAGATCCTGCAGAAGATCCGCAGCGTCAAACCGGGCGGCGGCGCAGCGCTGTTCGATGCGGTCCACATGGCCTGCACCAGCAGGACGCTGGTGAAGGGTGAGCCCTACGAACCCCGCCGCGTCATTGTCATCGTGGGCGATGGCCACGACACCGGCAGCAAAAAGAACCTGGAAGAAGTGGTGGAAGTCGCCCAGCGGAACCTGGTGAGCATCTATGGCATTTCCACCGTCGCCTTCGGCTTCCGCAATGCCGGCGAGCCGAACCTGAAACGGCTGGCCGAATCGACCGGCGGGCGCGTGGTCTATCCCCTGGAAAACGTCTACAGCGACGTCAGCGGCTACCTCTCCACGCCGTCCGACGAAGGCAACTACGCCCTGAAGGTGGGCACCGGCGGCTACGCGGCAGCCATCATGCGTGGCATCGTCAACGCAATTACAGCCACCGTCGGCGAGATCACCACGCAATACATTCTGCGCTACACGCCCACCGAACAGGATGTGGCCAGGAAGTTCCGGCGCATCGAAGTCCGGGTGAACCTGGGCAACGTGAAGGTCCGGGCCCGCGAAGGTTACTATCCTTTCGCGCCTTAAGAATTCCGATTTGGGACGATAAGAGCGATAGATGTCCATCTCGCCTCTGCAAACCCGTACTGCCGAGTACCGGGTCTTCCAGGCCCTGGGCGAGAACTGTGGGCTGGTGCTGACTGACCCCTCCACCGGCGAATGCGTATTCCGTTTCCGCCAGGATTTTGAAACGTTTGCCGGGGAAGAGGCGCCCGTTCTCCTGGCTCTTTCGCAGGAACTGCCGGAGAGGCAAAAGGAGATGGGGACCACCGCGTTCCTGGCCTGGATCGACGACAATCTCTCCAACGCATTGAGTGTGGAGCCGCCCACCACCACCTTGGCCCTCGATCTGGAGCGGACCGCGCAGGCGCTCTACCGCCGCATGGTGAACTCCACCGTCCGCCGCTATCAGACGCACCTGCCGTTCTACTCTTCGCTCGACATCGCCGCGGGCGGACTGGGGCAGGACCGCGCCAACACCGCTCAGGAGTGGGTGGAGGCGCACGTGCCGGGCCGGCGCGGCCTCTCGGAAGATCTCTTTCTCGTCCGCATCCACGGCCGCTCCATGATGCCCGACATCCCCGACGGCTCTCTGTGCGTCTTCCGCTCCTATTACGGAGGTTCGCGCAAAGGCGGCATCTTCATCGTGCAGCGCATGGCCACCATGGACGAAGGCGGCGAGTATACGCTGAAGCGCTACTCCAGCCAGAAGGAACAGACCGCCGAGGGCTGGCGGCACAAGAGCATCACCATGCACCCGCACAATGCAGAATTCTCAGACTGGGAGCTGCGCGAAGAAGACCAGTACGTCACCATCGCGGAGTTCATCTGCGTGCTCGAAGACCCGCCCGTCGAATAGCCCCGCCGGCTAGCTATCGGTCTTCTCGATCAACCGTTCCACATTGAGCAGGTACAGCGCCGGCTTGCCGTGCCGGTCGCTTTCGAAGATGATCCGCTGGCTGTTGGGCGTGAAGCGCGGAGCCACTCGCGCCGGATCCGTCGATTTGTGCTCGCACAGCGTGAACTCGCGGCGCGTGGCACGCAACAGCACCAGCACCGTGGGCGAGGCCTTGCTCTGGCTGGCGCCCACGAAGACGCTGGCGTTCGCATTGCGGCCGAAGGAGACGAACTGGCTGGTGCGCGCCACCAGCGCGTCGGCGCGCGTGTCGAGCTGCTGCTCGCGGATCTCATTCAACTTGCCGGGCCCCGCCGGCGCCAGCAGGTAGTACAGAGACTGGCCGTCGGGCGCCCACTCGGTTTCCAGCACACGGCCCGGCGGCGTCTCCAGCTTTCGCTTGGCCGTGCCGTCGTAGGCGGCGGCCCACAGTTCGCCGTCGCCGCTCAGCCACGCCAGCGTGGCGCGGCGCGGATTGGGCTGGATTTCACCGATCGTGCCTGGTTGTTCGATCACGGTTTCCGGCATGCCCTTGGGCAGGCGGACGCGGCGCACCTCGGAGGCTGCGTCGCGCTGCTCGGCGAAGAACAAGTGCGTCGAGTCGTCGCTGCCGGCCCAGGCGCCGGCCAGGTTCCAGCCGTCGCGGAGGCGCGCCAGCTCACGGCGGCGCGTGGGAGATTTGCTCTGCACCGCCAGAATGCTGCGCCCGTCGAGCAGCCACACCTCTTTGTCATCTCCGGAGAGCGCCAACGCTCCCGGCTGAAACTCCTGGAAAGAACCCAGCGGCTCGCTCAGCTTGCTGGAAAGGTCCATGAGCCATGGCTGCCAGGAGCCGCCGCGATTGGAGGCGTACAGCAGCATGCGGCTGCGGCGGTCGATGGCGCGGCCGGATAGCGGCGGCAGACGGCACTCCCACTGCGGGTCGGTGAGCCGGATCACCTCGAATTCGGTGACCGGGTCGGCGTAGCGCCGCCATTCGGTGGCACTGGAAGGAGCCACCTGCGCCGCCAGCGGGCTGCCGAAAGCAGCCAGCAACCCTCGGCGCGTCAGCTCCATTGACCCGCCGCGCGTCCGTCCCATGACTCCAATGTTATCAGCGGAGCAGCCGGCTACTTCCGCGCCACCGGCGAGTGGCCATGCCCGGCCGGCGCGCTGGAGTAGTGCTCCTTCAATAGATCCAACCCGAAGTCGCCGTCGAAATCTCTCCACACTGAATGGATGTGATTGGCGTTGTTTTGGGTGTTGTCATATTCAATCAGGAATCCAGGGGCCTGCACGCGGTAGTAGTGCGGTCCGCCCTTCTCCACCACACCCGCCCAGGCGAAGTGAATCTGATTGCCGGCCGCCTTCAGGCGCGCGCGGCGCTGCTCGGCAAGCTCCGCCGGCACGTTGTCGATGTACTCGTCGATCAGCGCCGCAAGCAGCTTGCGTTGCGCGGCGGTCATCTTCGCCGCCGGCAGACCGCTCGGCTGCCCTTGCAGCGCGGCCTTGCGGCTGCGTTCCGTCAGGATGTCCGGATAGGCCTTGGCCGCCACAATCGCCACCGTGCGCTGCTCCGGCGTGAGTGCGTTCAGCAACGCCCGGGCCTGATCTTCCTCCGCGCCCAGCACGCGCAGGCCGGCGCGCGGCCCTTCGCGAACCTCGGCCGGATTGGAGCCGAAGAAAGTGGGATTGC
>JACQZS010000061.1 GCA_016213725.1 Acidobacteriota bacterium | reverse complement strand
GTGAATTTCTACGAGCACCAGGGCAAGCTCTATTTCGCGACGCACCTGGGCTACTACCAGGTGGTGGACGGCAAGGAGATGGTGGGGCTACCGCCGGCCGGCTACCAGCCCTACCCGGGCGGGCACTTCCTGTCCTATGACATGGCGACCGGCAGGATTGAGAAACTGGCGACGGCGCCGGGCGGCGAGGGCATCATCACGATGTCGATGGATGTGAAGAAAGAGCGGCTGCTGGCGCTGACGTGGCCTTCGGGCCGGTTTCTGGCATACGACCTGAAGAGCCGGCAGTTGAAGGACTATGGCCTGACCGCGGGCGAGGGCGAGAAGGGCACGGGCGAGCGCTTCCGAGTGGTATGCCGCGCGATTGCCGTGCACCCGCAGCAGGGCACGGCGTTCTTCAGCGATTCGACCGGCCGGATCTGGCGCTACGATTCGCACCGGCAGGAAAAGGACCTCGACGTGATACCGGGCTGCAGCCTGAAGCGGCCGGCGCTGGGCGAGTGGGACCCGAACAAGCCGGGCCACATGGGCTACAACTGGCGGCAGATCGTATGGTACGCGCCGGAGAACGTTTTCTATGGCGTGCACGGCAACACCGGCACGCTGTTCCGCTTCGATCCCCTGGGGGGTTTCATCGAGCTGGCGGGGAGGATCGTCTCGGAGAAGACGCTCGCATCGGGCCTGCGCGACGATTTCTCTTACGGCTACCTGGGCCTGACGCTCGGGCCGGACGGGCACACGCTGTACTTTCTCACCGGCACGCCGCGCGGAGAGGAGATCCACTTCGTCACGTACCACATCCCCACGAAGCGATACACGGACCACGGGGCGCTGGCGCTGGACGACGGGCGGCGGCCCAACTGGGCGCAATCGATCGCGGTGGGGCGGGACAAGCGCGTCTATACGGTGTCCAAGATCGTGGAGAACGGAAAGCTCAAAGTGGATCTGCTGAGCTTCGCCGACCCGCTGCAGACGGCGCCGGCGCCGGAACCGAAGTATGAACTGATCCGCTCCTGGCTGAATCCAGCGGGCATGAAGAATCCACTGAAGGAAGCGCACTCGATCTGCTTCAACAGGGACGGCAGCGTGATTGTGGTGGACAGCGTCTCGTCGCGCGTGCACCGCTTCACGCCGGAGGGCAAGTGGCTGTCGGAGATCGGGCTGGGGCCGGGCAGCGGGCCGGGGCAGATGAGCTCGCCGAGAGATGCGCGGGTGGACCGCTCAGGCGAGATCTATGTGTCGGACGCCAACAACTCGCGCATTCAGGTGTTCAGCCCGGAGGGCAAGTTCGTGCGCATGTTCGGCAGCAAGGGAACGGGGCCCGGGCAACTGTTGCGCGGGCACGGGCTGGAGTTCTCGCCGGACTACTCGAAGCTGTACGTAGTGGATGTGGACAACAACCGGGTGAGCGTCTTCGAGCCACAAGGCAAGTTCCTGTTCAGCTTTGGCAGGAAGGGCGAAGGGCCGGGAGAATTCAGGGACGCGCACGGCCTGGGGGTGGCGCCGAACGGGGACGTGATCGTCTCCAACTACTACGGCCCCACGCAGCGCTTCACGGCGGACGGCAAGTTTCTGTATGAGTTCGGGGCCGCCGATTTCAGGGGCTACGCCTACTTCCACAGCATGACCACAGACCGGAAAGGGTACACGTACCTGGCGGCGCGGGACCGCGCCCGCCGCAACACCATCGCCATCTACGACCAGCGCGGCGCGTACGTGACGGCGCTTACCGCCCTGACGGCGGAAGGCGAGCAGGGCGTGAAGACGGCTGCCGTGGATGAGAACGGCAACATCTACGTCGCGGTGGAGAGCAAGGACAAGCACGGCGTGCAGGTGTTCCGGAAGAAGCCATGACGCGGGCCCCGGGCGGCGAAAAACCGCCTCATCACGATTCCGGCGAGGGGGGTTCGGGCGCTTTACGCAAGCGCGTGGTGTACTTCGCGGTCGCGCTGTCGCTGGTGACGTATATCGACAGAGTGGCCATGTCGCAGGCGGCGCCGTTCGTGGCCCGCGAGTTTGCTCTGACGAAGATCGAGGTGGGCTGGATTTTCAGCGCCTTCGCTCTGGCCTATTCGTTGTTCGAGATTCCGGGCGGCTGGATGAGCGACCACTTCGGCCCCAGGCCGGTGCTGCTGCGGATCGTCTCGTGGTGGTCGTTGTTCACCGCCGCGACGGGCTGGGCGTGGAACTATGGATCGATTCTGGCGGTCCGGTTTCTGTTTGGCGCGGGCGAGGCGGGCTGCTATCCGGCGTTGACCAGACTTTTTCAGACGTGGCTGCCGGCCGACCAGCGCGCCCGCGCGCAGGGCTACATGTGGCTCTCATCGCGGTGGGCCGGCGCGCTCACGCCGGTTCTGGCGCTGGCGCTGATCAGGCTGGTTTCGTGGCGCTTCGCGTTCCAGGTGTTCGCGCTGGCGGGAATGCTCTGGGTGCTGGCGTTCTGGCTGGGATACCGGCCGGCGGGCGGACAGGCGGCGGCGAGCCAGACAGCACGCCACGTCTCGTGGGCGGTGTTCTTCCGGCGCCCGACGGTGCTACTGCTGTTCGCGCAGTACTTCGCCGTCTCCTGGGGCTGGTCTTTCTACATCACCTGGCTGCCCACCTACGTCCTGGAGGGCCGCGGGGCGGGCGAGGCGCTGGCTTCGCTGCTGAGCACGCTGCCGCTGTTCTTCGGCGGATTCGGCTGCGTGGCGGGCGGCCTGCTGATTCCGGTGCTGGCGCGGCGCTGGACCCGGGCGGCGGCGCGAGGCGCGCTGGGTGCGGCCGGCTGCCTGGCGGCGGGCCTGCTGCTGGTGATTTCGCTGCGGATGACGGATGCCCGCGCGGCGCTGGTGGTGATCGCGCTGGCCAGCTTTTCGAACGACCTAGCCCTGGCGCCGGCCTGGGACGCGTGCAGCGACACCGGCGGACGCTGGACGGGCAGCCTCTCCGGGGCCATGAACATGGCGGGCAATTTCGCCGGCTTTCTGGCGCCAGCCACCATCGGTCATCTGCTCACCTGGAGCGGACAGAACTGGGCGTGGCCGTTCTCGATCTCGGCTGTTTTTTATCTCCTCGGCTGCCTGGCCTGGCTCGGCATCAAGGCCCGGGGCGAGCGCGACTACCTGACCGAACTATGACCGCCATCCAGAAAGGGAACCATCACTCATGAAGATCTATCGAGGCCTCTTCCCGCCCCTCATCACCCCCTTTGACGAGCAGAACCGCGTGGACGAGCGGGGACTGCGCGACCACGTGGACTTCGTCATCGCAAGCGGCGTGGACGGCATGTGCGCCGGCTCCAGCACGGGCGAGTTCATGAACCTGACGCGGGAGGAGTGGGAAGGCGTGCTGCACGTCACGATGGACCAGGCAAACAAGCGTGTGCCGATCTTCGCCGGGACGGCCGACCTGTCCACGCCGGCGGCGGTGGAGCGCAGCCGGTTTGCCGAGCGCATGGGCTTCGACGGCCTGCTGATCATCAGCCCGTGGTATCAGGTGCACACGCAGCGTGAGCTGTACGCGCACTTCAAGGCGATTCGCGACGCGGTATCGATCCCGATCATGATCTACAACAACCCGCCTGTGACGGGCGTGCAATTGAGCGTGCCGCTGCTGGAGCGGATGGCCAACGACGGCATCGTGCAGTACCTGAAGGACGCCGACTCCGACCCGTTCGCCATTTCGCGCCTGAAGATGCGCGTGGGCGACAAGCTGCAGCTCTTCTACGGGCACGACAACAACGCCATCGGCGCTTTCGCCTTCGGCGCGACGGGCTGGGTGAGCGGCTCGGCCAATTTCGACCCCAAGCGCTGGGCGGACTTCATCCACGCCTGCATCAACGACAACGACTTCGTGCGCGGCCGCGAGATCTGGTACGAAATGCTGCCCTTCGTGGAACTGGTGACGGTGGGCGAGAACGACGAGCGGCCCGATTGGATCGCGGTGATCAAGCGCGGACTGGAGCTGCGGGGGCACCGCGCGGGTTCGGTGCGTCCGCCGATGCTGCCGCTCAGCGCGGAGCTGAACCGGAAGGTGGAGCAGGCCGTGGCAGCGATGACGTTCTGAGCGTTCGCGCCGGATGCGGCTCAGCGCGTGCTCTGGAGGGCGGCGGAGACGTCGATGGCGTTGTCGTCGAGAATGGAGGCCGTGGCACGGCGCAGGGCGGCCACGGCTTTGAGCCAGGCGCCGCGGGCGGCCACCTCAGAAGAGCGGGACTGGGCCAGGAAGGCCTGGAACTGGATGACGAGATAGCTGGTGGAGGCGCCGGCTTCAAACTTGGCCTGCTCGGCGGCGAGCGACTCTTCCTGAAACGTGCGCGCCTGGACCGCGGCCTGGTAGGCGGCGCGCGCGCGGCGAAGGGCAATGAGAGCGTCTTCGACTTCGAGCCGGACCTGGTTTTCGAGCTGCTGCTGGCGAATTCGGGTTTGCCGGAGCTGGATCTCGTCGCGGGCGAGATCGGCCTGGGCGGTGCGGTTGCGGAGGGGCAGATCGAGTTGGATGCCGGCGCCGTAGACGGGATAGTTGCGGCGGAAGATCTGCTCCAGAGCGAGGCCGTAGCCGCCGACGAATGCGGCGTCGGGCTGTAGGCCGATGGGGTCGGCCGTGCCGGCCAAGCCGTTGTTCTGCATGAATGCCTGAATGTCGAGCTGGGGCTTGATGCTATTGCGCGAGCCGAGAATGGAGAGCTCGGAGTTCGAGATTTGGAGGCGGGCCATCAGCAGATCGGGCCGGTTTTGAGTGGCGAGGGCGAAGAGTTGTTCGTCGGGGCGGGTTTCGTCGGCGGGCGCCGATTGCGTGTTCAAGGGGATGACGTGCGCCTGGCGGACGATCTGATCGGCGCCGCCGCGGCGGGTGAGCACGTTCTTGAGGATCGCCTCCTGCTCTTCCAGCAGGCCGCGGGAGCGTTCGAGATCGAGCTTGGCGGAGAAGAGCTGGGCGTTGGCCCGGGCGAGTTCGACGCGGGCCTGGGTACCCTGCTCGACCTGCGCGGTGGTGTCGGACTGGAGCCGCTGGGCGAGCTGCAGCGACTGCTCCTTGACCTTCACATCTTCGTAGAGCGCGGTGAGGTCGTAGTAGAGGCGGGAGACGCCATAGACGGTGGCGATCAACTGCTGGCGGAAGATGAGGTCGGCCACCTGCTGCTGATTGGCGGCGATGGACTGATAGCGGCGGTTCACCTTGAGGCCGAAGCCGCGCAGCAGCGGCTGGCTGAGATTCACACCGAGCGAGGAGAGCGTGTAGGGGCTGTAGCTGGAGCGCGGCGAATTGGTGACGGTGCGGAGATTGTCGAAAGAGGCGGTGAACTGAGCGCCGGTGGCGAAGCCCTGGCGGTAGCCGGCACCGGCGTTGACGTTGTCGGTGACGACGCTGGGGATGGCGGCCTGCACGGGGCTGGTTTGCAGCGTGCTGAGGTGCGAGTAGTTGAAGCGGCCGGTGAGGTAGGGATCGAAGTTCGGCACGGCGGAGCCGGAAGAGAGAGGCAGTGTTCCGGTGATGCCGAGATTGGATTGAATCACGCCGAGCGCACCGGTTTCAAAAGGATTGGTGGAGACGGAGCTACCGGGGATGGTCCGGGTGGCGCCGGTGAGCAACTGGCTGCTGGGGCCGCCCATGCCGGTGGGGGCTTCGTTGACGGTGTAGGCAAGCCCGCGCGGAGTGGAGCCGGCGCTGGTGCGAAGCACGTCGGCGGCGGCGGCTTTGGACGTGTATCTCTGTACCTCGACATCGAGGTTGTTTTCGATGGCGAGGGCGATGGCGTCGTCGAGGGAGAGATAGAGATTACCGGCGCGCAGGAGCTTTTCAAAGCGCGGCGAGTTCTGAAACAGCAGCGGCTGCTGCGGAGGCGCGGTGTAGGGCTTGAGCAGCCGGTTCACGTTGGCGTCCTGCTGGGCGGAGAGCGCGAGCGAGAGGCAAAAGACGGCGGCAAGTGCGTGGGAAGTGCGCATGGTGTTCCCTGCCCTACTGTCTCGGCGGCGCCCCGGCGGCAGGCGGCTCGGGTTTGAGACGCGTGGGCCGGACGCGGGCGCCTTCGCGCACGTCGTCGCTGGGATTGACGACGAGCCACTGACCGGCCTCGAGGCCGGCAAGGACTTCCAGTTCCTTGCCGAAATCGCGGCCGAGGCGGATGGTCTGCATGTGAATGGAGTTGTCGTCCTTGACCAAGGCAACGAGCGGCCCCTGAGCGCGGACCATGAGCGTATCCCCGGGAATGATGAGCGGCCGGTTGGTCCGCTCGATTTCGAGTGTCACCTGGCAGTACATGCCAGGCAACAGCGCACCGCCGGAGTTGGGAAGCTGAATTTCAGCCAGCAAGGTGCGGGTGCTTTGGTCGAGCGCACTGTTGGCGTGAGTGACGCGGCCCTGGAAGACGCGTCCGGGGAGATCGGCGAAAGTGAGCTTGGCGGTCAGGCCTGGATGAAGTGAGGCGGCGTAGCCTTGGGGCACGTTGACAAAGGTGCGCAGCGTGGAGGGCTGGGCGATGCGGAACAGCAGCGTCTGGCCCGCCGAGATGAGTGCGCCGGTATCGACATTGCGGAGGGTGATGATGCCGGAGAAGGGCGCGCGCACCTGGCGGTAGGCGATCAACTGCTCAAGGCGGGCGACGTTGGCGCGGGCCGCGGCGATATTGGAAGCGGCGGCGGCGACGTTCTTTTCCGCCGCGCTGACATTGGCGTCCTGCGCTCGAGCCTGGGCCTGGTAGACGTCGTGTTCCTGTTGAGAGACGGCGCCGCGGGCCAGCAGGTTGGCCCAGCGGGTGGCGGTGAGGCGGGCGATCTGCTGGGTGGCGCGGGCCTGTTCGAGAGACGCCTTGGTCTGCTCCTGCGCGGCGATGGATTGCTGCAACGCGGCGCGGGCCTGCTCTACCTGCTGATCGAGTTCGGGAGCTTCGATCTCGGCCAGAAGCTGGCCGGCCGAAACGCGCTCGCCGATGTCCACCAGACGGCGCTTGAGGTAGCCGTCGGAACGGGCAAGGATGGGCGCCTCGGTGAGGGCTTGAATGCTGCCGGGCAGATCGAGGCTGATCCTGGCGGGCGAGCGCACGACCTCGGCGGCGGAGACCTGCGGGAGCTGAGCCGCATCGTGTTTCGATTCGGCCACGACGGCGGCATCGCGAGCAGCGCGCGGAAGGTAGCCGCCGAAGAAGGCCCCGGCGAGAACGACGACGGCTAGAATTGCGAGGATCCAAAGGACCGCGCCTGTGGGGCGCGCGCCCTTGGGCGTGGGGATATGCGCGAGATCGGTGGAGCGTTCCACCTTCTCATTCAGGCGGGCAATTTCGGCTTTGAGAAGTGCTTCGCGCTCATGCGCACCGTGTTCGGAATGACTCATAGAACCTCAGGCAAAATCGGCGTCGGGCGGCAGTTCGCCCTGGTGTTCTTCGAGGAAGATTTCCTTGTCGTAATCGAGCGGCGCCTTGCGGCGCAGGTAGCTGTAGATGACGGGGACCACAAGCAGGGTGGTGAAGGTGGCCACGAGGAGGCCGCCGATGACGGCTCGGCCGAGCGGTGCGTTCTGTTCGCCGCCTTCGCCGAGGCCGAGGCTCATGGGGAGCATGCCGATGATCATGGCGAGTGCGGTCATCAGGACAGGGCGGAGGCGGTTCCAGCCGGCAGACAGAGCGGCGTCGCGGGGATTCTTGCCGGCGATCTGTTCGTCGTTGGCGAAGACAACCATGAGAATGGAATTGGCGGTGGCGACGCCAGTACACATGATGGCGCCCATCAGCGAGGGCACGCTGAAGGTGGTTTGAGTGAGGAACAGAGACCAGACGATGCCGGCGAAAGCGCCGGGCAGCGCCATGAGGATGATGAAGGGATCCAGCCAGGACTGGAAGTTGACGACCATGAGCAGGTAGACGAGGGCGACGGCGCCGATCATTCCGACGCCGAGGCGGAAGAAAGAGTCCTGCATCGTTTTATACTGCCCGCGCACGTTGATGGACATTGCTTTGGGGAGCGTTCTGGCGGTGTCGTCGACGACGCTCATCACAGCATCTCCGACGCGGCCGAGGTCGCGGCGATCGGTGTTGACGAAGACGTCGTAGACAGGCTGAACATTGAAGTGGTTGATGATGCCGGCGGACTGGCCGCGGGAGACGGTAGCCATGTTGGCCAGCAGTTGCGTGCGATCGGGTTGTGCGCCGGGATTGCCGAAGGCCAGGGTGTTTTTGGCGGGGCCGGCGGCGGTGGAAGAGGCGCCGGCGGTGGCAGCGCCGGCGAGCGAGTCCGGCGTGGTAGAGTTCACAACTCCGAAGACGGCGGAAATGGGGGTGCGAAGCACGTCGTCGAGATTCTCCATGCGATATTGGGGCGTCTGGACGGCGACGTTGTAGTTCACGCCATTGGCCAGGTTGAGCCACTGGTTGGGCGCGATCTGGCCGGAGGAAGAGAGCGAGATGAGCAGGTTGGAGGTGACGTCGCGCTGGGTAAGGCCGAGTTGTCCGGCCTTGGTGCGATCGACGTTGATGCGGATCTCCGGGTTGTCGTTGGTCTGGTGGACGTGAACATCGACGGCGCCGGGGATGCGGGAGAGCCGCGCGGCCAGCTTGGCGGCAGTGGAGTAGCCGAGTTGCGGATTGCGGCTGACAATCTGCACATCGATGGGCGCCGGCAGGCCGAAGTTGAGAATCTGGCTGGTGATGTTGGCGGCTTCGAAGAAGAAGACCACGTCGGGAAAGCGCTGGTTGAGCCGCTGGCGAATTCTCTGCGTGTACTCGTCGGCCGGGCCGTGCTGCTCCTTGTTCAACGAGATGAGGATTTCGCCGTCGGCTGAGCCGATGGTGGGCGCGTCTCCATAGGCGAGGTTGACGCCGCCGAGCGGCAGGCCGATGTTGTCGACGATGGAGTCGAGTTCGGCGGGCGGAATGACGTGGCGGATCTCATCCTCGATGGCGGCGAAGATCACTTCGGTCTGTTCGATGCGCGTGCCGGAAGGTGCGCGGGCGTGCAGACGGAGCTGGCCGGAGTCGACGGCGGGGAAGAAATCGCGCCCCACCAGAGGAGAGAGCGCGAGCGAGCCGGCCACGAAGACGAGGAAGAGCAGCATCACGGTGATGCGGTGGTCGAGGGCGAAATCGAGCAGGCCGGTATAGAAGGACTGGAGGCGTTCAAAGCCGCGGTTGAACTGGCGGTGAACAGTCCAGATGACTCCGCTGCCGCCGGCCGCATGGCCGCTGTGGCCCTGCTGGTACATCTCCGCCTCAGAGCGGAGCATGTAGTGGACCATGGTGGGCACCAGCGTGCGCGAGAGCAGATACGAAGCGAGCATGGCGAAGACCACTGCCATGGCCAGCGGCGTAAAGAGGAAGCGCGCCGAACCAGTGAGCAGCAGCACCGGCACGAAGACGATGCAGATGGAGAGGGTTGAAATGAACGTAGGTGCGGCGATCTGCATGGCGCCATCGAGCAGCGCGCGCGTGAGCGACTTGCCCATGGCGAGATTGCGGTGGATGTTCTCGATGGTGACGGTGGCGTCGTCCACCAGGATGCCCACGGCCAGCGCTAGTCCTCCCAGCGTCATGACGTTGATGGTTTCGCCGAACAGTTTCAACACGCTCAGCGAGCTGAGGATGGAAAGCGGAATGGACACGGAGACAATCACCGTACTCCGCCAACTGCCGAGGAAGAGCAGGATCATCAGCCCGGTGAGCGCCGCCGCGAGGATGCCCTCTTTCAAGACACCTTCGATCGAAGCCTTGACAAAAATCGACTGGTCGAACAGCTGCTTCACCTCCAGCGCCGGCGGCAGGCCGGCCACCACCTTGGGCAATGCCGCTTTGACGCCCTGCACCACATCGAGCGTGGAAGCCTGCCCGTTGCGCAGCACGGTGAGCAGCGCACCGCGCGACCCATTCGTGCGGACCACATTCTGCTGCACGGAATAGCCGTCGCGCACATTGCCGATGTCTTTCAGGTAGACGGTGGCGCCGTTCACCGTGCGGATGGGCAGGTTGTTCATCTGCTCCACCACAGGGGGGCTGGAATTGAGCCGCACCAGGTATTCGCGGCGGTCGATCTTCACCGAGCCGGAAGGCAGGATGAGGTTCTGCTGGTTGAGTGCGTTTGACACGTCGAGCGGCGAGACCTGGCGCGCGTAAAGGGCGCCGGGGTCCAGGTCGACCATGATCTGGCGATACTTGCCGCCGAAGGGCAAGGAAATGGAGGCGCCCTGCACAGTGGCAAGCTGCGTGCGAATGAAGTTCAGGCCGAGGTCGAACAGGTCCTGCTCGCTGAGAGTCTTGCTACTCAGGCCGAGTTGAAGGATGGGGACCGACGATGCGTCGTACTTCAGCACATTCGGCGGAAAGATGCCGGGCGGCATGATGCGCAGCAGCGTCTGGCTAATGGCCGTGACCTGCGCGATGGCAAGGTCGATCTTGGCGTTGGGCTGAAAGTAGATGCGCGTGACGGAGACGCCGGGGTAGCTCTGGCTTTCGATGTGCTCGATGTCGTTGACGGTGGTGGTGAGCGCTCGTTCAAAGACGGTGACGATCCGCTTCTCCATCTCTTCCGGCGTGATGCCGTTATAGGACCACACCGCGCTAATCACAGGGATGTCGACGTAGGGGAAGATGTCGACGGGCATAGAAACGATGGCGGCGCCGCCGAGGATGCAGATGAGGAGGGCCAGCGCAACAAAAGTATAAGGGCGTGTAAGTGCGAGTCTAACAATCCACATGGGGGAGGGTCCTGCGGGAAGAATCAGCGAATAAGGGAGAGGAAGAACTCACTAGTACCCCACTATTGTGGCACCATCGCCAGCCAGCCGGCGCCAAGGCACGAATCGGTCGTTCCGCCGATGTCTATTCAGGCGATTGTGAGCGGGCCTTCGTTACTTCGCGAGGCGCAAAGGGACCGGCAGGCGTCGCGAAGGGATTGGGTGCGCCCTTAGGTAATGCCAACATCTTCAGGAATCCCGCGAAGAGCAAACCCTGCCCTAGGCCAGCCCACACGGCGTGCAGGATTGGATGGCTGAAGCTCTCGCCGGAGTAAAGGGAGAAGGCAAAGGTGAGAGCACCGGTGACGACCGCGGTGCGCAGGATTGCCGGCCTGCCGCGCCGGGCAATCAAACGACGGCGACGTTCACCAAGGAATTCCAACGCTCAGAGTCTGCCACACGCTTAGAGCGGCACTGGTATGTGCGCTTTCATCGAAAGCCGGCGCCCTGAGAGCGTGGCGCGGACGGGGCGGTCGGTCTCAATTTGGATAGGCCGGCCAGACCGAAGTTGCACATAGAAGCCGCAGCGTTCAGAGAAGGTGATGTCGGCCTTCCCGTCATGGTTGAGATCGATGCCGGCGCCAACCCCGCCCGCGGCGGTTCTGCCGTTGTACAGAGTACCTTCCACTCTGGCCAGGATGGACTCAATTCCAGCATCGAATGCCTTGAGCGATTGGAGCACTTGCTCGCCCGCGGGATCGGACGCGGACTGAGGATAGATGAAGGTGCGGAACTCTCGGCCCGAGGCCAGGGCACGAACCGCCCGGAGATCTCCATAGCTGCCGCGGAGAAGCGGGCCATCCTCCATCCGGGTGTCTTGCAGCGCAATGAAGTTCTGCGCCTCGGCCGAGCCAGGGAATCGCACGGAGCGAATACGGTCTCCACTGCTGCGAATCAGTGGCGTGCCATCGCTTTCCAGCACGGGCCAGGTGACGCCCCAGCGCGTGTCGCCGGGCGAGGTGAGCCTGATGGTAGAGAGCACGCCGTCGGGCGTTACGAGCAGATCATCCTGAAAGGTGGGGCCGGTTTGACCCGGCTTGGGCAGGTACTCCAGGCGGCAGCGGACCAGCAGGGGATGGACGAACTGCGCGGACCAGCGCGCCTCGTAGCGGTCAGAGAGGCTCGCCATACGAAGCCAGCGGCCCGCTTCCAGGAACTCCGGCGCAAAACTGACGCCGCCGGCGGCGGTGAGCGCACCATCGGCGGGACCGAGCCGCGTGTCCCACCCGGCGCGGGCGAAGCGGACGAGGCCAAGCGGGGTCCAGAGGTTGCCATGCGTGGGTTTGAGCTGGCCGCGCAGGTTGGCCTGAATCTGCATGCCGCCGGCATTGGCGAAGGCGGTGGAGAACCGGTCGTCCAGTTGGATCGCGTAGCCGCCGATCTCAGATGGCGTGGGCCGCTGAGGGATGTCGACGCGATGATTCAAGTAGGCCTCACCGAGATGAAACATCAGCGAGCCGGAGTAGTTGCTGTACTGGCTGGCCTCCTGATAGCCGACGCGGAGCGCCGGATCGAAGCGGTTCTTGGTGATGAAGTAGGAACCATCGAAAGGCGCGTCTGAGCGGCGCCAGCGTTGAATGTTCCGAAAGGCGAGGAGCGCGGCGCGGCGATACTGTCCGGCCAGCCAGGCGTCTTTCGCCTGGAAGGCCCGTGCCGCCATCACTTCGAAGGCGAGTTGATAGCCGGCATCCACCCAGACATGATCGTCCGTGCGGCCGTTGGCGGGCACCTGGCCGGAAGGGTCCTGCAGGAACAGCGTCAGGCGAGTGGCATCTTCGGCAAGCTGGCGCATTTCGGCGGCGCCCGGCCCGTCGTAGCCAAGCGCGACCAGCGCCAGGATGTTGCCGCGGCCGACGGCCTCGACGCTGAGGGTGTCGGGTTCACTGGTGAGATCGTGATACAGGAACCAGGGTGGCGCGGAGAAGCGGCCGCGCTGACGGGCAGACCAGGCACTCTCGATGAAGGCGACGGCCTCAGCGCGCGGCACCAAACCGGCCTGCATCCGAAGCCACTCGCCCTTCATGGCGTAGGTCTCCCAATTGTTGGTGCCGCCGCGGACCACCTCCTGCCGCGGCTTGCGAAGTCTCTCTTTCCAACGCTCAATCACCGCCGCCGATACGTGCGGCTTGTAGAGTTCGAGGGCCTCTGTGAGTGCCGGGATGAAGAACTCGCCGTGCTGATCCGGGATGGCCGCGCGGCCGCCGGCGAAGCAGGCGGTAGCGTGCTCCATGGCGCGCACTCCGGGGGAGAGCAGATCCCGGGCGCGGCCCGCGGAGAGCAGTGTGCCCACCGCGGCAGCGAAGTAAGGGGTGGCGTACTGGTGTTCGCGATGAAGGAAAGGGTCAATGATGGCGCCGGACGGCTCCTGGTGGCGCAGGCTAAACCGGCAGAGGCCCTCCACCGCGTCGAGGTAAGCATCGGTCGGTATCTGCAGAGGTAGCCAGGGGCGAGGCGTGAGGTGGTAGGCGGTAACGGCAACGGGTTGCTGCACGCTCGCCTGCCTTGCCGGGCTCGTGCAGGCCAGCAGAAAAAGGACGGCAACTCTCCGCATGCAGCGATTATCTACCAGCGGAACGGCAAGCGCGTCTGCCGGCAGCGCAAGTTCAGTTGCCGAGCCCCATGTTGAGGTCGAGGTTCCAGGAGCCGATATCCGCGGAGCGGGCTCCTCGGGAGGAGGGCTTCAACAGCGGCTCGACGCCTGCCAGGACGGTAATGGCGGTCAGCTTCGCGGGATCGTCTGCCAGCGTCGCGGAGATCACCAGAGCGTCGCCGGACTTGAGTTCAGCAAGGCGAAACGCTGGTGACGCCTCGATGAGGGATTGAAGGCCATGCGCCGCCGAGGGCTCCGGATTGGGCCCGCCGGAGATACGCGCGGCCAGCGCCTGAACGGCGGCGGGAGAGAGCCGGCGCACCAGGGTTTCCGGAAGCAGGCGGGCTTCGACTTTCGCTTTCGTGGAGAGGTCCTGCACCTGGAGCACATTGTGCTCAGAGTCGATGGCGGTGATGACGGCCGCAAAGTCGCGGAAGGTGCCGGAGACCAGTTCCTCCACCGCGAAGCTCGCGCCGCCTTCGCCAGGCGTGCCGCGCGCCTTCACCTGGTCTCCGGGTTTCAGGTCTCCCAGGCTACAGGGGCGCGCATCGCTGAAGCGAATGGAGTCTGCCGAGTAGCGACGCAGCCGGGCATTGGCGGGCAGTCGCAGCACCACCGGGCGGAAGGCTTTGGCATCACCGGCGCGGATGGTGAGCTCGCGTGCGGCCTGATCTATCGAGGTGATGACGCCGCCGATGCCTCGCCGTTCCCAGTCGGCGCGATCGGCTTCATGCTTCCTGGCGAGGTCCGCCTGGCTCATCACGACGATCACATCGGCGCTGAACGAGCCCGGAGCGTTGCCTGGGCGGCCGCGGGCGAGAATCCGGTCACCGGCGGCGAGGTCGGCCAGCGCAATGCGGGCGGCGGAGCTGAGATCCTGCGAACCTGGGGCGACGCGCAGAAATCGCGTCGATTCGAGCAACTCCACGGCGAGTTCCGGACCGGCGTCGGTCTTGAGCGTGATGCGTTTTCCCGAAGCGTCAATCGAGACCACCACGCCGATGGGGCGCGGAGCCGGCTGGGCAGAGAGCGCGGCGGAGCCGAGAAGCAATGCAACAAGTGTTCGGAGTGAAGGCAGGCACATTGGACCGATCCTCGATGAACTAGAACGTGAACCTCGTCTGAAGCTCAAGGCGGCGGTTGTTGGCGTTTTCCGAGAAGATCGCGTTGCCTGAGCCTGCGGGCTGGTTCGCCTGGCCGAAAAGCGGGGAAGTGATGTTTCCAATGATGGGGCCAGGATTGTTGTGGTTGGTGAGATTGCG
Organism: Acidobacteriota bacterium; assembly: GCA_016213725.1. Lineage (GTDB taxonomy): Bacteria > Acidobacteriota > Terriglobia > Bryobacterales > Bryobacteraceae > Paludibaculum. The sequence goes on along the minus strand of JACQZS010000061.1, from coordinate 12,106 downwards.
GATCTGCATCGACACCACAAGACTGTAACGGCGGCTGTTGGCGGAGCTTCCGCCACCGGCTCCGCCAAGCGAAAACGGGCTGGCCGTCTGCCCCTGCTGCGGCTGGGCCGAACCGGGCGGGCCGGATACGCCGCCGGGATTGGTGGAGACGGGCGCGTGGCGTTCACTGGAGCCAAAGGTAAAGGTCCGGCCGATACGCATGTTGAGCATGATCTGACCCGGGCCGCGGCCGGCGTTCCTCGACAAGAGCGGCTGGCCGGGGACGGGCGCCGGGTCCAGCAGACCGTAGGGAGTATTCACCACTCCGGGCTTGGATGGATTGGTGGCAATGCCGGGACGATCATTGAAGACGGTATCGCCGAAGAAGTCGCGGCCTGCGGTGATATCGAAAGGCGGGCCCGAATTAGCGGAGAACAGAGGGTTGAGACGGATGCCCCATTTCAGGGTGAGCGTGCCGCTGAATGAGACGCGGTGCTGAACGTCGATGGCGGAAGGGCCGTATTCGCCGTCCAGGCTGTACGGGTTAGCGGGGAAGGTGTTCAAGCCATCGGTATCGCTCAGCGCCCGGCCATAGGCGTAGGAGCCGTTGAACGAGATGTTGTTGTTGACCTTGGAATTGAAATTGACGATCAGCTGGTTCTGGTTGAAGCGTCCGGAAGACTGCATGTCGGCAACCAGGCCGGGCCGGCCCAGCGGATATTCTCCGCTGCCGGGCCTATCGGGATCGTACGTTCCAGGCAGCGGCGCGTTGATGTCGCGGGAACGGAACATGCGCAGGCCGCGGGTGTTGGCATAGGTGACGGCCATGGTGGTACTGTGCGGGAGTTGCCGTTCGTAGCTGACCGCGGACTGCATGAGGTAGGGGGCGCGCAGGCTGGCGCTCAGGCGCTGAATGGTGCTGGAAGGCAGCGGCCCAGGCAAGTCTCCCACCGGCGGCACGATGGGGAAGAAATCCGGATTCGGGACAAAGTACTGCTGCTGCACCCTGCCATTGAAGCGCTGAGTGGCGAGGACATTTCCCAGGGCGAAGCGGTCATAAAACATACCGAAGCCGCCGCGGATGACGCTGGAAGGCTTGCCGCGGCCGGAACCGGCGCCGGGCGCCCAGGCCACGCCGACACGGGGTACGAAGTCCGTCCAGTCGTGGATGTTGGATTGCGTTTCGTAACGCAGGCCCAGGTTGAGGGTGAGGTTCGGTTTCAACCGCCAGTCGTCACCGGCATAGAGGCCGAGATCCAGTTGACTGCCGGCAACTGAGGGCTCGCCGGCATTGATACTGAACTGCGAGGCGCCGCCGCCCAGTGAGCGGATGAGAGCGGGCGAGAGACCGGCCTGCTGAAAGTACAGGGTGCGCTGGTAGCTCTCAATCGAGGTGATGTTCACCATCACGGGCTTGCCGGCGGCATCGGTCACCGGACGGAAGCCGGCATCGAGTTGCGGGGCCAGCCCACCGGAAAACGCGTAGGTTCCGCCGTAGTTCTGGGGCGAGACGTTGGTTTGCGAGCTGGTGCGGAGGCGGAAGCCGAAGCGCGCGGTGTGCGTACCGTGGATCAGGGAAGTGTTGTTTTGCAGCTCGACATTCTTCTGGAGATCCGTGGAAAGGCCCACGGGATTGCCGCCCCCGTTGAATGCCTCCAGCACCTGAAGCGCGGGGCCGGGCAGGTTGGCCTGGGCGGTGACTTTGGGATGGAAATACTGCAGCCGAGTCTCGTTGATGACGCTGGGACTCAACACGGCGGTTTCCGTCACCTGCAGAGTCTGGCTGAACGCGTCGTTGTGATAGCCGCGTGATTCGAGGTTGAATCCGCCGGTGCCGGCGTTGCGCACAATGTCACGGCTGTAGGCGTAGCGCACGCTGAGCGTGTGATTGGTGTTGATCTGGTAATCGACACGCGGGGTGGCCATGGTGCGGCGGAGCTCGGCCACCGGGGTGGCGGTAAATGGGGTAATGGCGAGCGTGGCGGGATCCAGCACCACCGCGTTCACGGCATTGCCGTTGTTCACCCATTCGCGCATGAAGGTGAGATTGAACGAGGCGCGTTTGCCGAGCGGGCCGCTGATCATCTCACGCAGTTCATGCAGCAGGAAGGGCGCCTTTTGGGCCGCATAGGGATTGCGTGAGTTCCACTTGTCGGTGGCAAAATTGTAGCCCAGGTCCGCGTGGTACTTGTCGCTGCCCGGCTTGGTGAAGATCTCAATCCGTCCGAAGCCAAGCTTGTCGTACTCCGGAGAGAACGGATTCTGGTTGATCCGGATCTCGCGGATGGAGTTCTTGTCGGGCAGTTGCCCGCCGCTGAAGCCATCCACAAAGATCGATCCGCCATTGGGGCCTGCGGCCGGGCCGGCGAGCGCCTGTAGGTCGGCGGCGAGGTCGTCCGGATTGTCGGAGAGCGCATCCAGGTCAGAGCCCTGAATGACGACGGCGCTGGCGTTGGAGGAGGATTCAGTGCCGAGAGACGGCCTCGAACTGCCTTCGACCGTCAGCTGCTGATTCTCGGCGAGGACATGGAGGACCAGATCGAGCGTCTGAGCGGCGGGCCGCAGCGTGACTTTCAGCGGCTCCCGCAGAATGAGCTGAGGCGCGGCGGCGAGAACGGTGTATTCGCCAGGATCGAGATCGCTGAAGGAGTAGGCACCGTCGAGACCCGTGACGGCGGTCTTCGAACCGCCAGCTCCCTTCAAGGTAACTTTGGCGCCTGGAACGGAAGCTTCACTCTCATCGGAAACCCGGCCACGCAGGACTGCCTTCTGGGCGATGGCGGGCATGATCAGCAAAGGAAGCAACGCAAGACAACGGAAGCAGATGGCGACTCTCACTGAATTCATTATGCGCGACGAGTCCGGAAACCGACAGGCATCAAACGGTCAGGTGACCCGGCGCACTGGCTCACGGATGGACCAGTTACGGACGACCTCCTCTGCGCGGGAATCGGCCTCCGTTTCTCGCCGGCGACTCGAGCACCTGGTGTCGCGAAACGCCAGGCCGGTGCAGAGCACGGCGCGATGGCGGCCGGGGCCAAGCGGGATTGCGGGCGATGCAGGCGAGCCGTCCTGCAAACGCCTGCGGTACGCGGACTACCTGGGGCGATGCAAGAACGTACGGGATGACGCCGGGCAGCGGCCTGCGCGTGGTGCGGCGCCGTGCCGGGTGCACAGCGAATTCAAGCTAAAACGTGAGCCGTAAAGCGAACTGCCAGTTGCGCGGCTCGGAGTTGGTTTGGCCGATCACGCCGAATGACGAATTCGTCGGAGTGAGGTTCGGATTGGCGAAGCTGGGGTGGTTCATGGCGTTATAGGTTTCAGCCCGGAACTGGCCCTTCAACCTCTCGTAAATCGGGAAGGTCTTGGCGAGCGAGAAATTCCAGGTCGACTGGCCATCGCTCCGCACACCGCTGAAGCGTAGCGGGAATGTCCTGGTATTGTTGGCGAGTTGCTTGCTGGTGCTCTTTTCAAAACCGGCGTCGGTATTGAACCAGCGATCCGCGCTGCGCTTCTCTTTTGCGAGGGGAATGTCCTTGATGTTGCCATAAAACAGAGCGTTGCCGAAGCCCAGAGGGGCGCCTGCCTGGCGAACGACGGAGCCGTTGATCTGCCATCCCCCGAGCAGAGCATCCACGGGTTTTGACATGTTCGAACCGAAGTGGCGGCCACGGCCGAAGGGCAGCTCATAGACTCCGCTGATGGCGAGAATCAGCGGACGGTCGAGATCGGAGACGGAACGGTAAGGCCGGGTGTCGGCGGGGTTGAGGTACTCAGTGGCCTGCATGTACTTCGAGTACGTGTAACCCACGGACAGCGTGTAGCCCTTCGAGAAGCGCTTCTCGACGCGGGCCTGCAGGGAGTGGTACCAGGCAAAGCCATTGTCCCGGGAAACGGAGATGTCGCCGAACTGCGGATAGGGGCGGAGGAGATTCGCCCGGGACATGGTTGTGCCGTACACCTTGTTCAACCCGTAGAACGGATTCGGGAAAGTCTGCGTGAGGTAGTTGATGGTGGTCTGATCGCGCACGGGAGAGGTGCTCATATACTGAGCAGGCGTGGCGTTCACGTTCTGCGTGGCCCCCAGATGCGTGCTGCGGTTGCCCACGTAGCTGGCGTCCAGCAGAAATTCAAAGGGTAGGAAGCGCTGGACGCCGAAAGACCAGCGCTGGGAATAGGGCTGGCGAATGCCGGCATCGATGTAGGTAAGGGCTTGGCCGAGGTTCGTGCTCAGGCCACCTGCGGCGCCGAGCGGCGGCAGCAGTCCGCCCGGGAACGGGTTGGCGGCGGTAGCGACGTAGGTGACGCCGTTGTCCAAGGAAGCTTGAATCGGGGTCTGCTGGGCAAATCCGCTTTGAACGGGGAGGAAGCGATCCACGCCGAGGGTGTCGAAGTAGATGCCATAGCCGGAGCGCAGAACGGTCTTGGGCGTGAGTTGGTAGGCAATGCCGATGCGGGGCAGGAAGTGCCCGTTGTTGCGGGAGTACGGGCTGCGGCTCTCGGCGCTGGCGAATGTGAGTCCGCCCTTGGCCGAGAACTGCGCCGGCGGAATCTCGGGAATAGGATTCTTGGCGTAGTTGATCTTGGCCTGGGTTTCGACAGGGCTTGCGGCGGCGTAATCGTATCCGGCCACAAGGCGGTTGTATCGCTCATTGAGCGGCCATTCCATCTCGTAGCGGAGGCCGAGATTGACGGTGAGCTTTGGATTGACGCGGTAATCATCCTGCAGATAAAAGCCCGAGTACGTATTCTGCAGGGCGTAGCTGGAAGTGGTGGTCATATTGCCGGCCGGCACGCCGAACAACAGCGCGGCGAACTCCTGGCCCAAGGGCCCGGCGGCAGCGTTGTCCAGCGGGCCGCGCGTATAGGTGGATGCGAAGGCAAAGTCCGGCGAGATGGCCTGCGGGTAGCGGTTGGCAAAGGTGCGGAAGAGGCGAAGATCAGCGCCGAAACGGAGGGAATGGGCGCCTTTGAGCTTGCTGAGGTCGGCTACCAGGTTGTGCGTGAGCGACGTATTGAGGCCGTCGCCGTCTGACCAGTCGGAGAGCGTGGCGAAGCCCGACGCGGCGGTGCGTGGAACCGTGGCCTTGGCCGGGTCGAGCATCGCAACGAGTTGCGGGGAGAAGCCGAACTTGCTGAGGTCCGTGCCCTGGGTGGCCCGTCTTTCGGGAAAGTCCGCGGTGACGAGGCCGTAGCGAAGGTTGAGGATGGTGGACGGGTTGAGGACGATGACGTCGTCCAGGGCGATGCCCTCGTTGATCTGGTTGGAGTAAAACTTGGTGGCGGGGATGCCGAGCAGGTCCTTGGGGATTTCGTAGGCGTAGTGATTCAGGCGCACGAACATGCGGTGGTTTTCACTGAAGGCATGGTCGATACGGCCCATGTTGGAGTCGTATCGCTGGATGCGCACGTCCGGATAGTAGTAGTTATTGCGGCCGTCGACGAGACCGGCCTGGTTGGGGAGCGGGTAGAGCGCCGCGAGATTGAGTCCGACGGCCGCCAGCTGGCTGGCGGGCAGGATGTTTCCGGGAACCGGATCGCGCTGATAGCGCCCCGCGGTGGATGCGGCCCGCGTGGTGAACGGATTGTAGATCTGATAGGTGGAGCCAAGTTTCAGCAGCGCGGAAAAGTCGCCGGTCCGTTCGGCGGCGGTGGGCACGGTGCTGGTCTGGTTGGAAGTGGAGGGTTGTCCGAAACGGTTCTCCTCCCACGAGTAGAGAACGAACGTCCGGTTCCGGCCGTTGTAGACCTTCGGGAGGATCACGGGACCGCTCACCGTGACACCATAGCGGTGGTCCTGATAAGTGATCTTTGGCAGGCCCGCCTTGTTATCGAAGAAACCCATGGCGTCGAAAGCGCTGTTCTTCGCCCAGTAGTACATGGTGCCGTGAAAATCGTTGGCGCCGCCCTTGCTCGTCATATTGACTACGGGTCCGAAGGCGTGTCCAACGGTGGCGTCGTACGGATTGGACTGCATCTTGAACTCGGACACTGCCGAAGAGGGCGGAATGAAGGCCACCCGCGCGTAACCGCGGCCCCTGTCGTTCGTGCTGTTGCTGACACCGTCGATGTTGTACTGCGTGGAGTAGGAACCCGTTCCGTTCACCGTGGTTTGCGACGTGCCGTCCGGCGAGGAAGACTTCATGGTGCGGAGACTGGTGAGATTGGCCACGCCCGGAATCAGCCGCTGCAGTTCCAGCGGATTGCCGCCGCGTTGCGGGAGGTCTTCCAGGCGCCTGGTATCCATTACCTGGCCCACCGTGCTGGTGGATGTCTCCAGCAGCGGAGTGCCGCCCTTCACTTCAATGGTCTCCGTGACGCTGCCGACATCCATGCGGATGGGCAGATCCAGCGAGTCGTTGGTCCGCACCTGAATGCCGGCCTGGACGTAGGTGCGGAAGCCGGTCATCTCCACAGTGAGGCGGTATGTGCCCGGGACGAGGAATGGCAGACGGAACACGCCGGCGTCATTGGAAACAGCCGCCGCCGCCACACCGGTATCCTGATTGACCACGCTGACGCGGACCCCCACGATAACGGCATCCTGAGCATCGGTGACGCGCCCGTTGATGGCGCCGCGCGCATCCTGCGCTGAAAGAGAAGGAGAGAGAAACGCTGCTGCCGCAAGGGCGAGGGCGGCAAGGCGAGGAAACGTGGCCGCAAGACAGGTCATGCGAGACCTCCTAGCAGAGATTATGTCGCTGTGCCGGCGGGATGCAATGATCCAGATTCGGCGCGTGTTTTATCCGGATCGGCAACGAGTAGAATAGAGGCCGATGAAGCAACCAATCGTGGACGTGCTCTGGATTGCGCGCTTTGACTACCAGGCCGGGTGGGTGTTGCGCCCCCACAAACACGACTACTACCAATTGCTGCTTTTCCTGGAGGGCCGCGGGGAGTTCACGGTGGCGGACGAGGAGTTTGCGGTCCGGGGCGGCGCCTGTTTTCTCATCCGGCCCGGTGAAGCGCACAGCCTGCGCGCCCGGACGCCGGTGAAGACCCTCGACGTGAAATTCCGCGTCTCCGCGGGTGCGCTGGCCCAGGCCCTGGCAGGGGCGGCGAGATGGCTTGAGTGGGGCCAGATGGGGCTGGCGGGCAAGTTGGAGCGCATCCGCATGGAGGGCGAGAGGCGCGCCGCCTGGTACCAGGAGATGTGCAGCGCGTTGTTCAAGGAAGTGCTGTTTCTCTATCTTCGCCAGCAGCAGGAGAGAACGGCCCCGCAACATCTGGAGGGGACGGATGATCTGATTCCGAGGGGCGGGCCGCTGGAGCGGGCGCTGGCCTATCTCCGGGAACACAGCGGGGCGCAGATGGCGGTCAGCGACATGGCCCGCGCGGCCGGCTGCTCAGAGCGGACACTCCGGGCACAATTCCAGCGGGTGCTGCACACCGCTCCGCTCGCCTACCTGCAGGAACAGCGCATCACGCGGGCCAAGCAACTGATGCAGTATTCCGATTACAGCCTGAAAGAGATCGCCCGGCGGGTAGGATTCCAGAACGTGCATCACTTCACCCGGCTGTTCTCCGGAGTGGAGGGGCGGGGCCCGGCCGCTTGGAGACGCCAGTACCTGGAGGGGATTCGGAAGGACGTCATCATCAATCCCGAGTTCTCCAACCGGAGTTTCGTAGTCGCGCCGTGAGGCGTTTATCTCAAGCGGAAGGCAGGAATGGGCGGCCTTGCCAGACCACGCGGGATGAGACATGATCTTGGACGATGGTTCTACCGTTGCTGTTATTGGCCGCAATGCCCCTGGCGGCTCAACCGGGGAGTGATACTTACGCACGTCTCTATTCCGGCTTCCAATCCCGGGCGCAGCCCGCGAATCTCGCGCCCTACTGGTTCTGGAACGGACGCATCACCGCGGACGAGACCCGCCGGCAGTTGCGCGCCATGGCGGCGCAGCATGTGCGTGCGGCGACGGTGATGAACTGGGCCGGGCTGGAACCGGCCTACCTCAGCGAAGCCTGGTGGAAGGAGGTCGGCACAGCGCTCGACGAGGCCAAGGCTCTGGGCATCACTCTCAATTTCTCGGACGAGCATCTGTGGCCCAGCGCGCAGGTGTGGGACTACGCCTCGATGAAGCGCGAACCGAGCCGCGTGCTTCAACTGCATCCGGAGTACCGCATGAAGCGGCTGACGGCCAGGCAATGGAAACCGGAGGAGAACTGGCGCGGCCAGCCGGCGGAGGTCGTTGTAGCGGCCCGCCTGTTGCCTGGTGGAGGGATCGACGAAGCCTCGCTCGCCCTGGCGGGCCGCGAGTGGAAGCCCGCGGAAGGCCAGTGGAGCGTCTTCACTTACACGGCCGTGGAAGCCATGGACCGCGGAGTACGGACAGACCTGCTGAATCCCGCCGCCGTCCGCACCTTCCTCGATCTCGTCTACGAAGAGTACGCTCGCCGCTTCCCGCAACACCTCGGCACCACCATCAAGACCTTTGTCTCGGACCATGAAGGCTCCTATGGGGCCGCCACGGCCTTCACGCCCAAACTATGGGAGACCTTCGAGCAGCGCCACCACTACGACCTGCGCCCGCTCCTGCCGCTACTCGGCGGCAACTCGCCGCGGGCCACGCAGGTCCGCCAGGACTACCTGGAGACCATCTCCCACCTATACACCACCAACTACGTCCAGCAGATCACTGACTGGTGCACGCGCCACCGGGTAGAGCACGGCCACTCCGACATAGAAGAGAACATGCTGTTTCAGGTGCGCTGGACGGGCAACATGTTCGACCTCTGGCGGGCCTCGTCGGCCATCTTCATCGACGCCCTCATCGAACGCGCGCGTATGCCGGTGGACTTCCAGGAGGCGGTCTCCGTCGCCCACTTCGAGGGCCGGCCGCTGCTGGTGGAGTTGGGCGGCCTGCTGGGCCACGACTCGTACTTCTCGCTGGAGCGCCTCAAGCTGGTTTCTAACATGGCCATCGTATGGGGCGCCAACCGCCTGATGTCCCATTACTTCGAGTACGACCCCACCCACCTGCAATACCCGCCGAGCGTTTTCCTCACCCAGCCCCAGTTCCGCGAGTATGAACACGCCGCCAGCCTGACCCAGCGCGGGCTGTATCTGAATTCGCAAGGCCGGCACGACGCGCAGGTCGCCATCTACCATCCGCTGGAGAGCGCCTACGCCGGCGCCGGCGAACTGATCAAAGAGGGCAGCCGCCTGCCGCCGCGGTGGAACAACCTGATGGACGAGACGCAGGAATACTACACCGGGCTGCAACTGGACCTCTCCCGCCTGGGCTGGTCGTATCACATGATGGACCAGCGCTACCTGGAGCGGGCCACGCTGAAAGGCGCAGCGCTGAGCCTGGCCGGCGAGGAGTTCCGCGTGATGATTCTGCCGCCGATGACGCACATCGCGCAGTCTTCGGCGCGCAAGCTGCGCGCCTTCGCGCAAGCCGGCGGAACCCTGCTGGCGCTGGGCCCGCAGCCGGCGGAGGTGGAGTCGATCCCCGGCTTGCGGCGCTTCCCCCTCGCGCCGCATGACCCTGTGCTCAGGAACGACTACGTCTCCCGCTTCGTCACCCCGGAACCCATGCGGCAATCGCTGGCGCCGTTGTTCGAGGCGCTGGTCCAGGTGGTGCCGCCCATGGTGCAGATGGCCGAAGGCTCGCGCGAGAACCTCTACTTTTCGCATCGCGCGGACGGCGGCACGGAATGGTACTGGGCGGCCAACGACAGCGCGGAGGTGCGCACCGTGAAGCTGCGCCTCCCGCGATCCGGCGCTTACGAGAAGTGGGACGCGGAAACCGGCCAGAGGTATCAGCTCGGCGCGGGTCCGGAACTCACGCTGCGCTTTGGGCCGTATGAGGCTTTCGCAATCGTCCGCAATCCCTCGGCGTCCACGGCGCCGCCGCTGCCCGGCTCTGACCGGCGGCTGCTCCACGATCTCTCCGGACAGCAGTGGTCGTTCACGCCGGAGTCCCCGGTGCGAGTACCCTACGCGGAGGTGAACGGCGCGCCCGTATGGCTCTCGCCGGAGCGCCTCGCCCAGCGCGCCTGGTGGCTCTCCGGACCCTATCCCTACAACGGCCATAGCGGCTTCTTCGACCAGTTCGCGCCGGAGCGGGGCTACCTGCCCGGCTCGCCCGCCGCACCGCAATCGCAGCCTTGGGAGTTCCTCGAGTCCGAGACAAATGCGGTGCGCCCCAAGGATCGCAATGGCGTCTATTATGCGTTCCTCAACGTGTGGTCGCCCCAGGCGCGCGCGGCGCGCGCCGCGCTGGCCGCCAACGACGGCGTCAAGCTCTGGATCAACGGCGCGCTGGCGTTCGAAGAGCACTCGCATCCGCCGTTCGTGAACCTGCGGGACGGCTGGTCCCACCGCCCGCCCGTGCAGCTCAAACAGGGCTGGAACACGGTGCTGATCAAAATCTGCCCCGCCTCGGCCGGCGCCACAGGGTTCCTTTTCCGCATCACGGATGAACAGGGCGCAACGCTGCGCGACGTCGAATACTCGCGGGATCAAACCCGCGCTGCGGCCGCGGAGAGCCGCCCGGTGCGCGTCCAGGTGCAGGCGCCGCCCGGCACGGCCGGGCCATCCATCGACCAGTCCATGGACGCGCGCACCATCCCCGAACGCCCCTACGTGTTTACGCCGCAAGCCGTAAAGACGCCGCTCTTCTGCTGGACCGACACCACGCTGGCCAACTACTCCGGCACGGCGCTCTACGAAACCGAATTCACCCTGCCCGCGCTCCCTCGCGGCAAGCGCATCTATCTGGACCTGGGCAAAGTCGGCCTCACCGCGGAACTCAGCGTAAACGGGCGCCCAGCCGGCTCCCGCGCCTGGACGCCTTACGAATTCGAGGTCACCGCGCTCGTGCAGCCCGGCCCCAACCGCCTTCGAATTCGCGTGGCCAACTCCGACGCCGGCTGGATGGCGCAGGGCGACCCCATTTACGAGCGCGGCGCCTGGGGCGTCCGCTTCGCCACCGAACGGGAACGTCTCAAGACTCTGCATCCCAACGGGCTGGAGGGCCCGGTCCGCCTCCTGATCGATTGAACGGAACGGGTGCAGAATGTCATATAGGTGCCTGCATGAAGAAGCTCATCCCGCTGTTCCTGTCCCTGCTCGCGGCCAGTAGCCTGCTGCCGGCCGCAGACCGCGCGTTCACCATCGCGGCCCTTCGCGTCACGCCGGAGCGCTGGGACAAGGAGGGCAACTACCGCAAGCTCGAGCAGTGGGCCCGCAAGGCCGCGGAGCAGGGCGCGCAGCTGGTGGTCACGCCGGAAGGCTTCCTGGAAGGATACGTCGTCAACACCTCGGCCAATCCCGGCATCACCGAGGAGCGCTACCGCGCCGTAGCTGAGCCGCTGGACGGCGCCGTCATGAACCGCATCCGCAGTCTGGCGCGGGAATTGAAGATCCACCTCCTGGTGGGCTTCGCCGAATCCAGGGACGGCAGGATGTTCAACTCCGCCGTCCTCTTCTCGCCGCAGGGAGAGGCCCTGCTGCATTACTCCAAGAGCCACAACGCGCACGACGAACCCTTCAATACCGTGGGCGCGGAGTTCCCCGTGGCCCAAACCGGCCTGGGCACGCTGGGCGCTCTGATCTGTTACGACCGCCAGTTGCCGGAAACTTCGCGCATCCTCGCCATCAAGGGAGCCCAGATGATTCTCGTGCCCGCCTGGGGCAGCCACGGCGAGATGAATGAGGTGATGATGCGGACTCGCGCCTATGAAAACGCGGTCTACGTGGCGTTCGTGCACCCGCACTGCGTCTTGATCATCGACCCCAAAGGCAGTGTCGTCGCCCGCGACCAGGGCGACGTCGACCAGATCGTGACCGCCCGCATCGAGTTCGATGGCAAGGTGGGCCGCGGCCCCATCCGCGACCGCCGGCCCGATATCTACGGGGAACTCCTCACCCCACCGAAGCGCTGACGCCCCGGGGCTGTAACCCTTTCGGCGCTAACCCATCCAATCAGGAGAAGCGGCTGGCGAACACACGGCGCCACACCGTTCCGGCTGCCTTCGGCCGCCGCAGCCCTCGCATCACAACATGAAGAAATCCACCAGCATCGGACAATACACGGTACTGCTCTGCAGCCTCTCCCTGGTTCCAGCCGCCTTCTTCCTGGGGCAATCGAATCCGGCGCCCCGCGCAGGCCATGCC
>JACQZS010000055.1 GCA_016213725.1 Acidobacteriota bacterium | reverse complement strand
GGCCCCGTGACCGACAACGCCCAGTCCGTATACGAACTGTCCACCATTGAGACGATCCCGAACATCAAGGAAGACATCCGGGCCAAGTTCGGGTTCACCCCCGATTTCGAGGACGCCAAGGCCTACTTGGAGGAGAACGACGGCGCGGGCAACACCTTCAAGGCCACGGCCAAGCCCGTGCTCATCGGCACCGCCGTCGTCGGCGCCACCACGATGATCTTCTCCATCATCGTCGCCCTCACCAACGGCCTCGACCCCGCCATGGTCGCCAAGCTCTCCATCCTCCACACCCCCTTCTTCTTCGGCCTCATCGCCGGCGGCGCGGTGATCTACTGGTTCACCGGCGCTTCCTGCCAGGCCGTCTCCACCGGCGCCTACCGCGCGGTCGAGTTCATCAAGAAGAACATCAAGCTGGAAGGCGCCACCAAGGCCAGCGTCACCGACTCCAAGAAGGTTGTTGAAATCTGCACCCAGTACGCCCAGAAGGGCATGTTCAACATCTTCATCTCCGTCTTCTTCGGTACCCTCGCTTTCGCGTTCATCGAAGAGTACTTCTTCATCGGCTACCTCATCTCCATCGCGCTCTTCGGCTTGTACCAGGCCATCTTCATGGCCAACGCCGGCGGCGCCTGGGATAACGCCAAGAAGATCGTCGAAACCGAGATGAAGGCCAAGGGCACTGACCTGCACGCGGCCTGCGTCGTCGGCGACACCGTCGGCGATCCGTTCAAGGACACCTCTTCGGTGGCCCTCAATCCCATCATCAAGTTCACCACCCTGTTCGGCCTCCTGGCCGTCGAACTCGCCGTCTCCATGCGCAACCAGGGCAACGGTGGCCTTACCACCATCCTGGCTATCGTGTTCCTGCTCATCTCGATGACTTTCGTCTACCGCTCCTTCTACGGCATGCGGATCGAGAACAAGTAGGCCGGCAGTCCGGTTCAACACTCACGGCGCGAAGTCCTCCCGGCTTCGCGCCGTTCTCATTGCACAGCCTTCTTCATGGCCGCTTGCCGTTTCGACACGAATGCGGCCGTATCCACCACCACCATCTTCTTGCCCGCTCCCGCCGCCGTCAGTATTGACAACCTGGGCTTGCCGTCCACAGTGCCGGCGGATAGAAAGTACGGCCGCTGGCCGGCATACAGCAAGATCGGGTCGCCAAACGTCCCATCTCCATTCCCCCGCAGGATGGCCACCCTGTTTTGCAGCGGCATTGCCAGTGCCACATCCTGCCTTCCGTCCCCGTCGAGATCCGCCACCACCGGGGACAGCCCGGCGAGATCCCCTGGCAGTTTCCGCACGCTGACTTCGCCGGCCTCGTCCATCGATATTACTTCCATCGGTTCCGCCCAGTGCGTCACTACGATCTGCGCCCGGCCTGTGCCCGCCAGATCCCCGACTGCGACACCAATCGGCAGCGCTCCCACCTGCACCTTCCTCGGCGTGCCAAACTGCCCCTCCGCCGTCCCGGCAGCGATGGAAATGCTGCTGGAAAACGCATTGGCCCACACCGCGTCAGGCACACTCCCGCCGCTCACCGCCCCGAATTTCAGGTCGAGCGGCAACGGGTCTGTCCCCATTCTCCGCGCTTTGCCCTCGGCATCGACCTGCGGCTGCCAACCGTGGGCGCCGAACTCCATCAGCAGGACAGAGCCCGCGTCGGCGATCCCGTTGCCGGCCTGCAGCACTCCCATCACCGCTGCACCTCCCGGCCGGGCGAACCAGTCGAACGCCACGTTCCTCAGCCCGCCCGTGAATGTGACGATTGGCGTCGCATATGCCTCCAGCCCCCCAGGCAGGTAGAACACCCCTCTCGATCCCAGCACCGTCGGGCCCGTTACCCCGCCATCCGCATTGCCCGGCAGCGCCCGGATCACCTCCATGCGCGGGGAAAACACCATCCGGAACGGATCAGCCGCAGTCTTCTGTCCCGCTTGTGCCGGCTTCGACTGGCTTTGCCCGGCCACGGAGCCCGCTACTGCAGCCGTCAGGCTTCCATCCCCCGAGTTGAGCGCGACCGCGGTACCCTTCCTGTACCGGTCATCCAAGCCGCCAAAGCAGTTGAGACTTGGCAGATCTTCCGGCACCTGCACCTCTTCCCAGTCCACTATCCCTGTCTCCACCCCGCTGGATACCGGTGTGCCCTGCTCGTCCACCACATCGACAACCACCTGCTGCACACCAACGTCACCAAACCTCAACGGAAACTCCAGGCCGGCGCTGGCCTCCGGTGGAAGGTCCTGCAGCGGGCAGGTGATCGTCGCCCACGGAATCACCAGCGCCTTCCCGAGCATCGGTCTCAGCCAACTCTGCGCGCCAAACACGCTCTCCACCCTCGGCACCGGACTCTCGCTCATGCCCAGACCGCACATCTCCGGCGGGGCATAGTCCGCGGCAAGATTGTTTGTGCGTATGCGGACGAAGTGGCCCGACAGGCTGCTGCTTCCGGAGTTCTTCACGTCGACGGTGAACAGGACGATCCCTTTTCCGGCAGGCAGCGCGGCGGCGTCCACGCGAATGGGCCATGGGCTGCGCCGGATCGTCACCTGGCTGCTCCGCTCCCCACCGTCCCACCGGGCACTCACGACGTTCGTCAATTCGTCCCCAACAGGGAGCTCCTGTTCGGAAACGACAGCTTTCACTCGAATGAACAGCGCTCCCACCGCGCCGCCCGAGAATCCAACATTAAAGGAGGGCACACACACCACCGTCCCGCCTCGGCCGTTACCACCTGGGTGGATTTCGCACGGGGCCCCGTACGCTGTCGCGCTCGTCGCAGTCAGCCCTTCCGGCAGCTGATCCGTCACCGTCATGTTCGACGCTGGCATGGTGCCCCAGTTCTCCACCACGATCGTGTACTCCACCTCCCCGCCGACGCCCACCGGTCCCCCCGGCGTTGCCGTTTTGCTCACTCGCACATCCGGAGCAGGCCCAACCTGATACTTGCAGCTTGCTGAGGAGGCGCCCAGATTGCCGAGCGCCACGCTGGCATCGACATCTCCCGCTTCCGGTCCCCCCTCCACGGGTACTGTAGCCGCAAAAATTCCGCCCGGCGCCAGTGCCGGCACCTGGAAGTGAACTCCAGCCGGGTCCACTCCAAGCAAACTTCCACCGCTGGCCTGGATGCTAGGCCCAGTGAACTGAGTCTTGCTGAAACCCAACGTCACGACCCCGGCCGGCGTCGGGCTCTCCCCTCGGTTCGTGATCCTCAACGCCATCGTGACCGTATGACCTAGATTGACGGCCACCGGATCGCAACTCAACGTCACATCGACAATCGCCGGGCCTTTTCCGCGGAAGACTGCTCCAAATCCGCGCTCGCCGGTGGCAGCCGCCATGGTGGAGAATCCTGTCGCTAACAGCAAACCGTTGCCTACCACGTTCCCCCCCACCACTCCGCGCGCCGCCTCTTCCGCCGCCTTTCCTGCCGCCTTGCCTGTGGCCCGCCCCGCCGCCAGAACGATCCCGCGCGCCACGCTCTGCGTGCTCGCGAAACCATTCACGTCGATCGCCGACCCGTCCTTCGACACCGCCGCTGCAAAAGCCGTCGCCACTCCGCCCGCCAGCGGCTTCTGGCCTGCCACCGAAGCCCCGATCTGCCCCGCGACATAAGCCGTGCCGTCCGCCGCCACTGTCAGGTCATAGCCCGCGTCCAGCGCCTCGCCCGTGCCGCCCAGATATGTCGAGTAGATCAGTCCCGATCCATTCGCCATCAGCTTCGTGATGAACACCGCCTGCGATCCCCCGCTCGTGCCCTTGAACGCCCCCGCAGTCGTCGGGAAATCCTTCGAGCCCGACGCTCCAGTCACGAACACGGCGTCCGCCGGGTCCGTCGCCACGCCGTATGCCATCTCGTAACCGGTCCCGCTCAGAAACGTGGACCACACCAGCCCGCTGCCGTCCCCTTTCAACTTCGTCACCACCGCGTTCAGAATGACTTTGAAATTGTTGTTCGTCGTGCTGCGGCCCACGGTTTGGAACGCGCCCGGCGTCGATGGGTAATTCGCGGAATCGCTCAGCCCGGCCACCACCGGATTGCCCGCCGAATCCAACGCCACGGACTGCATTTCATCCCGGCCGGCGCCGCCAACGTACGTCAGCCAGCCCAGTCCTCCCGCGGCGGTGAATCGCGCCACCATCCCTTCCACCGATCCGCCCTTGCTCGCGCTCTGAAACACACCCTGCGTGGTGGGCAGGTTCGTGGAAGTCGTACTCCCGCAGGCCACTACTTCCCCCGCTCGGGTCACCGCCAGCCGGTTGAACTGGTCCTGCCCGCCACCTCCCACTACGGCGCTCCACGCCAATTGCTTGCCCTCGCGGTCCAGCTTGACCACGAATGCGTCGCCGCCCGCACGCGAGGGCGCCTGGTATCCGCCCCCCGACGCTGTGAACGCCGCCGCCGCGCTGCCTGCCGCGTAAATCGACCCCGCTGCATCCACCGCCACCCCTCCCACATACTGCGTGCCGGCCAGAAACGTCGTGCTCAACACCGTCTTCAGGTCCGGCGTGGTCCTCAGGATGTATCCGCCCGCCCCGGCAGGCCGCGCCGGCGACCCCGCAGTCGGAAAATTCGGCGATCCCGCCGACCCGCCGAAGATCGGGTTGCCGGCCCCATCCATCCCCACCGCGTACGTCTGGTCGAACCCCGTGCCGCCAAGATACGTCGACACCTCCACCACCGGATCGATCAGCAGCGGCAGCGCCCTGTCGTGTGCGCCCACTCGAAACGAAAGCACACCGCCCCGCACTTCATTCCATGCGATCGCCACCGGAACCCGCAGCCCTGCCCGCTCCTGAAATGCCGCGGGACGCTTCAATCGCACCCTGTCCTGGCCTGCCCGGATCTCAATCTCCCCCGCGGCCAGACGGGCCGTCCCCCCGCCGGCAACGCGCACTCGAATGGCCGCCGGGTCCACGCC
The DNA here is from genome assembly GCA_016213725.1 of Acidobacteriota bacterium. Classification (GTDB taxonomy): domain Bacteria; phylum Acidobacteriota; class Terriglobia; order Bryobacterales; family Bryobacteraceae; genus Paludibaculum. Next base: position 5,707 of record JACQZS010000055.1, on the reverse strand, counting down.
CTCCGCCACGCGGAATCCCATCTCCACGCTCCCTTCCGCGGCGTCGAACACCGCGTCGATTCCGCCGTAAACGCCTTCGATCTCCGCCCTCGCGTAGTTCGGGATTCCTGTCCGCGTTCGCTCCTTGTCTCCCGCAACCAGGTAGTGCGTCACTCCCGGCAGCAGCCCTTCCCCCTTCACCGCGGCTCGCGCCGAGGCGCCTTCAAACTTCAGCCGCACCACCCGCCCGCTCCTGAGACGCAGATTCGCGCCTCCCTCGATTACTTCCATCTCGTAGCCCGCGCAGCCCGCCACCTGAGCGCGCCCCCACGGCTCAAAATGGACGCGCATGCCGCCCTGTACGCCGGGAGACACAACAAACACAAGTGCAACCAGAGCCCTTCTGACCATGCGAACAGCATACGCCTCAGGTCTTTGGAGTCAAGAAAAAAGGGGCCGCCCGGACGGGCTGCCCCCTGCTTTCCAGTCGAAGTCGCCTGCGCCTAGACTTCGTCTTCGTTGTCTTCGTTCTTCGTCGCCGCTTTCGGCTTGGCCCCGCCCGTGCTCTTGCCGGAGCCCTCTGCGCCCTGCAGCTCGGGAATCCCCAGGATTCCGCCCAGCTTCCCGATCGACGACAGATCCAGCGGCCCGTCGATGTGTACGATCGAAACCTCTCTCGGCTCCGCCGCCACAATCAGGAACCCGGCCGACTTGCCGTCGGGCCCCTTCTGGATCATGATGTCCGTGAACCCGCCCTTCTCTTTCGTCGAGATGATATTCACCCAGTTGCCCGACGACGTGACCTTGTCGCGAAACGCTCGCACCACTTCCACGTCGTACATGCCCTTCTCGTCGAATTCGTAGCTCCGTACCTGTACGGACTTCAGCACCTTCACCAAGTCCCCCAGGTTCTTGTTCCCTTGGCCGCCGTTCACGCCCGTGATCAGTCCAAGCTGTTCAGGCCCCAGGTTCACCACCGAGGACTCCTTCGCCTTCTCGCCCAGCTTGTCCAGAATCTTGAAGTCAATACTCTGCGCGGCCAGCGGCATCGCCGCTGCCAGCACCAGTAGCCACCGTCTCTTCATTGCGACACCTCCATCAGATCGATCCTTTGAACGCCGATGGCGCGCAATTGCCCTTCTACCTTCGATACCTGTTGAGAGGTGAGCCGCAGCGCGTAAATCAGTTTCTCCCTGGCTTCCGCCGCCTGCTGCTCCCGGATCTGCTCCTGGCGCCAGTGCAGGCCGTAGCCCCCCGCACTCACCACCAGGGCGACACTGGCGGCCATCGCCAGCCAGCGCCTCTGAGTGAAACTCCGCTTCGCCGCCGCCTTCGCTTCCACGCGGGCCAGAATCCGCTGTTCGAGCCCGGCCGGCGCTTCTACCCGCCGCAGGGATTCGCGCAACTGTTCTTCAAACCGCTCGGGGCCGCTCATGCCTGTTTCATCTCCTTTGCCGCCGCGCCATGCCGGCGCAGCATCTTCTCTCTCAACAGATTCACCGACCGGTGCAGCCGGCTCTTTACCGTTTGCACCGGGATCTCCAGCACCTTCGAGATCTCGCTCAGTTCCAGTTCTTCCTGGAACCGCAGGATGATCATCATCCGGGCCGCGGCCGGCAGCGTCGCCACCGTGCGCCGCAGCTGCCGGCTCAACAGCAGGTCGCTGTTGTCGCCGCGCGCGCGGGGCTCCGGTACCTGCTCCAACGACGGTCCGCGGCGGTATTTCCGCTTGCGGATTTCATCGATGGCCCGGTTCGAGGCCACTCGCGCCAGCCAGGGCTTCACGTGGCCTGGCCCCTCCAGCCGGTGCAGATTCTCGTGCAGCGAAAGAAAGACGTCTTGCGTCAGATCCTCCGCCGCCGCTCGATTCTGCAGCGCGTGGTAGGCCAGGCTGAACACCATCGACTGGTGCTCCCGGACGATCTCGGCGAATTCGGGCATTGTCGCCATCTGCAATCCAATACGATCCACCCCTGGCGTGGTTGCCACTATTTTCGCGCATTTGTCGCGTTCGTCCCTCCCCGCCTCCCCCGCGCCACCGTTCCCGTGCCCTGCTAGACTCTGGTGAGGAGGATTCCCCATGGGCGCCATTAAGACCAAGGACGTCAACCGCCTCGTTGACCGGCTGATCGTCTCGCCGGGCAAAAAGGTCAACCTGAAGAAGGACTTCGACCCCACCTGGGTCCCCGATAAGCTCGACAAAAAGAAAGCCGGCCTCCTTCTGCAGGAAGGCATCGAGCATCTCGCCGAATATCAGGACAAGCTCTACGCTCAGGACAACTGGGGCATCCTGGTCATCTTTCAGGCCATGGATGCCGCCGGCAAGGACGGTGCCATCAAGCACGTCATGAGCGGCCTCAACCCCCAGGGCTGCCAGGTCTACAGCTTCAAGGCCCCCTCCTCCGAAGAGCTAGACCACGACTACATGTGGCGCTGCTTCAAGGCCCTGCCGGAACGCGGCCGCATCGGCATCTTCAACCGCTCCTACTACGAAGAGGTGCTCGTCACCAAGGTCCACCCCGAAATCATCGCCAAGCAGAAGATGCCCGCCCAGTTCAAGGACAAGAAGATCTACGAGCGCCGCTACGAAGAGATCAATGCCTTTGAAAAATACCTCTACTACAACGGCATCCTCACTCTGAAGTTCTTCCTCAACGTCTCCAAGGGCGAACAGAAACGCCGCTTCCTCGATCGCATCAACCGCGACGAAAAGAACTGGAAGTTCTCCGCCGCCGACGCCAAGGAACGCGGCCACTGGGACGAATACATGAAGGCCTACGAGGATTGCATGACCGCCACCAGCACCAAGTGGGCTCCCTGGCATGTCATCCCCGCCGACAACAAGTGGTTCTCCCGCGTAGCCGTGGCCGGCGTCGTCTACCAGGCCCTCCGCGGCCTCAAGCTGGCCTATCCGGAAGTCACCGCCCAGCAGAAGGCCGCCCTCGCCGAAGCCAAGAAGGTTCTCGAAGGCGAGAAGTAGGCCGGCCGCTCATCCGGGCTTCTTCCGCGGCAGCTCATTCCGGGCTGCCGCGGATTCTCCCCCGGGCGGCTTTACAGTCCCCGCTTCTTCACATCCCTGTGCAGCACCCACGACGCCACCCAGGACGCTAGCGCCACAGACCAGAACGCCGTGATCACCCCCGTCTCGCCCGGCCAGAAGACGAAATCTACGCCTTTCGGCCCAAATGTGAATGTCAGGGGCAGCACCGTGAACGCGATGCCCATCGCCAGAAACAGCGTCCTCAGCCGGATCTGCTCCCGCGTCCTGCGCAGCGTCACCAGTTGCGCATCCTCGTGCACCGCCACCGGCGGCGCCTGCAACTCGAGCTTGCTGGCGTGCCTCAGCCGCGCCGCGTAGCCGGCGTCCGCCGCCGCACAAGCTTCCACAAAAGCTCGCGTTCCCGGGGCTGCCTCGCCCGATAGATACAGCGCCGCCAAATCTTCCAATACCTCGGAAGCGTATGTCTCTGGAATTGTCATGGTTCACTCTCCTGCGATCCGGCCAGGCGCAGTCGGGCACGATGGATGCGAACCTTCAGCACTGACAGCGGCACCTCCAGCACGCGGGACGCTTCTTCGTAGCTCAACCCGTGCACCGCCGTCAGCACCAGCGCTTCGCGCTGGCCCTCCGGAAGCTGTTCCATTGCGCTGAACACCCGTTCCAACTCCAGCTTCGAATCCGCTCCGTGCGCTGCCACCGCGTGTTCATCCATCAGCGGAACGCTCGGCCGCTCCCGCCGCCTGGCGTCGATGGACAGATTTCTCGCGATGGCCAGCAGATACGCCTTTGCCGTTTCCGTCTTGATCCGGCTCCGGCTGATCCACGCACGCAGAAAGGTCTCTGAGGCGATCTCTTCCGCGCGGCTGGCGTCGCCCGTCAAATACCGGGCAAACCGCAGGACGTCGCCCGCGTGCGCTTCGTAGATCTGCTGGAAGGTTGCCTGTTCCATTGCCGGTCGTTTGAGTGTACGCGGCCGGCCCCCAGAAGTTACAGCGCCTCCGCCAATCAGGTTTTCAAAGTGGCGGCCGTCACCCACGGCGAGTTCAATGTCAGTTGCGCATTGAAATCCGTCTTCTGCCCGTTCGGCGCCTCCACCGTCAGGAACTTGTTCATGAAGTTTCCGCCTGGATACGACACCAGCTCTTCCCAGTACGCCACCTTGTATTGCGCCGGATCCAGGCCCGCCGCCACCATCGCCCCGGCCAGTGCTGCCTTGGATTGCTGCGCCAGTTCCGGCGGCGCCGACGGCGTGACAAGGTTCATCGGCCACGCCGCGGCCGGTGTCGGTTCATTCGCTGCGGAGGCCGCGAATGCAGGCGCCGCCGCGGCCGCTCTTTCGGTGGTGGCCGGACTTGCCGCCGCAGCCGGGACGCTGGCGCCCGCCGTTGCCAGTTTCGCCGCCTCCACCAGCGCCGCAAATCCCACGGCCTGCGTCGCCGCGGAGGTCTGTGCCGCTGCCGCCGCCGCAGCGGAACCTGTTCCGCCTGCCGGCACACTATGTTCCGCTTTGGAACCCGGCGTCCCAGCCGCCACATCCTTCTGCGGCGCCAGCCCGGATCCATCGCGCGTTCCGGAACGGCTCGTCTCGCCCCTCACATACTCTTGAAAAGTGGTGCTTTCGCTGGCCCGCCGTATCCGCGGGGCGTTCAGTGGCGGTTGCAGGATTAGCGTCTCCGCCGCCTTAGGGTCCGAGGCTCTGACTTGCATAGGCTCCTTCCACCGGAGTCATTGCAAGCCGCGGGCCATCGCCCGCCTTGGCTCCCCTTATTGCTTCTGCGGCAGCTGCACTGCCGGCGGCAGGCTCTTCTTGACGTCTTCCGGGATGTCGAAAATGATCGTCACCGGGACTCTCGCGCCGAACGGCTCCAGCAGCAGGCTGATCTGCATCGTGGACTTCGGAGAGTTGTCCGGCGGATTGTACTTCAGGCTGAACACAGACTTCTCGCCGGGTCCCAGCTCGCTCTTTGAGAAACTCCACTGCAGCCCCGCCGGCGCGACGCCGGAAACCCCCAGCTGAAGCCGCCCCTGCAGCTCACTGGCAATCTCCAATTGGTCCGTTGACGCTTCGTAACCCTTCACCCGCAGCTCCCGCTTCGAGATGTGGATCTGCTTGTAGATACTCGCCATCGCCGACGAAGCATTCGCCGGAATCTGCGGAATCTGCGGCTTTGTCTGTCCCTTGTCCGCATCCGTCGGCCGCATTACGCCCCACGGAGTTATCGTCTCCGTCTTGCTGGGCGGCGGAATGTAGTAGCACCATGCGCCCGCCTCCAGCCGCCACGCCGAGTTCATCGGATAGATCGCCGGTGTCCGGTTCCCCTGGTGCCTCAATTCCGTTCCCAGCGCCATGAGTACCATGGCTTCTTCGAAGTTCTTGCCAAACGTGATCTTCGTAATCTCTACGCTGCTCCAGCGCCGCTTGTCCGAGTCGTAATAGGCGTCGCGGCTATCTGCGCAAACACCGGACTCCGATTGCCGGAACTTGCCCTCTTTCTGCAGGTTGAAGAAGGACATTACCTTCTCCCGCAGCGCAGCTTCCACGCCGGCCGGCGCCTTCTGAAACGCCTGTCCTGCCGTTTGCCCCGGCATGGCGGCAATCGTCATTACCGTCAAAGCGATCCACGGGAAAAAGTGATTCTTCAGCATAGGAGGGAGTGCGGAGGCAGGGAAGAAACAGTGTGGCTGGGACGCAGGGACTCGAACCCCGATACGCAGATCCAGAGTCTG
>JACQZS010000049.1 GCA_016213725.1 Acidobacteriota bacterium | reverse complement strand
CATGCGCGGCCGGGGCCCTTCTGATTGAAGCGTCTGCCGGACTAGATCATTTCCGAGCCGCGGAAGAACCACGAAAGTTCGAATGCGGCCGTCTCCGGCGCATCCGATCCGTGCGAGGCGTTCCGTCCGATGTTGGTGCCGTAAAGCTTGCGCACCGTGCCCGCTTCGGCCTTATCCGGATTCGTGGCGCCCATCACTTCACGCCACTTGGCGATGGCGTTCTCGCGCTCCAGCGCGAGCAGGACCACGGGGCCTTCGGTCATGAAGTCCACCAGTTCGGCAAAGAAGCCCTTGCCCTTGTGGACGGCGTAGAAACCCTCGGCTTCCGCGCGAGAGAGCTGGTGTTTCCGCATGGCCAGGATTTTGAATCCGGCCGTTTCGATCATGGCGAGAATCTGGCCCGCGTTGCCGGCGGCAACGGCGTCGGGCTTGATGATAGCGAAAGTGCGTTCAATTGGCATAGTTCGTAAATCCGTCTAGAGTTTCAGGGCGGCCTTGGCGCGGGCGCCCATGTCGGCCGGCGTCTGGCACACCAGGATGCCGGCGTCTTCCATGGCGGCCATCTTGTCGCTGGCCTTGCCGGAACCGCCGGAAATGATCGCGCCGGCGTGACCCATGCGGCGGCCCGGAGGCGCCGTCTGGCCGGCGATGAAGCCGATCACCGGCTTCTTCACGTACTGCTTCACATACGCCGCGGCCAGCTCCTCGGCGTTGCCGCCGATCTCGCCGATCATGATGATCGCTTCCGTGGCCGGGTCTTCGTTGAACAGCCGCAGGGTGTCGATGTGCGTCGTCCCGATGATCGGGTCGCCGCCAATGCCGATGCAGGTGGTCTGGCCGATGCCCAGCGTGCTCAGCTGGCCCACGGCTTCATACGTCAGGGTGCCGGAGCGGCTGACCACGCCCACCGGGCCCGGCTTGTGAATGTGGCCCGGCATGATGCCGATCTTGCACTCGCCCGGCGTAATGATGCCCGGACAGTTGGGGCCGATCAGCCGCGTGGCCGGCTTCTCTTTCAGAAACTGCCAGGCGCGCACCATGTCCATCGCAGGAATGCCTTCGGTGATGCAGACCACCAGCGGCAAGCCCGCGTCGGCGGCTTCCATGATCGCCTCGGCCGCGAACGGCGGCGGCACGAAAATGACGCTCGCATTGGCTCCGGTGGCCTTCACGGCCTCGGCCACGGTGTCGAACACCGGCCGGTCCAGGTGCGAGCTGCCACCCTTTCCGGGGACCACCCCGCCGACCACGTTCGTACCGTAAGCAATCGCCTGCGTGGCGTGGAACGTGCCCTCTTTTCCAGTAAAACCCTGCACCAGCAGGCGCGTGTTCTTGTTGACGAGAATGCTCATGCGTGTGCCCCTTAGCGCGCCAGCGCCACCACTTTTTCGGCCGCGTCCTTCATGCCGTCGGCCACCGTGAAGTTCAGGCCCGATTCGCGCAGGATGCGCCGGCCCTCTTCCACGTTCGTGCCTTCCATGCGGATCACCAGCGGCAGCGTCATGCCCAGCTCGCGCGAGGCGTCCACTACGCCGGCGGCCAGCGTGTCGCAGCGCAGAATGCCGCCGAAGATGTTGATCAACACGGCCTTCACGCTCTGGTCGTCCATCAGAATGCGGAACGCGTTGCGGATCTGGTCCTTGTTGGCCCCGCCGCCCACGTCCAGGAAGTTCGCCGGCGAGCCGCCCGCGTACTTGATGATGTCCATCGTGGCCATCGCCAGCCCCGCGCCGTTCACCATGCAGCCCACCGTGCCGTCCAGCTTGATGTAGTTCAGGCCGAACTTCGAGGCTTCCACTTCCAGCGGATCTTCTTCGTTCAGGTCGCGCAATTCGGCCAGGTCTTTGTGGCGGTACAGCGCGTTGTCGTCGATGTTGAACTTGGCGTCCAACGCCACCACGCGCCCGTCCTCGGTAAGCACCAGCGGATTGATCTCCGCCAGCGAGGCGTCGGTCTCCACGTAGGCCCTGGCCAGCGCCTGCATCGTCTTCGCCGCCGCAGCCACGCTGGCCGCGGGGATGCCAATGCCAAACGCCAGTTTACGCGCCTGCCAGCCCATCAGCCCCGTGGCCGGCTCAAAGGCCTCTTTCAGAATCAGCTCAGGAGTCGTCGCGGCGACATGCTCGATGTCCATCCCGCCTGCGGCGGAGGCCATCATCACCAGCTTGCCCTGCGCCCGGTCCAGCACAATGCCCAGGTACAACTCCTTGGCGATCGGCAACGTCTCTTCCACCAGCAGCCGCTGCACCAGGCGCCCTTCGGGCCCCGTCTGGTGTGTCACCAGGGTCATCCCCAGGATCTTCGCGGCCACCGCGGTGGCCTCGGCGGCATCTGCCGCCAACTTGACGCCGCCGCCCTTGCCGCGGCCGCCGGCGTGGATCTGGGCTTTCACAACCACTCGTCCACCCAACTCCTCAGCCACTTGACGGGCTTCCTCCACGCTGAGGGCCATACGCCCGCGAGGCACAGGAACTCCATATTTGGCCAGTATCTGCTTGGCCTGGTACTCGTGAATTTTCATAAGGTTCCGCTTGTGGTAGGCTCGAAAAAAAGCCCCGCAACCCAATATAACATGGCCTTCTTACCCTACCTGCACCGCGTGCTGAACCGTGAAAGTCTGTCCACAGCCGACGCGCGCGCCGCCATGGGCGAGATTCTGGCCGGCCAAGCCACCACTCCGCAGATCACCGCCTTCCTCGCCGCGCTCCGCGTGAAGGGCGAAACGCCCGATGAACTCAAGGGGCTCGTGCTGGCCATGCGCGACAGCTGCGTGCGCATCGAGCACGGCATCACGGACCGCGTTGTGCTCGATACCTGCGGTACCGGCGGCGACAGCCACGGCACGCTGAACGTCTCCACCCTCGTCGGCCTCGTCGCCGCCGGCGCCGGCGTCGCCGTGGCCAAACACGGCAACCGCTCCATCTCCTCCAAGTGCGGCAGCGCGGATCTGCTGGAAGCGCTCGGCGTGAAGTTGCTCACTGACGCAGGCTCGATCGCCCGCGGCATTCGCGAAGTCGGTTTCGGATTCCTCTTCGCGCCGGCGCTTCATCCGGCGATGAAGCACGCCATGCCGGCCCGGGCTGAGCTCAAGACCCGCACCGTCATGAATCTCCTGGGGCCCCTCACCAATCCCGCCGGAGCCACCGCACAGCTGGCCGGCGCGCCTTCCGCCGCCGCCGCGGAGATGATGGCCGTCACCCTCGCCTCTCTTGGCTTGCCGAAAGGCTACGTGGTCCACGGCCACGACGGCATGGACGAAGTCAGCACCACCGGGCCCTCGCACGTCTTCGGCATCGTGCACGGCGCCATCGATCATACCACCGTCATTCCAGCCGACTTCGGCGTGCCGCAGGTCACCCTCCAGGATCTACGCGGCGGCGACATTGAAACCAACCGCGCCATCGCGCTGGCCGTGCTCGGCGGGGCACAAGGCCCGCACCGCGACATCGTCGCCGTCAACGTGGCTCTCGCGCTTTCCGCGGCCGGACAGGCCTCCAGCCTCATGGAGGGCGTCCAGCGCGCTTGCGAATCGCTCGATAGCGGCGCGGCCCTCCGCAAGCTGAACGAAGTGATCGAGTTCACTCACAGCGTGGACTGAGCCGTGCGCGGGAAGGCTTCCGCCCGCGTGCGAATGTGAATCTAGAGAGATCCGCCGTGCCGCTTGAAGATCTGAGGCAGGTTGGCTGAAAAGGCAGAGCGCGCCAAAACCATGCTGGCGCCTGCGCTCTGAGCGCGCGTCTTCAGCTCTCCATCCACATGCGGCCCGAACGCCAGCACACTGACGTTCTTCAGGCTCTTCTCGGCTCGTACTTGCTGGATTACATCCACCGCATCGGCCGATTTCGCCGTCAAATCCACAATAATCATCAGCGGCGTCTGCTCGGCCGCATTCGACAGCAGCTCCGCCGCCGTCTTCACGTACTCCGGTTGGAGCCCGGAACGGCGGGCGATTTCATTGATCTTGACGACGAAGAACAGGTCTTCGCACACAGCGAGAATCTTAGTGGCCTTGGGCATGGGAAGAAACAAAAGGCGGGTGTCTTGATTCTAGCGGACAAGCGCGCCGCGGGCAAGCGGCATAGTAAGATGACCAAAAGGACTGCCAAAGGGACTCGGAGATGGTGTCTCAAATCTCATTCATGCCCACCCATCGATGCGGCCGGTCTTGCTTCATCGTTTTCCTCCTCTTTTTGTGCGCGTTGCCCGCCCTCGCCCAACTCTCGCTCATGCCTGGCCGCGTGACCATGGAAGACGGCTCCACTCCGCCAAAGCCTGTCCTCATCCAACGCTACTGCGGCGTCAGCCGCGTCACGGTGGAAGCGTCCACAAACCGTAAGGGCGAGTATGTCCTCCGCCCCTCCCAGTTTGAATCCATCGGCGAATGGGGCTCTCGCCGCACCGGCTCCAATACCACCCTGCACTGCGTGCTGCGCGCCGAACTGCCCGGCTACGAATCCACGAGCATCGATCCTGACGATCGCGCCCTCAGCGCCTCCACCACCTTGCCCACGCTGGTTCTTCGCAAAAAGGGCTCCGGTGCTGCGGCCCTCACCTCGGCCGTTGAGGCGCCCAGGCACTCGCAGAAAACCTGGGACGCCGCCATGAAGGCTCTCAGCGAAGGCGCCAACGATAAAGCCGAGCCGCAGTTGCGCCTGGTGGTCCAGCAATCGCCCAATTTCGCGCCGGGCTGGAATGCGCTTGGCGCTTCTCTCCAAAACCAGAAGAAATACGACGAAGCGCGCGAAGCCTACCGCAAAGGTATGGCCGCCGACCCGAAATCTCTCACTTCGGAACTTTTGCTCATGCGCTTGGAGAGCGACGCCAAATCCTGGAAAGCGGCTGCCGAAATGGCCGCCTCCATCGTCGAAAAAGACACGGCTCACCGCCACCCCGAAGCGCTCCTCCACCTGGCCGCCGCCGAATATCAGCTCGGGCACCTCGATAAAGCGGCAGCCAGCGCCGGCGAGGCCGTACGCCTCGATACGCAACACCGCATGCCCAAAGCCGAATACATCTACGGCCTCATGCTGGAAGCGAGCAAGGACTATCCCGGCGCCGCCAGCCACTACCGCAAGTACCTCGAACTCGAACCCAACGGTGCGCCCGCTCAGGCGCTCCGCTTCCGCATTGAAAACCTCGGCAAGCCGCAACAGCCCGCGCTGCCTTCTCTCGAGGACGTCTCCCTCGATGTGCGCGCCGTCTCCGGCATGGCTGTGCCCGGCGGCATGCAATCCCTCGCCGCTGCCGCCCATATCGCGGAAGCCACCACGCCCGCCGATTTCTTCGCCAGCTACTGCCGCGCCCTTATCCGCTACATGCAGCCTTCCGAGCGCACCGGCATCCCCGGCTACCTGGAGACCATGCGCGCCTATTTCGCCGCCATCCCCGCCCTGGCGTCGCTCGGTGAAACCGTGGACGGCAAAATCCACGTCACCCTTTCGCTGCAGTCCGCCTCAGACCGTACCTATGCGGAGAAGGTCCTCCAGATCTTCGGCTGGCGCGTTCGCACTCCCGATAACCGCCTGTTGGTCGAACTGGGCGACGCCGCCGCCGACATCCCGCGCCAGCGGATTCCCCGCGCCCTCGGCATCGACGAGATCGAAATGCGCGATGCCCTCGAAAGCGGCCGCACCTTCAGCTTCCAGATCCTCTCCGGCGAAGCCCAGTTGATGGGCGGCGCCGCCTGGCTCGGCGTCATTCAGGAGAAGCAGGCGCTGGCTGGCGGGCTCGCTGAGGCCTTCACGCGCGACCTCCGCCTCACCAAGGTCTATGCAGGCCTCTCCGCCGCCGGACCCGAAGGCGCTGAGGCGCTGGTCTCCGCCCTCGGCCTGCGCACGCTGGCCGAAAGACACGCCGACATGATCTGGAAAAACGGCGCCGCCCTCGCCGTCTCACAAGGCCGGGTAGCCGTGCCCGGCGGCGCTGCCTCTGACGCCGTTTGGACCGCCCTCACCGGCGCCTCTCCCAAGGAGCCCGCCGCTTTCTACCGCGCCCTCTTCGAAAAGGAACAGGGGCAGTTGGCCGCTTTCTACTTCGCCCTCGCCTCCGCCGGAGAAGGGAAGGCCGCCTACATCCTCGCCTCCCCTGAGCGCGCCCGCGTGCTCGCGCAACGCTTCGCCCAGAACCAATGGAATCCCGATCAGCTCGTCCTCGCCGCCGGCGGACAGTTCGCTCTCCCCGGCGGCAGAACGGTCTGGCTCTCCGCCTCCGCCCCCGAGGAAAGCCTCCTCGATACAGCCACCGCCGGCACCCTGGCCGCCGTCGCCCGCCTGGACCGCGCGCGCACCGCCCCCATGGACGCGGCCACCGCCCTTCTCTTCAAGAAACACGCCAAGGATTGGGATGCCCTTTGGCCGCTTTTCCTCCGGTTGCCCGATCTCGACGCCGGCGCCCTCGCCGCGCTCGAGCAGTTTGAAAAGGCGGTCCGGGCCGCACCCCCCGCCGACAGGCCCAGGATGCTCGGCTCCTGGTACTCCACCACCGAACTCATCGCCCTCGCCCGCGAGGCCGGCTCCATCGACGGCCGCCGCGCAGCGGCCGCACTCCGCCAGGCCTGCGAGCATCCCACAGACTGGCCCGCCGCCGCCCCCGCGCTGCTCCGCCAGCTCAGCGGCCCCGGCGGCACCCTCGACGAAGCCGTCCGCGCCAGGCTGCTCCGCCTCAACGGCGCCAGGTTCGATAATTTCGATAGGGTCTTCTCGCTGCAGAAGGCTCCCACCTTGGAACAGGCCGCCCGCACTCACGATCCAGCGGCCGTGCTCACCGCTCTCACTACCGCCGTCTATGCCGCCTGGATCGATTCCTCTTCTTTGCTCGTCTCCGAGGACTCCGGGCTCTCCCGCCGGCACCAGTTCCTGCCCGCGCCCGAACCCATCTTCCAGCCCTCCGTCCTCCACGCCTCCAACATCGCCCCGGGCAGCAATCTCACTGGCGGCTTCGCCGGCTTCGACCGCGTCTCCCAGCGCCTCCTGCGCGGCGCCCGCTGGGATGAAGACCAGCCCGATGCCGCCACCGCGGCCCCGTCCATGCCCGTGTTATCCTCCGCACCCTCTGCCTCCGGACCCCGCGAAGATTCCTCCCACGTCTTCCGCTCCGACGTCCGCCTGGTCGAACTCTACACCACCGTCGTCGATTCGCGCGGCCACTATATCGACGACCTCAATCAGAAGGTCTTCGAGGTGCTGGAAGAAGGCCGCCCCCAACCCATCACCGCCTTCGAAACCCGCTCCTCCGCGCTCAGCGCCGCGCTGCTGCTGGATTCCACCCTCAGCATGCACCCCACGCTGCCCGCCCTCAAGAACGCCGCCCTCGGCCTCCTCCGCCAGCTCCGAGACTCGGACCAGGTGGCCGTCTACTCCTTCAGCGACGACGTCACCGTCTCCCAGACCAGCACCCAGAACCGCCCCCACGCCGCCCGCGCCGTCGCCCGCATCGAGGCCCGCGGCGAAACCGCCGTCTACGACGCCCTCGTCAAAACCATCCGCGACTTCGCCTCCCACCAGGGCAAGAAAGTCATCGTCATGATCACCGACGGCGATGACAATCGCAGCACCCTGCCCGCCGGCGTAGCCATCCGCAAAGCCAAGGCCGCCGGCATTCCCGTCTACACCATCGCCCTCGGCATGGCCCTCGCAAACCGCGCCCTCCTCCGCGACCTCGAAAGCATCTCCAAAGGCACCGGAGGCCTCGCCTTCGCCATCAGCGACGCCCGCGAAGTCTCCTCAGTCTTCGACGCCATCTCGCGCGACCTCTCCCACGGCTACCTCCTCACCATCCACCCCGCCGCCGCCGGCTCCGCCGGCTGGCGCAAGCTCGAGGTCACACTCAAGGGCAACGCCGGCTACAAAGTGCGCGCCCGCGAGGGCTACCAGCCCGAATGAGTTCGGCCCGCTAGGTTCGCATTCAGCCCGGCGCCCGTCCCACGCCTAGCCCACACAAGCGCGGTAAGCGGCCCCGCTGTTTTGCTACTTTCGGAATATGCCTGGGTTGTTGGGTCTGGAAGACCCGCTCCGTTTCAATAATCCCGTGGCGCCCTGCGCCGTTGTGATCTTCGGCGCCAACGGCGACCTCACCAAGCGCAAGCTCATGCCGGCGCTCTACCGCCTCGCCTATGAGCGCCGCCTCCCCGCCGGCTTCGCAGTCGTCGGCGTCTCCCGTACCGCCATGACCGACGACGCCTTCCGCGAAAAGATGCGCGAAAGCGTCGCCCGCTTCCTCGAAGACAGCCCCTTCGACGAAGAACTCTGGCGCAGCTTCGCCCAGGGCCTCTTCTATCAAAGCGGCGACATCGGCGACTCTTCCCTCTACGCCGGCCTCTCCCAGCGCCTGGAGCAGATCGCCCGGCAGCGCAGCACCGCCGGCAACGTCCTCTTCTATCTCTCCACTTCGCCCAGCCAGTACGCTCCCGCCGTAGAAGGTCTCGGCGCCGCCCACCTCCATCGCCGCGAGGGCGCCTGGCGCCGGGTCATCATCGAGAAACCCTTCGGCCACGACCAGTCCAGCGCCCGCGAACTGAACGACCGTGTCCGCAGCGTCCTCGATGAGCAGGCCATCTACCGCATCGATCACTACCTCGGCAAGGAAACCGTTCAGAACATCCTCGCCTTCCGCTTCGGCAACGGCATCTTCGAGCCCCTCTGGAACCGCCGCTACGTCAACCACGTCCAGGTCACCGCCGCCGAGAGCATCGGCGTCGAAGGCCGTGGCGGCTACTACCAGGAGGCCGGCGCCCTGCGCGACATGATCCAGAATCACCTCCTCCAGGTCCTGGCCACCATCGCCATGGAGCCGCCCGCCGAATACGCCGCTGAAGCCGTCCGCGACGAACGCGCCAAACTGCTCAAATCCATTCAACGCATCCGCCCCGAAGACGTTCCGCGCGTCGCCGTCAAGGGCCAGTACGGCCCCGCCCGCATCGGCGGCGAACCTCTGCCCGGCTTCCGCGAAGAGCCCGGCGTCGATCCCCTCTCTCAAACCGACACCTACGCCGCTCTCACCCTCGAGGTGGACAACTGGCGCTGGGCCGGCGTGCCTTTCTACATCCGCACCGGCAAGCGCCTGCCCAAGCGCGTCACCGACATCGCCATCGAATTCAATCGCGCCCCGCTCGCCGTCTTCGGCGACGCCGGTGGCGGCCATTGGCCCAATCTGCTCGTTATCCGCATTCAACCCGAGGAAGGCATCTCCCTGCGATTCTCCTCCAAAGTCCCCGGCGCCGGCATGAACCTCCGCCCCGTCATGATGGACTTCAACTACGGCACCAGCTTCGGCGCCCGCACCCCCACTGCCTACGAAACGCTCCTGCTCGACGCCCTCGAAGGCGATGCCACGCTCTATACCCGCCAGGACATGGTAGAGGCCAGCTGGGCCGTCGTCCAGCCCGTGCTCGACGCGTGGAGCGAGACCAAGTTCGATCTGCCCAACTATGCCGCCGGCAGTTGGGGCCCCGCCTCCTCCGACGACATGCTCGCCGCCCGCGGCCACGTCTGGAGGGTGCCGTAATGGCCCGCGTCGATGCCGGCCGCCTGCTGGCCGAACTCAACGAAGGCTGGCGCGCCATGGGCAACGATCACACCGGAGCACATGCCAACGACTCCACTGGAGTCCTGCGCGCCTGCTCCATGACCCTCATCGCCGTCGCCTCCGCCGCCGACGACCCCGAAGATCTCAGCCGCACGCTCGCCTCCATCATGCACGATCATCCCAACCGCAGCATCGTGCTCCGCGTCGGCGTCGGCGAACACGTCGAGGCCTCCACCGCCATCCAGTGCTGGTTGCCCTTCGGCCGCCAGAAGCAGGTCTGCTGCGAGGAGATCCGCGTCTCGGCGCCGCGCGGCCAGCTCGATGAGGTGCCGCCCATCCTGCGCGGCCTCTGCGTGGCGGACCTCCCCGTCGTCGTCTGGTGCCGCGACGCCGCTCTCGCCGCCTCCGCTGATCTGGCCCCCGTGCTCCAGCTCGCCGGCAAGGTCGTGGTCGAAACCAGCAGCGCCCCCGCCTCCGCTGCCTGCCACTCCCTTTCCGCCCTGCGCCCCGGCCACCCGCGCATCGCGGACCTCGCCTGGACCCGCATCACCCGCTGGCGCGAGTTCATCGCCCGCGAAGCCTCCGGCCTCTGCGCCACCGCGCCCGGCGAGGTCACCTACTCCGGTCAGGGCGAACCCATGGCCGCCCTCTATCTCGCCGCCTGGCTGCGCGCCGTCATGAATGTGCCCATCAGCCTCCGCTGCGAAGACCCCCAGCCGCCCCAGCCCGGCATGGGCCGCATCCGCGCCGTCCGCCTCGCCGGACTCGAGATGCGCCGCACCGCCCCCGCCGTCGTCGAAGCCTCCTGCGGCCTCTCCCGCTCCTCCAGCGTCTTCCCCCTCCTCGACAATGCGGCCCTCCTCCGCGACGAACTCGCCATCTGGGGCGCAGACCCCTACTACGACGCCGCCCTCGGCCACCTGCTGGAGCGCCGCTGATGCTCCACGTCTCGCCTGACCCCCCATCCACCGCGCAGGCCTGCGCCCAACAGCTCGCCGCCTGGATCGCCGAAGCCGTCGCCACGCAGGGCATCGCCCATACCGCCCTCTCCGGCGGCAGTACCCCCAAGCTCATGCTCGAGATCCTGGCCACCCTCGGCGTCGACTGGTCCCGCGCCCATTTCTGGCAGGTGGACGAGCGCGGCGTTCCTCCAGACCACCCGCAAAGCAATGCCCGCATGATCCGCGCCGCCCTCGCCCCCGCCGTGCACTTCCACCGCATGCGCGGCGAGAAAGATGCCCGCCAGGCCGCCGGCGAATACGCCGCCGAAATCGAACTCCATCTCGGCGCCGCTCCCTTCGACGTCGTCCAGTGCGGCATCGGCGACGATGGCCACACCGCCTCCCTTTTTCCCGGCCAGCCGCTGGTCCTCGACCGCTCCGGCCTCGCCGCCGGCCTCTGGGTCGAAGACAAACAGCAGTGGCGCATCACGCTCCTGCCCAAGCCCATCCTCGCTGCCCGCCACCTCGCCGTCCTTGCCGCCGGGGCAGGGAAAGCCCCCGCCCTCCGCCGCGCCCTCAGCGGCCCCATCGACCTTCTCAGCACCCCTGCCCAACTCCTCCGCACCGGCCATTGGTTCCTCGACCTCGCCGCCCAGCAATCGGCGAAATAAAGGAGTACACTGCCTTCAATAGGAGGTTTCCCGTGCGCCTTTTCCGCCCCATCCACCCCGCTGCCATCATCGCCTGCGCCACCGCTGCCTTGGCTTTTCAGGGGCTGCTCCCCTCCCTCGGCTGGACCGAACAGGATAAGACCGTTATCTGCCGCCAGGGCCTGCTCGACGACGGCTTCTCTTCGCTGCCGGGCACTTACACCCTGAAGGCGCCCGTGAAGACCGCCTGGGCCGCCCGCCCCGCCGCCGACCGCGTCGCCCTCGTCAGGGAGTTCGCCGCCCTCGCCAAATCCACCGTCATGGCCCCGGCCTTCGAAAAGACTTACGATACGTGGATCAAGGAACGCTACGGCGCCGTCAATCACGGCCTCAAGGTCGATCCGCAGGCCGAAATGCAGAAAATGCAAAAGGCCGCCGAATCCGGCGAAATGATGTCTCAAATCGGCGCCCAGATGGCCGCCTCCTTTCAGGCCATGCCCATGCAATCGCTGCAAATCCTCTTCCCCGAGGACCTCAAGAAATGGCAGCGCTCCCGCGATCCCAAAGAGAAGAAGCTCGGCGAGCGCGCCGCCGCCATTGAGCCGCTCATGAAGTCCAACCCTGATGAATTCAAGAAGCAGTACGCGCTACTGAAAAGCATCGAGATGGGCGGCCCCGACACCATGGCCGGCGTGCAGGCCGGCACCTCCGCCGCGCAGAAAACCCAGGCGGATCAGAAGGCCATGCAGGAGCAGCGCAACTACGACGAGCACCGCCTCAGGGCGCAGCTCAAGAAGCGCCTGGGCGATTTCATCGCCGTAGCCCGCACCGTCGATTTCAATGCCCAAACTACCGTGAAGGGCGGTAAGATCGTCTTCTCCAACCCGGCCTACGAATCGAAGTCCCGCGCCTGGAAACAGCTCTACCGCATCGGCCGCGAACCCGTCCAGGCCGGCGTCGCCGCCGCCGAAGCCTGGCTCAAGGAACTCTGAGTTTACAAACTCTCCAGACAGAAGCTATCGGAGTTCATCGCCCTGGCTCGCACCGTGGATTTCAAAGCTGAAACCACGCGCAAAGCCGGCAGGATCGTCTTCGTCAAACCTGCCTACGAGCAGAAGTCCAGGGCTTGGAAACAACTCCACCGCATCGGCCGGGAGCCTGTCCAGGCCGGTATCTCCGCCGCCGATGCATGGCTCAAGGAACTCAGGCAACCAGCCTAGTGCAGCGGCGCCGTGCCTGTGGACAAAATTGCAGGCCCGCCCCGTACACACCTACGAAACTTTTCGTTGACACTACGAATCGCTTCGTATATGCTGAGATCGTGAAGCCAAAACCTACCGCCAGCGAGTTGGAAATCCTCCAAATCCTGTGGAATCTCGGCCCCAGCACCGTCCGCCAGGTTCACGAGAATCTTGAAGGCAAGAACGGTTCCGGCTACACCACCACTTTGAAGCTCATGCAGATTATGGCCGAAAAGGGCCTGGTCCTGCGCGATGAGCGCGAACGCGCTCACGTCTACCGCCCCGTGTCCGAAGAGCAGGAAACCAAAGGCCGCCTAGCCGGTGACCTGATGGACCGCGTCTTCGGCGGCAGCGCCGCCGCCCTCGTTCTCGGCGCCCTTTCCGCCAAGCCCGCCAGCCCGGAAGAGATTGACCAGATCCGCCGCATGCTGAAGGAGTACGAAAGGAGCCGCCGATGAGCGAACGCGCACTCGCCTGGACCCTGCTCCACTTCCTTTGGCAGGGCGCCGTCCTGGGCCTGCTGGCCGCCGCCGTGCTGCACTTCCTCCGCCGCCCGCAGCTCCGCTACGCCGCCGCCTGCTTCTTCCTCCTGGCCATGGCAGCGGCCCCGCTGGCCACTTACCTCACGCTCACCGCGGACCGCCTCATCCTCGACATCCATCTCGCCGCCAGCCCCGCCGCCCTCGCCGCCGTGGCCGCCATCGCCAGCGCGCGCCCTGTCTGGATTCAGTGGCTCGCCCAGTTCTGGACCACCGGTTCCGCTCTCGTGCTCCTCCGCTCCGTCGGAGCCTGGGCGCTGGCCTGGAGCCGCACCCGCCGCGGCCAGACCGAACTCATCGACGCCCGCGGCCGCGTGCGCATCTACCGCTCGTTCACCGCCGCCGCTCCCTACGCCTTCGGTGCGCTGCGCCCCGTCATCCTCATCCCCGCCGCGGCGCTGCTCCGGCTCACCCCGCGGCAGCTCGAAGCCGTCATCGAACACGAGCTGGCCCACATCCGCCGGCACGACTACGCCGTCAACATCCTGCAGACCCTCGTCGAAGGACTGCTCTTCTATCACCCCGCAGTCTGGTGGCTCTCGGCCCGCATCCGGCACGAGCGCGAACTCTGCTGCGATGAAGCCGCCGTCGCGCATTGCGGCGATCGCGTTGTCTACTCCGAGGCCCTGCTCACCCTCGAGCAGACTCGCCTGGAATTCGCCCTCGCCGCCACCGGCGGCCGGCTCACGGAAAGAATCGGGAGGCTATTAGGTATGGAACAAAAGACACTCTCACCGGCGGCCATCCTCGGCGGTGCCGCCGTCGTCGCCATCTGCTGCGGCCTGATCTGGGCGCATCAGGATTCGCCCCCACCCCCGCCTCCGGCCCCGAGACCCGAGCTTCCTCCCCCTCCGGCGCCCCGCGCTCCCGCTGCGGCCAAGGCCCCCGCGCCTCCATCCGACACCGTCGTGATCGACGGCAAGATCTATCGCCGGAAGAATGCCGTGCCTCCGGCGCCACCCGCCGCGCCACAGGCTCCCAAGGCCGCGCTTGCGCCTCCGGCGCCCCCGGCTCCGGCGCTCTCAGCGAATGAGCGCATGGATGAGCTGCAAAGGCGCCTGGAGGCGCTGGACCATCAGCAGGAAGCGCTCATGCAGCATCGCAAGATGCTGGAGCGCGAAATGGAGATGCAACAGCGCCAGTTCACGGAACAGGAGAAACTGGCGCAGAGGCAGCTGACCGAAGCCGAACTCAAGCAGCGCCAGCTTGAGCAGAAAATGCGCTTGGAAGACCAGCACGCCAGGCAGCTCGCCGAACGGCAGGACTATGAAAAAGCCAAGGCGGCCCTGGAACTCGCCATGCAGCAGCAGAAGATCCAGCACGCCGCCGAAGAGCACGAAGTCCAGGCCAAATTGGCACAGATGAACGACAGGCAGGCGGCCGAAAAAGAACTCCAGCGCCGCATCGTCTACTCCGACGAACGCTTCAAAGAGGACGGCAGGCGCGGCTCAGAGACAGACCGCGGCAAAACCTATCTCAAGTTCGGCCCGCCCGATGAGATCGAATCCCACCCCGACGCCAAGGAAGCCTGGCGCTACCGCAGCGGCCAGATCTTCCGCTTCGAAGCCGGCAAGCTCGTCTCCAAAGAGGCTGACATCTAGCCTCCGCCGCTACTTCAGCGACGCATCCACCTTCGCCCGGATCGCCGCCGCCTGCCGCAGAACTTCAGCCTCGTTCAGCGTCAGCGCCCGGCGATTCTCCACCGTGATCCTGCCCTCGATCACCACATCCGTCACATCGCTCGACTTCAGCGCGAACACCAGCATCGAATACGGGTCATGCGCCGGTTGAGCATGCGCCGACTGGGTGGAAACCGCAATCAGGTCGGCCCGCTTGCCCGGCTCGAGCGAGCCGATCTCTTTCTCCATCGTCAGCGCCCGCGCCCCGCCCAGCGTCGCCATCTCGAAGACGGCCTGGGCGGGCAGAGTCTTCGGATCCATCGTCGTCACCTTCGCCAGCTTCGCCGCCAGATCCATCTCTTCAAACAGGCTCTCATCGTTGTTTGAACCCGCCGGCCCGTCCGTGCCCAAGCCCACCCGCAGGCCTTCCTTCAGCATCGCCGGCACCGGCGCCACGCCGCTCGCCAGCTTCGTGTTGCTCGAAGGGCAATGCACCAGGCCCGCCTCGCGCTTCTTGCTCACCGCCAGGTCCGCCGCGTCGGCCCACACCATGTGCGCCATCACCGTGCGGCCCGTCAGCGCACCCAGTGATTCCAGGTACTGGGTCGGCGACATCTTGTGCGCGGCCGCCGCATCCACCTGCTCCTTCTTCGTCTCCGACACGTGGATCAGGTAGGGCACGCCGTACTTGTTCGCCAGCTCCCGCGCCGCGGTCAACGTCTCCGCCGAATTCGTGTAGATCGCGTGCGGCGCCACGGAAGGCGTGATCAGCGCGTCGTTCTTGAACGCCAGAATGTAGCGCTCCGTCGCCGCCAGCGCCTCTTTCGGCGTCTTGTAGTCCGGGGCGGGGAAGCCGATAATCGTCTGCCCCAGCACGCCCCGCATGCCCGCCTTGCGCGTTTCATCGGCGATCGCGTGCTCGTAGTAATACATGTCGGCATACGTCGTGATGCCGCCCTGCATCATCTCCAGCACCGCCAGCCGCGTGCCCACCCGTACGAACTCCTCGTTCACGTTCTTGGCTTCGGCCGGGAAGATGAAGTTCCGCAGCCAGTCGTCCAGATCCCGGTCGTCCGCAATCCCCCGCAGCAGCGCCATCGGAGCGTGCGCGTGCGCGTTCACCAGGCCCGGCGTCAGAATCGCGGTCGGCCGGTCGATGCGCCGCGCTGCCGTGTACGCCCTATCGATCTCCGCCTTCGGCCCCACGGCCACAATGCGGCCCTTCACCACGGCCACGGCGCCGTTCTCTATCACGCGCCTCTGCCCGTCCATCGTCACTACTTTTCCGGCGGAAACAATCAGGTCGGCCGTCGCGGCGTCAAGCGCTGCGCCCAGCGCCGCGCAAAGAAACAGGCTAATCGAGATAAGTCGCATCAAAAGCTCGTGGCAGAAGGTCAGACAAACGGAAGCTCTCCGTCTCGTCCTTCAGGTTGAACAGAATCACTTCCATGTCGCCGCACAGGTCCCACAGCACCTGCCGGCACGCCCCGCACGGCGGTGTCAGCTTCTCCGTATCCACCACCACCGCAATCCGCTTGAATCTCTTCGATCCTTCCGCCACCGCCCGGAAAATCGCCGTCCGCTCCGCGCACATCGTCAGCCCGTACGACGAGTTCTCCACGTTGCAGCCGCCGTAGATCCGCCCGTTCGCGTCCTCGATCGCCGCACCCACCAGAAAATGTGAAAACGGCGCGTGCGCCCGCTCCCGCGCTTCCAGCGCGGCTTTCTTCAGTGCGTCCATCGTTATTCCTCGAGCCGCGGCAACACACGCGTCAGCAATCGAATCAACCCGTCGGCCGCGCTCCTGCCCGTCTCCAGCACCTCGGCGTGGCTCAGCTCCGCCTGCATCCCGGCGGCCATGTTCGTCACCGTCGATATCGCCAGCACCCGGATCCCCATGTGGTTCGCCGCAATCGTCTCCGCCACCGTCGACATCCCGGCCAGATCCGCGCCAATGGTGCGCAGATAGCGGATCTCGGCCGGCGTCTCGAAGCTCGGGCCCAGCAGCCCCGCATAGACGCCTTCGCCCAACTCGATGCCCAGCTCCGCCGCCGCCGCCTTCGCCTTCTCCTGGTGCGCCGGCCAGTAGGCCCGCGTCATGTCGGGAAACCGCGGCCCCAGCCGCTCGTCGTTCGGTCCCACCAGCGGGTTCGTCCCCTGCAGGTTCAGGTGATCCGTGATCAGCACCAGCAGCCCGCGGTGATAGTTCGGGTTGATGCCGCCCGCCGCGTTCGTCAGCACCAGGTGCTTCAACCCCAGCTCGCCCAGCGCCCGTACCCCAAATGTCACCTGCCTCGCCGGCCAGCCTTCGTACAGGTGCACGCGGCCGCTCATCACCGTCACCGCCGCGCCGCCGCACTTGCCCACGATCAGCCGCCCCGCATGGCCTTGCACGCTCGGCACGGGCCAGTGCGGAATGTCTTTGTAGTCGATCTCGACGCGCTCTTCCAGCGCGTCCACAAACGCCGCCTGCGCGCTGCCCAGCACCACCGCCGTCCGCGGCCACTGCTTCACCCGCTCCCGCAGATACCCCACCGCTTCCTGAATCACAGCAACACCCCCGCAATGCAGGCCGACATGAAATTGGCCAGCGTTCCGGCCATCATCGCCTTCAGTCCCATGCGCGCCAGATCCGACTTCCGCGTCGGCGCCAGCGCTCCAATCCCGCCAATCTGTATCGCGATCGACGAGAAGTTCGCAAACCCGCACAGCGCAAAGGTCGCAATCGCGAAGCTCCGCGGATCCAGCGCCTGCCTTACCTCGCCCAGCCGCAGGAACGCGATGAACTCGTTCAGCACCATGCGCGTGCCCAGCATATTGCCCACCACTTGCGCGTCCTTCCAGCTCACGCCCAGCAGCCACGCCACCGGCGCGAAGATCATCCCGAACAGCTTCTGCAGCGACTCCGGAATCCATCCGGCCAGCGAGTGCCCCCAGCCCATAATGCCGTTCACCAGCGCGATCAGCGAGATGAACGCGATCAGCATGCCGCCGATGTTCAGCGCCAGTTGCAGCCCCTCGCCCGCGCCGCGCGCCGCCGCGTCAATGACGTTCACGCCCGGCTTCTCGATCTCGATCTTCACATCCCCCGCCGTCTCCGGCTCGCCCGTCTCCGGCACCAGCATCTTGGCCAGCATCAGCGTCGCCGGCGCCGTCATGATCACCGCCGTCAGCAGGTGCTTGATCTCCACGCCGGCAATCTTCACATAGGCCGCCATCACCGCGCCCGACACGTGCGCCATGCCGCACGTCATCACCGTGAACAGCTCGCTCTCGGTCAGGTTGGGCAGAAACGGCCGGATCGTCAAAGGCGCTTCCGTCTGCCCCATGAAGATGCTCGCCGCCACGTTGGTGGACTCGGCTCCCGAGCAGCGCATCACGCGGTGCATGCCCCACGCCATCCACTTGATCACCACCTGCATCACGCCGAAGTAATACAGCACCGAAAACAGGCTGGCGATGAAAATGACGATCGGCAGCACCTGGAATGCGAACACCACTCCGAACGCGCCGGTCTTCACGCCCAGCGGCCCAAAGAGGAATTCGCTGCCCTTCTCGGCATACTCCAGCAACGCGTTCACCGCTACGCTGGCAGCCTGGAACACCAGTCCGAAATCGGTTTTCAGCACCAGAAAGGCAAAGGCGAACTGCAGGCCCATGCCCCATAACAGGAGGCGCGGCCGGATCGCCTTCCTATTCGTGGAGAGCAGAAAGCAGAGGGCCAGAATCGAGATCAGGCCCAGAAGTCCGGTGAAACGCGCCATGCGCCGGCCTCCCAGTGGAGTAGTTTGTTAGCTGACGACTTCGAGGATCAGTTCGCGCGGCTCGGGCGCCGTGGCGGAGATGCGGAAGGCATCTTCCACGCGCTCGGCGGCCTCTTGCAGCCGCTCTTCGTTGGTGAAGTAGAGCCGGCACAGCACTCCGCCGGCGTCGATCTTCTGGCCGGTCTTCACCTCCAGAATCACGCCCACCGCCGGATCGATCGAGTCTTCCTTCGTGTCGCGGCCCGCGCCGATCATCGACGATGCCAGGCCGATCTGCTCGGCGTCGATCGCCGAAACGTAGCCGCCGCGCGGAGACGTGATCTCCATCGCGCCCGTCGCGTTCGGCAGCAGGTCGAAACGGTCCAGTACCTGCGGATTGCCGCCCTGCGCCGCGATCGTCTCTTTCAGCTTCTTGAAGCCCGAGCCGTCGATCAGCTTGTTCTGCGCCAGTTCGCGCGCCTCTTCCAGCGTCGCCGTCACCTTGCCCAGATAGATCATCCGCGCCGCCAGCTCGATCGAAATGATCGCCAGGTCGTCCGGACCCGCGCCCTGCAGCGTCTGCGACACTTCCATGATCTCCAGCGCGTTGCCGATCGCGTAGCCCAGCGGCTGGTTCATGTCCGTGATCAGCGCCTGCGCCCGCAGGTCGTTGCGGCGCGCAATCGTCGTCATCAGCTGCGCCAGCTTGCGCGCTTCAATCTGCTTCTTCATGAACGCGCCCGCGCCCACCTTCACGTCCAGCACCAGCGCGTCCAGGCCCATCGCCAGCTTCTTCGACATGATCGAGGCGGCGATCAGCGCCGTGCTCTCCACCGTCGCCGTCGCATCCCGCAGCGCGTACAGCTTCCCGTCGGCCGGAGTGATCGTCTCGCTCTGGCCCACCACCGCGTAGCCTACTTTGCTCAGAACTTCCTTGAACTCGTCCGTGGACAGGTTCGTGCGGAAGCCCGGAATCGATTCCAGCTTGTCCAGCGTCCCGCCGGTGTGGCCTAGTGCGCGGCCCGAGATCATCGGAACCTTCACGCCCGCGGCCGCCGCCAGCGGCGCCGCAATCAGGCTCGTCTTGTCGCCCACGCCGCCGGTGGAGTGCTTGTCCACCTTCGGGCCGGCCACGTCGGAGAGGTCCAGCTTGTCGCCGGAGGCCACAATGGACTCCACCATCGCGCCGACCTCGTGATCCGTCATGTTCTCGAAATAGACGGCCATCAGGAAGGCCGACATCTGGTAATCCGGGATCTCGCCGCGAGTGTAACTCTCGACAAGCCAGGTGATTTCTTCGGGCGACAGCTCTTCGCCGTTCCGCTTGCGCTGAATGAGGTCGACGGTTCGCATTTTCAATCGTTTAGCGTACCACCTTTGTAGGGGGTAACACAAATCCGAAAATGCGGCGGCCTGCCCTACCGCGCGCCCGTCACGGGCGGCATCGGATACCGGTAGCGGCCCTCGAAGACCTCCCCGAACAGCTCCAGCAACTCGTTGTGAATCAACCCGTTGGTCACCGCGATGTGCGGCCCCCGCAGCTCCGCCGCCCCACCCCTCATGTCCGTCGTCCTGCCCCCCGCTTCCCGCACCAGCAGCAGCCCCGCCGCCATATCCCACGGGTTCAAACCGAATTCCCAGAACCCTTCCAGCCGCCCGCACGCCACGTACGCCAGGTCGATCGCCGCCGACCCGCTGCGCCGGATCCCGTGCGAAACCATCGACACCTGATGGAAGAAATGCACGTTCACGTTCTCGTGCCGCTTCCGCGACGGAAAGCCCGTCGCCAGCAGCGCCGTGTCCAGCCGCGGTGACTTGCTTACATGAATCCGCCGCCCGTTCAGAAACGCGCCCCCGCCCAGCTCCGCCGCGAACATCTCCTGCCGGATCGGGTCGAAAATCACCCCCGCAATCATCTCGCCCGCCCGCTCCAGCCCGATCGTCACGTTGAACGCCGGGTAGCCGTGCGCGAAATT
>JACQZS010000048.1 GCA_016213725.1 Acidobacteriota bacterium | reverse complement strand
GCGATGACGAGGAGGGCGAAGAAGCTGGGCCCGCCGACTTCCTTGACGGCCTCCACGACCACGCGCGTGTAGTCACGTTGGCGGCCTTCACGATCCCACTCCTCGAGGCGCTTGTGGGTCTGCTCGACGACGACGATGGCGGCGTCCACCATGGCTCCGATGGCGATGGCGATGCCGCCGAGAGACATGATGTTGGACGTGAGCCCCATGGCCTTCATGGGGATGAAGGCGATGATGACGGCTACCGGGATGGTGATGATGGGGATGAGCGCGGAGGGGATGTGCCAGAGGAAGACGAGGATGACGAGGGAGACGATGGCGAGTTCCTCATAGAGGGTGTGCTTGAGGTTGTCGATGGAGCGCAGGATGAGGTCGCTGCGGTCGTAGGTGGTGACGAGCTTGACGCCGGGGGGGAGGCCGGGCTCGATCTCCTTGAGGCGCTGCTTGACGCGATCGATGACGGCCAGGGCATTCTCGCCCTCGCGCATGACGATGATGCCGGCGACGACGTCGCCCTTGCCGTCGAGGTCAGTGACACCGCGGCGGATCTCGGGGCCGAGTGTGACGCTGCCGACATCTTTCACCTTCACTGGGACGCCCTCGGGGCTGGCTTTGAGGACGATTTCGCCGATGTCGCGGGTGTTCTTCGCGTAGCCGCGGCCGCGGACCATGTATTCGGCCCCGGCGAACTCGACCAGCCGGCCGCCGACATCGTTGTTGCCGGCGCGCACGGCCTCCACCACCGTCTGCATGGGGAGGTTGTAGGCGCGGAGCCTGTTGGGGTCCACCTGCACCTGGTATTGGCGGACGAAGCCGCCGACAGGGGCGACTTCGGCGACGCCGGGAACGGACTTCAACTGGTAGCGCAGGAACCAGTCCTGTACGCTGCGCAAGTCGGCCAGGGAGTGACGGCCGCTCTCATCGACGAGCGCGTATTGGAAGACCCAGCCGAGGCCGGTGGCGTCGGGGCCGAGTTCGGTATTGACGCCCTTGGGCAGGCGCGGAAGGACGCCGGAGAGATACTCGAGCGTGCGGGAGCGGGCCCAGTAGATGTCGGTGCCTTCCTCGAAGATGACGTAGACGTAGCTGTAGCCGAAGTCAGAGAAGCCGCGGACGTCGCGCACTTTGGGCGCCCCGAGCATGGCGGAGACGATGGGGTAAGTGACCTGGTCTTCGATGATGTCCGGCGAGCGGTCCCAGCGCGAGTAGAGAATCACCTGGGTGTCGCTGAGATCGGGAATGGCATCCAGCGGGACGCGGTGCATGGACCACCAGCCGAAGGCGGCGGCGGCGGCCACCAGGAGGAGCACGAGGAAGCGGTTGCGGGCTGAGAATTCGATGATGGCGTTGATCATCTTGAGCCGCTCCTCATGCGGCTTTCGCTGTCGATCAGGAAGGCGCCGCTGATGACGATGCGTTCGCCGGGCTGGAGGCCGGAGAGGATCTCGATGCGGCCGTCGAAGCGCTCACCGGCCTCGACGCGGCGGGGCTCGAAGCGGCCCTGGCCGAGGTCGATGTAGACCACCTGGGATGTGCCGGCGTCGACGACGGCATCTTCCGGGACGGTGAGGCGGGCGGCGTGCGCGACGGGGAACTCGACGTTGACGAAGAGGTCGGGGCGGAGGGTGAAGTTGGGATTGTCGGCCTCCAGGCGGACTTTGAGGGTGCGCGTCATGGGATCGATCTGGGGCAGGATTTGGGTGACGCGGGCCCGGAACTTGCGGCCGGCGGCGTAGGAGGGCTCGACGTAGGCGAATTGGCCGGGGGCGACGGAGGCGGCATCGCTTTCGGCGACATCGGCGACGATCCACACCTTGCTGAGGTCGGCCATGGTGTAGAGGGCCATTTCGGGCTTGGCCATCTGTCCGGCGTAGGCTTCGCGGGTAAGGACGAAGCCGGTGGCGGGGGCGAGAACAGTGGTGGTGCGCTGTGGCTTGCCGGTCTTTTCAAGTTGGGCGATGGTCTCGTCGGAGAGGCCCCAGTGGTGGCTGAGGCGGGCGCGGGCGGCGTCGGCGAGCGAGGTGTTGTGGGCGGCGACGCCGGGCACCATGGAGTGATGCAGGCTCTCCTGGGCTTTGAGGGCGAGGAGGTACTCCTGCTGGCTGGCGGTGAGTTCGGGGCTATAGAGGGTGAGCATGGGCTCGCCCTGTTTGACGAGGCGGCCGGTGTAGTCGACTTGGACCTTGTCGATCCAGCCTTCGAAGCGGGTTTGCACGCGGATGACGCGCGATTCGTCCACGGCAACGCGGCCGCTGACGCGGACGGTTTCGGTGAGGGAGGTGACTTCGGCGGTGCCGGTCTTGAGGCCGATCCACTGCTGCTTGTCGGTGGGGATCATGACGAGTCCGGCGGAGGGCTGTTCGTAGACGGGCACGAGGTCGTTGCCGGTTTCGGGGTTGATGCCGGGCTTGTCGCTGCGGTAGGCGGGCTGCTTGGGGTCGTGATAGTAGAGGACGCGTCCGACGGGCTGGGCGGCGGAAGGCGCCTCGTCGGGGACGAGTTTCATGCCGCAGATGGGGCAGTCGCCCGGATGGTCGGATTTGATGTGGGGATGCATGGGGCAGTGGAAGCCGGTCTGCTTCTTGACAGCTGCCTTTTGTGGCGAGGGGCCGTACCAGCGGCCGTAGCCGTAGCCGCCGAGGAAGCCGGCGGCGAGGACGAGGAGGATGGCAATGAGTTTTCGCATGGTGGGTTATTCCTCCAGCAGCAGCATGCCGGTCATCTCTTCCAGGCGGATGAGGGCGAGGTGGTAGTCGGCCAAGGCTTCGTGGTAGCTCTCTTCGGCATCGAGCAGGGTCATGAGGTTGCCGAGGAGCATGGCGAAATCGGTCTGGCCGGTTTCATAAGAGACGAGGGAGCTCTCGACGGCGAGGGTGGCTTGGGGGACGAGGGTGGTGGAGTAGATACGGAGGAGGCGCCAGGATGTGGACGACATGAGGTAGTCGTCCTTGATGCGGAACATGAGGGTGTTGCCGGTGGCCTGATAGCTGCGGCGGGCGGCCTGGAGCGAGTTTGCCTGCTCGCCGACGGCGGCGCGCTGGCGGGTGCGGGTGAAGAAGGGGAGGTTGAAGTCGAGGCGCGCTTCGAACAGCGGCGGCATGCTGCCCATGTTGTAGTAGCCGGCGGAGACGGTGTAGTCGGGGGAGCCGTCCTTGCGGGCGAGGTTTAGGGCGAGTTCGGTGCGTTCGACGTTGCGCTGTTCGCGGAGGACCATGGGTGACCAGCCCTGGGCCTGCTCCATCATCTGGGCGAGGGTGGTGAGGTTCTCGACGGGCTGCATCTCGGGCGGGCGGGGCAGGGGGGTGTCGAGGGCGCGGGCGAGCAGAGTGTTGATCTCGGCTTCACGGGAGCGCTTCTCCTGCTCGGCGCGGGTCTTCTTGACCTCGAGGAGGGTGAGCTGCGTCTGGGCCTTGAGGAGGTCGGCCTGGGCGGCTTTGCCGGCGGCGTAGCGGGCTTCGGAGACCTTCAACATGCGGTCAGTGAGTTCACGGCTGTGCTCGATGATGTCGAGCATGGCGTAGGAGTGGTGCAGGCGGTGCCAGGCCGTTTTGACGCGGGCGGTGACGGAGAGCTGCGCCTGCCAGTACTCCTGCTCCATGGCGCCGGCCTCTTTGAGGGCGATGCGCGTGCGGAGGTCGCGCTTGCCGGCGGCGGGGAGGGTTTGGGAGGCCATGAAGCCGATGCGGGCCATGGGTTCGGTGCCCAGGCCCTGGCCGGGCAGGGGGCCGCCGACGCTGGCGTAGCCGACGGAGACCATCGGGTCGGGCAGGCTGCCTTCCATGGCCGGGCGCCGGCGCGAGGCTTCCAGGCGCTTCTGAGCGGCGAGGATTTCGGGGTTGCGCTTGAGCGCTTCCTCAATGAGATTCTGAAGATCGCTCTTCTCTCCGGGGGCGAGGAGAAAAGCGAGCAGGAATGTTTGAAACATAGAAATGTCTCCCTGTTCGCAGACACGAGTGGCCTATGGGACGCGAAGAGGGGGACGATTAGATGCGGAAGCTGGCGTTGGCGAGATAGACGGGCGGAGGAGAGGTGTCGACCACGGGCGCGGGGCGTTCCGCGGAGATGACCGGCACGAGGGTTTCGGGGGCGGCGATCTGCACTGCGACGGCCAACGGCTCACCGGCGTGGAGGTCTTTGGCTTTCTCGACGGCGTCGTAATCGGCGGGCTGCCACGAGCAGGACTGCTTCACTGGTTTGGGCTTGGGGCAGCAATCGTGCCCGCAGTGTTTGGCCTGCTCTTTGGGCTGACAGTTTCTGCACGGCGCTCCGACGAGCGTCAGGCAGAGCAGGAAGGAAAAGACGAGTTGTGCCCAGCGCGGCAGCATCCCAACTCCATAGTAACACCGGTGGCAAGCCCAACCGCTGAAGGAGGTCTGGCGAGGGCCAGCGTCGCGGCCCTCTCGAGCGCTACTTTTTGAGTTCGACGACGATCACCTGGAAGGGCGCCTTCCCGACATTTTCCGGCAAATGGCTGCCAGCTTCCCGGAATTGGACGGTGCCGGCCTTGATTGGCACTTCCTGGCTTTTGCCGTCGGGAGTGGTCATTTTGGAGGTGCCGTCCGTGAGGAAGACGGCGAGGGTCTTCGGGTGGCTGTGCATCACTGACTTTTCGCCCGGGGCGTAGGAGACGCGCAGAACCCGGACGCTATCGTTCTCCAGTTCGACCTTGTAGTGCTTGGAGTCTATTTTCACGGGGTCCGCTTTGGCGGCGCCCTGGGCATAGATGGCTATGCCGCAGACGAATGCGCCGGCGAGAAAAGCTGTGGTGGCGACGGTAAGGTTCTTCATTTGGCCCTTCTAGTAACAGAGTCTGTGGGTTGTTTCCGCGCAGGACGCCGCCGTTGCGACAGACAGCGCTTGGTATCCCAGGTTGAGCGATTATACACCGGGGCACGGAGAACTCAAGAAGATTCCTTACGAAGGCGTACGTTTGTTCTGCTACAGTAGACAAACAAAGAGGAGCTGTACTGGGAACTATGAATCCGACGACTCGACGTGCGTTTTGCGCAGCCGCGACCGCTGCGCCGGCAGTGTTTGCTACGGACAAGGCGGGCGCGAAGCTGCCCGTGACCGGAGAAGGCGCCTACCGCTACGAGGTGATTCACGACTGGGGCGAGCTGCCGAAGACGATCAGCTACGGCAACACGCACGGCGTGTGCGTGGACGCGCAGGGGCACGTCTACATCCACCACACGGTGAATAGCGTGTCGCAGAGCGACGACACGATGGTGGTGTTCGACCGCAAGGGCAAGTTCGTGCGGAGTTGGGGCGCGGAGTTCAAAGGCGGCGCGCACGGGTTGACGATTCACAGGGAAGGGAAAGAAGAATTCCTTTACCTGTGCGATACGAAGCGCGCCTTGGTGGCGAAGTACACGCTGAAGGGCGAAAAGGTGTGGGAGACGGGGTATCCGGAGCAGTCGCCGGCATACAAGCCGGGCGCGGACGGGAGGCGGATCAAGTACTCGCCGACGAACCTGGCCATCGCGCCGAACGGCGACATTTATGTGGGCGACGGGTATGGATCGAGCTTTGTGAACGTCTACAACGCGAAGGGCGAGTGGAAGTTCACCTTCGGCGGCAAGGGCAAAGAGGCGGGGCAACTGGACAGCCCGCACGGGATTGCGATCGATATGCGGGGCGCGACGCCGCGAGTGCTGGTGGCGGACCGCAGCAACCGGCGGTTCCAGTATTTCAGCCTGGACGGCAAGCACGAGAGCTTTGGCGGCCAGGGCGACGTGAAGCTGCCGTGCCATTTCGATCAGTACAAGGGGCTGTTGCTTGTGCCGGACCTGGAAGCGCGCGTGACGCTGATGGACCGGAGCAACAAAGTACTGGCGCAGCTGTGCGACGACGAGTCCAACACGTGGGGCAAGCTCAGAAAAGAGCCGCGCGACAAGTTCGTGCCGGGCAAGTTCGTCTGCCCGCACTCGGCGTGCTTCGACAAGGACGGCAACATCTTTGTGGTGGAATGGGTGGAAGTGGGCCGCGTCACGAAGTTGCGGCGGCTCAGCTAGCACTCATTTATGGAAGACATCACGATTCGACAGGCGACGCGGGACGACGCGGAGTTTCTGGTGCGCGGCAACGCATCGATGGCGCTGGAGACCGAGCATCTCTCGCTGGACCTCGACCGGCTGCGCGACGGCGTGCACGCCATCTTCGACCAGCCGGCGCGGGGCGTCTATTACATCGCCGAATGCGGCGGGCGGCGGGCCGGAATGATGATGATCACCTACGAGTGGTCCGATTGGCGGAACGGGACGTTCTGGTGGATCCAGAGTGTCTTCGTGGAGCATGACCTGCGCGGGCAGGGCGTATTCAAGGCCCTGTACCGGCACGTGGAGCGGCTGGCGAAGGATGATGGGCGCGTGAGCGGGCTGCGGCTCTATGTGGAGAACAACAACGAGCGGGCGCAGGCGACTTACGAGCGTTGCGGGATGAAACGCACGGTGTACCAGATGTTCGAAGACGACTTCGTCCTGGGGCGGTAGGGCGAGGTTTCGCTTCCCGGAAAGATCGCCTTAAGCGCGCGGGGCGGACCCTGCGTCCAGGCAACGGGCCTGTGGGGTGCTGGTTCCATTGTTTCGCAGCAGCGCGCGGCAAGCACACTCCAGCCCACGGAACGGTGACCCGTCCGCGGTTGCGCTATTCCCTCCAAGTGATTGCCTACACAGGAGTTTTTTCGTAAGTAGGGCCGTGAGGAATATGCTATTCTGCCGCACAGGACGCAGTCTGCGGCCGGGCTCCCGTGCGGATACCGGGCGATGTGCGCCAAGCCGGAATTGCTGAAACAGGGAAGAGTGGAAAGAAGCCTGTCATGACCATTGCTCGCCGGTTGGTATTGATGCTGGTTGTTCCGCTGATCGGTTTGGTGGGACTGGGATTGTTTGTTCGGTACCAACTCAACCTGGTGGAGCAAAAGAGCAAGTTCGTCTCTGAGACGCAGATCCGCAGCCTGGCAGCGCTGGAGGACATCTCGAGAGTGTCGTCGGAGATCCGTGTGGGGGTGCGGAACTTCCTGCTGACGGAAGACCGGGCGCAGCGGGCGGGCTATGAAGCCTACGTCCGCGAGCGGCAGGCGCAACTCACGCAGAAGCTGGCGACCTACGGAGAACGCTGGATTTCAGACGAGCGCGACAGGTCGCTGTGGCGGGAGTACCAGGAGGAGAGCAAGGCTTGGGCCTCGATGGTGGAGCAGGTCCTCGCCGATGGGACGGCGGCCAGGGGCAGGGAAGCGACGAAATCGTTGCTCGGCGGAACGATGTGGAAACAGGGCGAGCGGATGAGCCAACGTCTGGACGAATGGCTCAAGCACAACGAGCAACTGGCGGATGACGCGGGGCGGGAGACGGTGGTGGCGACGGAGAAGTCGCGGAGGAACCTGCTTGCGGCGGTGGCGCTGACGATTCTGCTTTTTGCGCTGCTGGGAACGTTGACCTACCGGCGGATTGTGCCGCGAATTCTGGCGCTGCGGGCGTCAGTGGAGACGATTGCGGCGGGGCAATACGCCCTGGAGGTGCCGTTCCGCGAGGCGAAGGACGAGACGGGGAGCCTGGCGAAGTCGATCGACGTGCTCAAGAAGAGAGCGGCGGCGATGGAAGAGAAGCGGTGGGTGAAGACGTGCGTGGCCCGTCTGAGCGGCGAGATGCAGGCAGCGGAGACATTTGAGGAGTTCGGCCGGAGGCTGCTGGCGGGTCTATTGCCCTTGCTGGGGGGCGGGGTGGCTGCGTTGTACCGGAAGGAAGAAGGGGCAGCGCGCTTGCAGCGGATTGGAGGGTACGGACTGGCGGAGGATGCGGCAGTGCCCCAGCAGGTGCGGCTGCACGAAGGACTGGTGGGTCAGTGTGCGGCGGCGCGGGCCACGGTAAAGCTCTCGGAGCTGCCGCCCGGATACCTGAAAGTGACCTCGGGGGTTGGGGGAGCCCTGCCGGCGGAGACTTCCGCCTGGCCGCTTGTATCGCACGAGAAGGTGGAGGGAGTGTTAGAGCTGGCCGCTTTCCATGCAGTGGGAGAGCGGGAGAGGGCGCTGCTGGAGGAGTTGCTGCCGGTGGCGGGGATGAGCCTGGAGATTCTGGCCCAAAATCTGGCGACAAAGGCGCTGCTGGAGCGCACGCAGGACCAGGCGAAACGGCTGGAGATCCAGTCAGGGCAGCTGCAGGTGAAGGCGCGGCTGGATGCGATGCACTCGGCGGTGGGAGAGGCGCTGGTGGAAGAGCCCGATTTTGCCGGCATGATGCGGCGCTGCGCGGAGGTGGTTCAAGCGGGGGTGGAGACGGTGTTCACCAGGATCTGGATGGTGGAGCCGGGCTCGGAGGAGCTGGCGCTCTGTGCGAGCGTGGGTTTGTACACGCATTTGGATGGGCCGCACGCGCGAGTGAAGGTCGGCGAGCAGAAACTGGGGCGGATTGCGGCTTCCAGGAAGGCGTTGGAATCGAATGCGGCAGGTTCGGAAGAAGGAGTAGATCCGGATTGGGCGAAGGGGCAGGGCATTGCCAGCATCGCCGGCTATCCGCTGGTGGTGAACGACGTGGTGGTGGGCGTGATGGCCACGTTTGGGCGAAGGGCGTTGGAGGAGGTGGAGTTCAAGGCACTGCGGGAAGCGGCTATTCGAATCAGCCTGGGGGTGCAGCGGAGGCGAACGGAAGAGGAACTGCAGAAGTCGAATTTCAAAGCGGACAGTGCGCTGGAGTTGACCAAGGCGGGTTACTGGCATGTTCCGTTGGATGGGTCCGGGTGGTACAACTCGTCGGAGCGCGCGGTCCGGATTTTCGGTGATCCGCCCACGCCGGATTTTCGGTAC
Source organism: Acidobacteriota bacterium (assembly GCA_016213725.1). Lineage (GTDB taxonomy): Bacteria > Acidobacteriota > Terriglobia > Bryobacterales > Bryobacteraceae > Paludibaculum. The sequence continues at coordinate 12,645 of JACQZS010000048.1, read as the reverse complement.
ACGGTCGAACACTGGGCAAAGCATGTGCAGTTGGGGGATGAAGAGGCGGGTGTGCGGACCCTAAAGAACTTTCAAGAGGCCATCGAGGGGGTGATTCCCGCCTACGATTCCATCTACGCCTACAAACGGCCGGTGGATGGCGAAGTGGTCTGGATCCATGCGCTGGGGCATGTGGTTTACGGCGAGGATGGCAAGCCCAGCGACATGTTCGGGGTGACCCAGGACATCACGGAATTCAAACTGCTGGAAAGACAGTTGATGTCTGAGAAGGATAGGGCGGAGGAGGCGACCGCGGCGAAGAGCATGTTCCTGGCGAACATGAGCCACGAGATCCGGACGCCGATGAACGCCATCCTCGGCATGACGCATCTGGCGCTGAAGACGGAGCTGAGCGCGAAGCAGCGGGATTACTTGACGAAGGTGCGGTCGGCTGCGGGCGCGCTGCTGGGCATTATCAACGACATCCTGGATTTCTCGAAGATCGAGGCGGGCAAGCTGGATATCGAGAGCGCGGAGTTCTGGTATGAGGACGTGGTGGAGAACCTGTCCACGGTGGTAGCGCAGAAGGCGCAGGAGAAGGGGCTGGAGTTCCTCATCGCGCGGCAGCAGGGGATTCCGCCCAGCCTGGTGGGCGATCCGCTGCGGCTGGGGCAGATTCTGATCAACCTGGTGAACAACGCGGTGAAGTTCACCGAACGGGGCGAAGTGGTGGTGAGCGCCGGAGTGGAGGAGGAGGCCGCCGGCCGGGTGAAGCTGCGCTTTTCGGTGCGAGACACCGGCATTGGCATGACGCCGGAGCAGGCGGGGCGGCTGTTCCAGGCGTTCAGCCAGGCGGACGCTTCGACGACGCGGAAATTTGGCGGGACGGGATTGGGATTGTCGATCAGCAGGCGGCTGGTGGAGATGATGGGCGGCAGCATCTGGGCGGAGAGCGAGGCGGGCGTGGGGAGCACGTTCCACTTCACGGTGTGGCTGGGCGTGGGCACGGGCGAGTTGCAGAAGCGGCGGTTCATACCCGATCTGGCGGGCATTCGCACGCTGGTAGTGGACGACAACGCGCAAGCGCGGGAGATTCTGTGCGATGCGATGCGCGGGTTCGCGCTGAGAGCCGATGCGGTGAGTTCCGGGCAGGAGGCGCTGAAGGCATTGGTTTCGCAGGATGACGGCGACCCCTACCGGCTGGTGCTGATGGACTGGCACATGCCTGGGATGGACGGTCTGCAGGCGAGCGCGGCGATTAAGCGGCAGAGCCACTTGAAGCATGTCCCGAAGATCGTAATGGTGACAGCGTTCGGCCGCGAAGAGGTGCGGGCGCAGGCCGAGGTGATCGGCGTGGAAGGCTACATCCTGAAGCCGGTGAGCGCCTCGGTGATGTACGACACCCTGATGGACCTGTTCGGCACGGCGGAAGCGGAAGCGGCGGAGCAGGGCCATCGAAAAGAGGTGCCCGAGTACGACGCGCGGGGCGTGCGCGTGCTGCTGGTGGAAGACAACGAGATGAACCAGCAGGTGGCGACGGAGCTGCTGGAGAGTGCGGGTGCGAAGGTGACCGTGGCGTTACACGGCGGCATCGCGGTGAAATTTCTGCGGGAGAACCCCACGGGGTTCGATATCGTGCTGATGGACTTGCAGATGCCGGAGATGGATGGCCACACGGCGACGCGGCTGATTCGCGAGGACCCCAGGTGGAGGGAACTGCCGATACTGGCGATGACGGCGCACGCGATGGTGGAAGAACGGGAGCGGTGCGCGCGGTCGGGCATGAACGACTACGTGACGAAGCCGATCGATCCGGACCTGCTGTTCGCGGCGATATCGCGCTGGGCGAAGCCGCCGGCCGCGCAGCCAGGGAAGTCAGCCGAAGCGAAGGGCGCGGGCCCGGCGGAGGCGGATCTGCCGGAGGTGGAAGGCGTGGATGTAGCCGGGAGCCTCAAGCGGGTGGCGGGGAACAAGCGGCTCTACCGGAACCTGCTGGAGAAGTTTGCCGAGCAACAGGCCGATGCGGGCAGCCGCATCGCGGAGGCGCTGGAGAAAGGCGAGGCTGCACAGGCCGAGCGGATGGCGCATACGGTGAAGGGTGTGGCGGCGAATCTTGGCATGGGCTCAGTGCAGCAGGAGGCGGCCAGCCTAGAGACGGCGCTGCGCGAGAAGGCAGTGGCGGCGGGCGAACTGATCGCGAGACTGGACCTGGCGCTGCGGCGGCAGGTGGAGGCGATCCGCAAGGCGCTGGGGTTGGGAGAGAAAGCGGCGGAGCAGAAGGGCGCGCTGGACCGTGCGGCGGCGGTGGCGGCGATAGTGCGGCTGCGCGGGTTGATCGATGCCAACGACGGCGATGCGGCAGAGGCGGTGGACGCGGTGGCACAAGCGGTGGGGGACGCGGTGGCGGCGGCGCGGCTGAAGGCTCTGCGAACGGCGATCGAGGAGTTCGACTTCAGCGCGGCGCTGGAGCGTTTGAACGAGATCTCATCCGAATTGAAGCTGGAGTGCTGATGGCCATTGCGAGGCGAGTGTTCCTGGGCACCGGAGCTCTCTCTGTGTGGGCGCAGCGGCGGCGGCCGCGCATCCTGCTGCGGAGTTCCTGGCAGAGCGTGAACATCGGCGACGTGGGACACACGCCCGGCGCGCTCTCCCTGCTAGGCCGGTACTATCCGGAGGCGGAGATCACGTTGTGGGCCGGAGAGCTGGAGCACGGCGCGAAGGAGTTTCTCGACCACGGCTATCCGGAATTGAAGATTGTGCAGGGCGCGGTTGCCAGCGCGGAAGTGAAGCGGGCGTGGGCGCAGGCGGACCTGTATCTGAGCGGCTCCGGTTCGGGCTTTCCGGCCAGCGCCCATGCGCTTGCGTTTCAGAAGGCCACGGGCAAACCGGTGGGCGTGTTTGGGGTGAGCACCGATCCTGTATCGGGCTTTGGACCGGGCTTGATTGCCGAAGGAGGAACGCTGGACGAGTTGCGCGCCAAAGCGATGCTACTGCCACCGGACACTCTGCCGGCGGATCTGCGGACGGTGATCGACCGCTCCGCATTCTTCTTCTGCCGCGACACCATTTCGCGCGACTACCTGAAGGCGCAAGGCGTGCGCACGCCGATTCTGGAGTTCGGTCCCGACGCGCAGTTGGGGATGAAGGACCGGGACGAGGTCAAGGGGCTGGCCTATATGAAGGCGCACGGTTTGGAGGAGCGGAAGTTCATCTGCGTGGTCCCGCGGCTGCGCTACACGCCGTATTACAGGATTCGAAAGACGGCACGCGTGGCGAGCGACGAGGTGAAAGACGCGATCAACGGCCGTACGGTGGAGCGCGACCACGCGCGGCTCCGGGAGATGATTGAAGCTTACGTGCGGAAGACCGGGCGCAAGGTGCTGGCCTGCGCGGAGATGACCTACCAGGTGGAGCTGGCCAAACAGGTGCTGGTGGATCCGCTGCCGGCCGAGGTGCAGAAGAACGTGGTTTGGCGGGACTCGTTCTGGATGCCGGATGAAGCGGCGTCGATCTATGCCAGAGCCGAGGCGGTGGTGAGCGTGGAGTGCCATTCGCCGCTGATCTCATACAAGAGCGGCACGCCGGCGTTCTATGTGCGGCAGCCTACCGACACGTGCAAGGGGCAAATGTATCGAGACTTTGGGGCGGGGGAGTGGTTGTTCGAGATCGATGAGGCGAGCGGGGCGGCGCTGTGGGCGAAGCTGGAGAAGATCGTGAACCAGCCGAAGCAGGCTCAGGCGCAATTGCGGGCGATCATGGCGAAGGTGGAAGGGCGGCAGAAGAGGATGGTGGAGGTGGTGAAGCAGAGCTGCGGGAAACGCGCGGCGGGGTAGCCGCGCGTTTCCGCTTTTCTCAGGGGGTAACTACTTGGCGGGGGCGCTGGGGCTCCACATATCGACGGCGCACTTCCAGGCGCCATCGGGCTGCTTGTGCATGATCTCCACCATCTTGCCTTTCTCGGAGATGGTCTTGCCCTTGTCCTTAAAGCTCAACTCGTAGTCGCCATAGAGGTAGCCGATGTCGCCGGAACGGGCGACGATCACCTTTTCCGCCTTCCAGGAGATCTTAATTTCCGGAAGCGCAAAGAGGCTCTCGATGCTCTTGCGGGCGGCGGCGCTGCCGATGGAGCGCGGTTCGTTCGGCGGATGGAGGACGACGTCGTCCGTGTAGAACTTCATCCAGCCGTCCACCTTGCCGGTGGCAGCGGCCTGATTCCAGGCCTCATCCATCTTGAGGATGGCGGCCTCGTCGGCGGCGCGGGTGTCGGGCGGCGCTGCCGGCGGCGTGGCCGCCTGATTGCAGGCGGTAAGGGCCGCAGCACAGAGCAGAACCGCCCACTGCACGGCGAGACGGGTGTTGTGTCCCAGGTTGATTCTCATTCCGGAGCCCCTCCTTCGGGCTTGCCCAGTTCCTGAGAGTTTAGTACATAAACCTGAAGTTAGATAGCGATGGCGCGAATATCTTTCGAGATGCGAGGCGCTCGCCTGCGGCGAAGGCGCTATTGCCGGGTGGGAGGGAGCGGCGTGGAGGAGAGCTGGATACGGCGGACCGGCTTTGGAGTGGTGACACGTTCGAGGCCGATCAGGATATCGGGCGGCGGTTCGCCGTTTCTGAGTGAGACGGGGACGGTGGAATCGGTGGTGAGGCGAAGCCCGGCAGGCAGGGTGTCGGGATCGAGCGTGAGCTGGTAGTGGCCGGCGGAGAGGTTGTAGAAGGTGAAGTTGCCGGTTTCGTCAGGGGTGGTGTAGCGCTTGGAGCCGGCGAGGCGGATGACGATCTGGGTGAAGTCGATGCCGGCGGGGGCGTTGAGCTTGCCGCTGATGGTGAGGAGGCGGGCGACGGTGAAATCGGCGCGCATGGTGCGCCGGGGGCCGACTTGCAGATCCTGAGAAGCGGCAGAGCCCGGATCGAATTCGGCGGGGAGGGTGCGTTCTGAGAGGGCGACTTTGTGATTGCCCTGAGGCACGTCGGCGAAGCGGTAGCGGCCGTTCTGGTCGGTAGTCTCCGTGCGGTAGCCGTCGAGAGTGACGGGCACGGCGGCGGCGGGCTGTGAGCCGGCGGCGGAAGCTTCGGTGACGAATCCTTCCACGGCGCCCATGACGGGGTAGTAGCCGGGGTTGGCGCCGCGGGTGAACTGATCGGGCAGGGCGGAGCCCCAGTGAAAGCTGCGGGTGAGGCGGAAGAAGAGAGTCCAGCGGTTCATTTCGCTGGTGAAGACCGAGATGGGCCCTCCGGCGTTGGAGATCAGGAAGAGGTTCTGATCGTTCATCTGGGTAGCCAGGGTGTTGCGGAGCAGTTCCGTGTTGAGGGTCCAATGGCTATCGATGCGCGCGCTGGCGCCGATGACCGTGGTGCGGATCTGGCTGGTGACGAAGAGGGTCTGGCTGAGCAGGTCGTGGCCGAAATCGCCGAAGGCGTAGGCGGAGACCCGGCGGGAGTTGAACTGGAAGGAGCCGCGGTAGAACAGGGCGTCCCGGCGATTGGCACCGAAGGACTGGTCGAGGCGCACACCGCCTCCGAAACTGAGGGGGCCCAGGTAGACTGAGGCATCGGCGTCGGCGGAGCGGAGGCGGGAGTCTCCGGTGGGATTGCGGGTGTCCAGATCGCGGAGGGAGGAGCGGAGGCTGAAGCGGCGGAAGCCGCGGGTGAGCATGAGCATGGACATGCGGCTTCCGGAGCGTTTCCACTCGGGATCCTCGGGCAAGGAGGACTTGAGGGTGATTGCGGAGTAGCTGGCCATCAGGCTGAGGCGTCCCGGGAGCTCGGCATTGAAGCCGCCGCCGGCCATCGCGGAGCGCATGGAGGCCCGGTCGGGGCGGTTTTCGATGTTGTTGCGGAGGCTGGAGGCGGAGGCGAAGAGGTTCAAGCGGCGCGAGAGCTGGTAGTGGATTTCGGAATATGGTCCGCTGCGGTCTCCGACGAAGTAGCCGGCGAGGGGGAGGAAGGAAGCGGGCTGGCGGACGAAGGAGGCCCGCACCTGCCAGCGGGCGCTCTGATAGTCAGCCGAGGCGCTGAAATTCGGCGCCGGGGCAAGGCTCCGGCTCGTGCCAAAGCCCTGAGCGGCGGAGAGGCCGGATTCGGCGAAGATCGTGAGATTGTCACGGGGCTTCCAGGTGACGTTGGAGAGCAACTGCTGGGAGGAGGCGTAGTAGCGGCCAGGCTGGAGGAAATAGGGCTGATCGAAGAACCGGCGGAGATTGGAGGTGATGGACAGCAAAGTGGTTTGGACCTGGACCGTCTCGCGGGGCTTCCAGAGCAGGCCGCCACCGGCGGCGTTTTGCGGCGTGCGCCGAAAGTAGGGCATGCGGGGGCCCTGCATGATCATGAGAGGGCCGGCGAATACGGAGGCGGACCAGTTTCCGGCGTTCGCCTCCACCCGGGCGCCGCGGAGGAGGATCTCGGGCAGGTAGAGGTTGGAGGCGACGAACGAGGCGGGGCGGAGGTTGAGGCGGGTGTCGCCGCCGGTGAGGGTCCAGCGGTAGCCTTTCCAGGGGAGTCCGGAGAGGCGGACGAAGTTCTCGCCGGTGTTGAGCCGCTGGGAGTCTGAGTAGGATTCGATGCGGGCTTCGAGTAGTCCGGCCTTGTCATAGAAGTAGCGGAAGTTGGCATAGGCGCCGGTGGAGGCGAGGTTTCCGTCGGAGGCTCCGCCGACGTAGAAGCCCTGGATGGCGACATCGGCCTGGCCACGGGTTTCCTGTCCGGCACAGCTCAAGCAAAGGAATGCGCCGAGGATCAGTTTAACGGGATGGTACTGCTGGGGGAACATCCACTACTGCTTCTTGGGCCTCATGGGCACCGAGGTCCACGCCGGCCTTTAGGGATCTGATTTCACCGCGCTGGGCCTTCTCAAGGGCGATGACGAAGCGCTGGTCTCTGCGCGGCAGGACGGGAAAGGACGGGACCTGGAGCGTTTCGAGGAGATTGCCATTCTCGCCCTGAATTCGGATTTGACCTTGGGGGCGGAAGTGCCACTCGCCGCGATTGCGGATGCTGAGAACCGCGAACCAGCGTCCGGGCGCTCCTGGGACCGGCTCGAGCGCGAGTCCGGTAATCTCACCTTCAACCCTGGGCTGGCCCACCAGGGCATAGAACACGGCGACGACGCGGACGGTGGTGCGGATGCCGGTCTGTTTAAGCTGCTCGGCTGAGGGCAGGGCGGTGTAGCCGATGGCGCAGTAGTAGCTGCCTGGCGCGGTGTTGGGCGGCACGCGCAGGGAGTAGCGGACCAGTTGATGGCTGGCGGCGGGCAGTTCGGCTTCCATGGGGTTGGCGGCCAGCCAGGTGCGGCAGGAGTGGGCGGCCTCTTCAGGGCGGTTTCGGACGAACTGCGGGGTGGTGGAATCGTCCACGTAAAAATCGAGGAGTTCGGCGCGGACCCGGACGGGATTGGGCGAGTCGGTACTGAGGTCGAGCGCTCCGGACGAGGCCTGGCCGGGCTGGAGAGGCAGTTCGAGGCGCATGGGGGTCATGCCGAGGCCTACCTGGGCAAAGGCGCCGGGACCCGCTGCCAGCAGCGCGGCAATGAGGAAGAGACGGTTCATGGAGCCTCCACGGTGTAGGAAAGAGTGAGCGCGCAGGCGGGAGAAGTGGCTCCCGGATAGCGCCAGCTGTCGGTGAACTGGACGGAGATGTTGGCAGAGTACAGATTGGTGCCCTTTCTCTGTTGCCCCGTGGCCAGAATGCTGCCGGTGCCGGAAAGGGAAACGGGTCCAGCGCAGCTACCGTAGGATGCGGCGTTGCCTAGCGAGGCGCACCGGATGGTGAATGCGCTCAGAGGGACATTGGGACAGTTGGTGACCGATGCCGGCGAGGCCAGCACGCGCAGCGTCCAAGTCCTGTATGTGCTTCCGTGCGAGATCCACCAGGAGATGGAGGCGGAAGCAGGCGCCGGACTCGAAGATGGGTCCGGCGCCGTGAAAGTGACGCTGGAGGGCGACACGTTCAGACTGATGATCAGGGACTGGGCCCGAAGGGCCGGGGCCAGAATCGATACCAGGATGAAGAGTGCAGCCCGCATGGCGTTAACTGGCCGAGATGGTGAGGACCACCGTGGCCGTATAAGTGTCGGTTTCGAACGTGGGCTTGTTGGCCAGCGTCCAATCAATGGAGCCGGAGGTGCCGCTGTTGGCCGAGTGCAGGTTCGCGCCAAACGTAAAAACGTTGAAGGCGGTGCTGACCCCAGCGGTCTTGTTGCTTTGGGTGGTGACCCCAGCCAGGGCAGTGGAGGATGAATAGGTGAGATCTCCACCGCTGATGGACGGGCCGGTGCCGCCGTCGGCGGCAGAAAAATCGGCCGCGAAGGTGGCCGTGAGTGAGCCGGACCCGCCTGACTTCGTGGTTCGGACTTTGAAAGTGAATGGCAAGTTCAGCGTGTAGTTATTGAAAACAGTGCCAGTGAGGCTGAAGGTGTAGAGGGACGAGCCGACTGAAATGGAGGCTTCGGGCCCGACCACCACCTGCAACTGCGGGTTGGCAGTGTTGGATTGCGCGCTGAGATGAAGTGTGAACAGCATCACCAGCGCGAGAATCAGCGTCATCTTTGAGCGGATGCTCATGCTTGGTTTTCTCCTCTCCCAAAATTTGCCGGTCGTTGCCGGCATTTCCATCCATCACAAGCAACTGATCGTGAAGGTCAGTTGCAATGTGTAAGTCCCCGTCTCGAGAGAGACGGAGTTAGGCAGCGAAAACATCACGCTGGCCGTAGCCGGATCGGCGGAGCTACAGAGTCCGCCGCCGCCCGTGCAGGCGTTTGCGCCAATTGTCAGCACAGGTGTCTGGCTGGAAGAACTGACGGTTTGAGTTCCGCTGCAAGGTGTGCCGTATCCACCGGAGGAGCAGGTGTAGGTGAGCTGACCGCCCGCTACACTGAATGCTCCGGCAGGGGCAAAATCGCCGTTGGCTTTGACGGTGATGGAACCCGATCCCAGGCGGGTGGTCCTGGCGTTGAAACTGAACGCCAGAGTACCGCTGAACGCGCTGAAGGCGAGACCTCCCGGCACGAGGTTGACCTGAGCCGGGAAGGTAACAATGCCCACGGGGGATATCGAAACCGATACCAATTGGGTTACGGCGGCGGTATCAGCGCAGAGTGGGAATGCGAAAACAACCGCAATCAGCGGCACGAAACTGCAAATGCGCCGGAGCGATTCCATCAGTAGAGCTATCGGCGACCTGAGGGAAAAACACTAGACCAATCGACGTGGGAAATATCGCTGTTAACGACAAGAAACAATAGGAGTTATCTGGATCTCCGTAGTACGGGTAGACCCGGATTGTAAGTCAATTGTCCAGCGAATGGATACCATATTGCCCGCGTTTGCACTATGAGCATTCGCGCCGAAACGAGCGACGAGGGGATGCATGCCGGTGGTGGGTGAGGGTGAGGAAACAGGCTGGCCCGGACCGGCGAGTTCGGTCTGCCAGGTGAGGGTGGCTTGCGCAGGGAGGGAGGGGATTTGGAGGTGGATTTCGGCAGAGCCGCCGAGCCGGTTGGTTCTGAGGAGATAGAGGAACGACGTGGTGCCTGAAAGGCGAGTGGAACCTTGAGAGGTGACGGGTGCGGAATCGACGGTGGAGATTGCGCGGAGTTCGCAGGCGGCTACCAGTTCAAGCCTGAGGTTCGCCTGGGAGGACCCGAATTGAGCGAAAGCTGCAGCCGGGAGAAGCGAGGCCAGCAGGAGCGCGCGCATGGGAGATACCGTTCTTATCGGGACGATGGTACATGATCCGAGCGGAAAGTGAACGGGGGGAATGGCCTTAGGGGCCATGTCGGTGTAGTACCTGACCCAGTACCGGAGCCGGTGTCGCAGAAAGAGAAGCGCACTATGTGGCTTTGAGGTAGAGGGTGTATTCGGCGGTGGCGCGGTATCCCATGCGTTCATAGACCGGGCGGCCGGCGGCGGAGGCGTGGAGGTAAGAGCGCTGGTTCTGGCCTGCGGCGAGGGCGCGGCGGAGGGCGTGGCGCATGGCGGCTTCGGCATAGCCTTTGCGCTGATGCTCAGGGTGGGTGGCGACCAGTGCGACGTAGCGGACGCGGGCGGCATCGACGACTGCGGTGGAACTGACAGGCTGGCCATCGACCGTGAGCACGCTGGCAATGCGCCGGGGGGAGCGCCACCAGTTCTCCTTCTCGATGTTGAGTGTCCCGGGTTCTCCAAAGGACATGTGATAGGCGGCCTCGTTGACGCGCGAAAGCAGGAAACCGGCGCGCGGGGCGGCTTCGGTGATCCAGTTGCCGGTAGGGAGAGGTCGGTCAGCGGCTCTGATGTCATCGGCCACCATTCCGGTAAGAGGCATTAAGGCGACCATGCCGCGGGCGGCGAGTTCGCTTTCGATCTCCGCCAGCAATGGGCCGACGGTCTCGTGCGGGACGGCGAGCAGCCAGGGGTGGGAGAGGTGCCTGGTCCAGGCGATGGTATCGGCTAAAGCGTCAGTGAATTCCGAGAGGGTGGCCGGTGAGCGCATGACGACACCGAGGTTGAGGAACGAGAGCGGCACGCCGCCCCAGGAAACATCGATGAGTCCGCCGCGGCGCGATTGGTAGGCGGGGTTCTCTTCATTGAGCGCGTCCCACGCATCGACGAAGATCGCGTGCGATTCGAGGATTGGATCCAACGCTGACCTCCCAATGACCGATTCTTGAAAGTTTAGTACACAAATGGTAGGTGCGCCAGGAGTAGAGCAGAAATTGGGAGTTAAATTCCGAGCGGCAGGCCGGTGGCGTGGGAAACGAACAGCCTGAGGATGCAGATGGCGAGGAAGCCGAGGGAGTGAGGGAGGGTGAGAGAGAGCCTGGCGCCGACGCCGGAGGAGCGGCCATGGCGGACAAACGCGGCGACGGAGAACGAGAAGTAAGGAGAGACAGGCGTGACGATACGGGCGGGGCTGTCGTGGAACCCCGGCCGGATCTGAGGTGCCGGCCGGGGTGCTCGGAGAGGAGGTGCGCCCGGGCTACAGCTGGGCGCTGAGGGTGTTGAGGGTCGCGGGGGCAGCGGATTCATACGACGCGATCTGGGCTTCGTGCTTGAGGAGGAAACCGAGTTCGTCGATGCCTTCGAGGAGGCAGGTCTTGGAGAAACCATCCACGGGGAACTGGGCGGTGGAGCCGTCCGGGAGCGTCAGGGTTTGGGTGGCCAGATCGACCTTCACCTTGGCCTGGGGGTTGGCTTCGAGTTGAGCGAACAGGTTGGCGTGAATCTCGCGGGAGACGACGACGGGCAGCAGGGAGTTCTTGAGCGCGTTGCCCTTGAAGATGTCGGCGAACGACGTGGAGATGACCGCGCGGAAGCCGAACTGGGTGAGGGCCCAGGGGGCATGCTCGCGGGAAGAGCCGCAGCCGAAGTTGTCGCCGGCGAGCAGGACCTGGGCCTGGTTGCCGGGGGCGCGGTTGATGACGAACTCGGGCTTGGGCGAGCCGTCGGCTTCGTAGCGCCAGTCGAAGAAGAGCTGGTCGCCGAGGCCGGCCTTGGAGATGGTCTTGAGGAAGCGGGCAGGGATGATCTGGTCCGTGTCGACGTTGTCGACGGGCAGGACGGCGACGAGGGATTCGAATGCGGTGAACTTTTCCATGGCGGTGGCTCCTTAGGCGATCAGCTTGCGGGGATCGGCCACGGCGCCAGCGATGGCGCTGGCGGCGGCGGTGAGGGGGCTGGCGAGGAAGGTGCGTCCGCCCTTGCCCTGGCGGCCTTCGAAGTTGCGGTTGGAGGTGGAGACCGAGTACTGGCCGGGGGTGAGCTGGTCGCCGTTCATGGCGATGCACATGGAGCAGCCGGCTTCGCGCCACTCGGCTCCGGCTTCGCGGAAGATCTTGTCGAGCCCTTCGGCTTCGGCTTCGCGCTTGATCTGCTGGGAGCCGGGGACCACCATGGTGCGGACCTTGGGGCTGACCTTGCGGCCCTGGAGCACTCCAGCCGCGGCGCGCAGGTCGGACATGCGCGAGTTGGTGCAGGAGCCGATGAAGACGACGTCGATGGGCTGGCCGGCCAGCGGCTTGCCGGCTTCGAGGCCCATGTAGGCGAGGGCCTTCTTGAGGGACTCGCGTTCGACGGAGTCAGTGACGGAGCTGGGGTCGGGCACCGCGCCGGAGATGGCCATGCCCATGCCGGGGTTGGTGCCGAAGGTGATCATGGGCTCGAGCGCGTCGGCGTCGATGGAGAGCGAGTGGTCGTAAGCCGCGCCGGAGTCGGTGGGGAGCTGCTTCCAGCGGGCCACGGCGGCGTCCCACTCTGCGCCTTGCGGAGCGAAGGTCTTACCGGCGAGGAACTGATAAGTGGCGTCGTCCGGAGCGATGAGGCCGGCGCGGGCGCCGCCTTCGATGGACATATTGCAGACGGTCATGCGCTCTTCCATGGTGAGCGCGCGGATGGCGGAGCCGGTGTATTCAAAGACGCACTCGGTGCCGCCGCCGACGCCGATGCGGGCGATGAGGGCGAGGATGATGTCCTTGGCGGTGACGCCGCGCTTGAGCGTGCCGTCGACGCGCACTTCAAAGCTGCGGGAGCGGCGCTGCAGCAGGCACTGGGTGGCGAGCACGTGTTCCACCTGAGATGTCCCGATGCCGAATGCAAGCGCGCCAAATGCTCCGTGGGTGGCCGTGTGGGAGTCGCCGCAGACGACGGTCATGCCGGGCTGGGTGAGGCCGTATTCGGGGCCGATGACGTGGACGAT
>JACQZS010000050.1 GCA_016213725.1 Acidobacteriota bacterium | reverse complement strand
GGAATAACCGTCTTGCCCTTCTTGGCGACCTGGACGACAGCTTCGAAGATGGCGCGCGCCTGCATTTCAGTGATCTCGGGGTAAGTGATACCGAGACGGCAGCCGCGGTGGCCGAGCATGGGGTTGAACTCGTGGAGCTGTTCGACGCGGTGCAGCAGTTGCGGCAGCACGGTCTTCAGGGACTTCACGTCAGGCACGAAGTTCTTGTAGCGGGCCACCATCTCCTTCTTGGTCTTGATGTCGGCCGAGGGGAGCTTGGCGAGATCCACCATCAGCTCTTCCCGCTTCGGCACGAACTCGTGCAGCGGCGGATCGAGTGTGCGGATCACCACAGGGAAGCCGTCCATCGCCATGAAGAGGCCGGCGAAGTCCTTGCGCTGCATCGGCAGCAGCTTGTTCAAGGCCTTGCGGCGGTCCGCTTCGTTGTCGGTGAGGATCATCTTCTGCACGTAGGGCAGACGGTCCTCGGCGAAGAACATGTGCTCGGTGCGGCACAGGCCGATGCCTTCGGCGCCGAAAGACCGGGCGGCCTTGGCGTCGCGCGGGATATCGGAGTTCGAACGGACACCGAACTTGCCCCGGAACTTGTCGGCCATCTTCATGAACTTGGCGAAGACGGGCGAGTTGGGATCCGGATCCTTCGTAGCGGCCTGGCCCAGATAGACGGCGCCGGTGGTGCCGTCGATCGAAACCCAGTCGCCTTCCTTCACGGTGACGGACTTTTCCTTGGTCTTGACGACCGCGGTCTTGGCGCGCTCGTTGATCGAGATGGCGCCGCAACCCACCACGCAGGGCACGCCCATGCCGCGGGCCACAACGGCCGCGTGGGAGCTCTTGCCGCCGACGGCGGTGAGAATACCCTTGGCGGCGTCCATGCCGTGGATGTCGTCCGGAGTGGTCTCTTTGCGGATCAGGATGACGGGCGACTTCGCCGACATCACGACGGCGTCGTCAGAGGAGAAGGCCAGCCGGCCGACCGCGGCGCCGGGAGAGGCGTCGATGCCGACGGCGAGCTTGGTGAGGGTCTTCAGCGAAGCGGGGTCGAACACCGGGTGCAGCAACTGGTCGAGCTGGGCGGGAGCGACGCGCATCACGGCCGTCTTCTCGTCGATCAGCTTCTCTTCGCACATCGCCACGGCCACCTTGACGGCGGCCGGACCGGTGCGCTTGCCGTTGCGGGTCTGCAGCATCCACAGGACGCCTTCCTGCACGGTGAACTCGAAGTCCTGCATGTCCTTGTAGTGCTTCTCGAGCATCGAGGTGATGTCGCGGAGCTGCTAGTAGACACTCTTGTTCCAGGCTTCCAGCTCGGAGATGGGGCTCGGCGTACGGATGCCGGCCACAACGTCTTCGCCCTGCGCGTTCACGAGGAACTCGCCGTAGAACACCTTCTGGCCGCTGCCGGGGTCACGGGTGAAGCCGACGCCGGTGCAGGAGGTGTCGCCCATGTTGCCGAACACCATCGCCTGGATGTTGCAGGCCGTGCCGAGGCGGTCGGAGATCTTCTCCATCTTCCGGTAGTAGGAGGCCTTGGGCGCCCACCAGCTCATGAACACGGCGTTGCGGCTCATGATCAGCTGTTCGCGGGGATCCTGCGGGAAGTCGCGCTTGGCGTGCTTCTTGAAGATCTTCTTGAACTCTTCGCAGATGCCCTTCAGGTCGTCGGCGGTCAGCTCGGTGTCCAGCTTGTACTTCTTCTTGGCCTTCACCGTGTCGAACGCGTGATCGAAGTGCTCCATCTCCACGCCGCAGGCCACTTCGCCGAACATCTGGATGAAGCGGCGGTAGCAGTCGTACGCGAAACGGGCGTTGCCGGTCTTGACGGCCAGACCTTCGGTGGTGGCGTCGTTCAGACCGAGGTTCAGAATCGTGTTCATCATGCCCGGCATGGAGAACTTGGCGCCGGAGCGGACGCTGAGCAGCAGCGGATCGGCCGCGTCACCCAGCTTCTTGCCCATGAGGTTCTCGAGCTTGGCGAGCGCTTCCCAGATCTGCTCGTCGACTTCCTTCGGCACCTTCTTGTCGTTGTCGAAGAAGACGTTGCAGACGTCGGTGATGATGGTGAAGCCGCCCGGCACGGGCACCTTCGCTTTGCACATTTCCGCGAGGCCGGCGCCCTTGCCGCCGAGCGTGTCGCGCATCGTGCCATTGCCTTCGGTGAGGTCCCCACCGAAGAAGTAGACGTATTTGCTCATAGTTCCTGTTAATCTCCTGAGGAATCAGCAGAGTGATAAATTCATTCGGACGTTGATGAGACCACGATCTCCGAAAAATCAGCGATCGAAGAGACTTCGTTGAACAGCCTGCCCAGCAATGCCAGGCGATTGGCGCGAACGGCCGCATCCGGCGCGTTCACCAAAACCTTGTCGAAGAACGCGTCCACCGCCGGCCGCAGAGTGGCAATGGCGGTGAGCGCCTGAATGTAGTCTTCCCGCTTGCGGTGCTCGGCCACCTGCGCCAGCACGCGCTCCATTTCGTTGGAGAGATCCAGCTCCGGCCCGGTTTCGAGCAGCGACGGATTCACCGTGCCGCCCACCGCGCCGGCCTGCTTCAGAATGTTGCCGATGCGCTTGAAGCTGCCGGCCAGCGGCTCAAAATTCTCGGTCTGCCGCACCAGCTTCAGCGCAAACAGGCGGTCCAGCACGTCCGGCAGGTTCTCCCACTGCCCGGCCAGCGCGGCGTTCACTTCGTCGTAGGCGAAGCCGCGCACCTCGCGGAAGTAGCTCCGGATGCGGTCCAGGAAGAACTCCCACAACTGCGTCTCGCGGTTCGGCTCGCCCGCCGCGGGCGGATAGAGCAGCGCATTGGCCTGCATGCCGGCCGTCACGGATTGCCGCAGCGGCACGCGGAGGTTACCCTCCACCATCGTCTTGACTACGCCTTGCGCCGCGCGGCGCAGGCCCAGCGGGTCCTTCGAGCCCGAAGGGATCAGCCCGATGCCGAAACAGCCTTCCAGCGTATCCAGCTTGTCGGCGATGGAAAGGATCTTGCCGCCCAGCGATGCGGGAATCGCGTCGTCCATGCTTTGCGGCAGATAGTGTTCGTAGATCGGCTTCCACACCGTCTCCGGCTCGCCATCGGCCTGGGCGTACAGGCCGCCCATGACACCCTGCAGCTCGG
Organism: Acidobacteriota bacterium; assembly: GCA_016213725.1. Classification (GTDB taxonomy): domain Bacteria; phylum Acidobacteriota; class Terriglobia; order Bryobacterales; family Bryobacteraceae; genus Paludibaculum. The sequence continues at coordinate 24,486 of JACQZS010000050.1, read as the reverse complement.
TCATCTCTTTCACCAGTTCGGTGGTGAGATCCACTTTGCAGAGCAGCGCCGCCCGGGTGATGTCGCTCTCGTTGTAACCCAGCTTCGAGGCCAGCCGCACGGCGCCTTCGCGGATGCCGTTGGCCTTCTGCGCATAGTTCGAGTTCAGCTTGGTCTGGTAGGTGACCTTTGCAAGATCCGGCACGCGCGAGGCGAGGCTGCGCTGGCGGTCCACTTCCCAGAAGAAGCGGCCGTCGTTGAAGCGGGCTTCCAGCACCCGCTCATTGCCCTTCACGACGTAGCCCTTCTTGTCCGCCTTCATGTTCATGATGGCGATGAAGTGCGGGGCCATTTTGCCATCGGCGCTCTTCAGCGTGAAGTAGCGCTGGTGATGGCGCATGACGGTGGAGAGGACTTCCTGCGGCAGATCGAGGAACTTGGCGTCGAAGTTGCCCAGAATCGGCGTCGGGTACTCGGTGAGGTAGACGATGTCGTTCAAGAGGCTGTCGTCGGCGATCAGTGTCAGACCTTTGCCGCGGAGCAGCTTCTTGATGCCGTCCTGGATGCGCTTCCTGCGCTTGCCGGCCGAAAGGATGACGCCGTTCTTCTCCAGGCGCTCTTCGTAATTGGCGTGGTCGAAGGCGATCTCGTCGGAGCCCATGCGGCGATGGCCGCGCGACAGCGCGCCCGCCTTCACGCCGGCAAATTCGAACTCCACGATGTTGTCGCCGAACAGAGCCACCATCCAGCGGATGGGCCGGATGAACGTCTGCCCGCCCTTGCCCGTCCAGTACATGGCCTTGGGCCAGGGGATCTTCGAGATCAGCACCGGCAGCGCCTCGGCCAGAATGTCGCGCAATTCGCGGCCCTGGATCTGGTGGCGCACGGCGAAGTATTCGCCCTTCGGCGTCACTTCGGTGAGCAGCGCCTCCGGCGCCACGCCGTTCTTCTTGGCGAAGCCCATGGCCGCGCCCTGGCCGGCCGACTTTGGCGGGCCCATGACGAGTTCTTCGCGATCGGCCTGCCGCACGGGCAGCCCCGAGCAGCGCAGCACCAGCCGGCGCGGCGTCGCATCGAGATTCAGCTCGCCCGGATCGATCTGGTTCGTCTGGCAGACATCACGAAACAGCCGCTCGATGTCGGCCATGGCGGGCTGGAGCATCCAGTGCGGAATCTCTTCAACGCCGAGTTCAAAGAGGAAGGGGCGAAGCTCGCTCATGCGGCCACCTCCCCGGCGGCCAGCAGCGCCTGCTGGTCCACCCAACTCGTCGCCACGCCCACCGCCAGTTTGCGTACTCGGGCGATGACGCCCACTCGCTCCGTCACGCTGATCGCCCCGCGGGCGTCCAGGAGATTGAACGAATGCGAACAGTTCAGCACGTGGTCATAGGCCGAGAGCAGCGGGAAACGGCTCTTTTCCGGCCCTGCTTCCAAGGTGCGGAACTCGTCGATGAGGCGCTGGGCCTCGGCTTCGTGCAGCTCGAAGAGCTTCCACAGCATGCCGACGTCGGCTTTTTCGAAGTTGTAGACCGAGAACTGCTGCTCGTCGAGGAAGCGCACATCCCTGTAGGTGACGCCTTGCACCCACTCGATGTCATAGACGCTCTTGCGGTCCTGCAGGAACGCCACCAGGCGCTCCAGCCCGTAGGTGAGTTCGGCCGGCACCAGGTCCAAGTCCACGCCGCCGCACTGCTGGAAGTAGGTGAACTGAGTGATTTCCAGCCCGTCCAGCATCACCTGCCAGCCGATGCCCCAGGCGCCCAGCGTGGGCGACTCCCAGTTGTCCTCTTCGAACTTGAGGTCGTGCTGGTCCAGCCGGATGCCGATGGCTTCCAGCGACTCGAGATAGAGGTCCATCACGTTCGCCGGCGCCGGCTTCAGAATCACCTGCAATTGCGAGTGCTTGTAGAGCCGGTTCGGATTCTCGCCATAGCGGCCGTCGGCCGGCCGGCGCGAGGGCTGAACGTAAGCGACGCTATAGGGCTTCGGGCCCAGGACGCGAAGGAAGGTTTCCGGGCACATGGTGCCGGCGCCGACCTCGATGTCGTAGGGTTCCTGGATCACGCATCCGTGCTTCGCCCAGAAGCGCTTCAGCTTGAAGATTGTCTCCTGATAGGAATCCATGCGGAGTTAAAGTGCCTCCATGAGGGGGACTGTGAGGAGCTTGCGCTCAACGTGCATTTCGATTTCGCGGTTCAGCGCCCGGCGCAGATCCGAGGCGAACATCTTCGACCACGGGTAGCGCCCCAGTTCCGCCACGGGCGTGGTCGATATTTCAAAGGCAAGCTCGCGGCTGGCTTCGCTGACGGGCAACTCCGGCAGGATGCCGGTGAGCCGGACGGCCCAGTAAGCGAAGTAGATGGCGGCGCGCCAGGTAGCGGAAGGCAGCATCTCGGACGGGCAGGAACGCAGGTCCGCCAGGACGGCGGACGTGAGCCGGTAGAACCTCTCGTTAGGTTCCGAAGGCGGCAGCAAGTGTTCCGTGACCTCCGCGATGTAGTCGAGCGCCAATCCGGCGTCGTATGAGCTGCTGAGACCGAACTGCGTCTGGATCAGCTCCGCGTTGTCCAGACGGACCAGCTCGACGTTTTCCCGCTGGTAATAGGTGATCCTCACCTGCGAGAGGCGTTCGAGGGCCGATCCGTAAGGGCTTTTCGGCTTTCGCGCCCGTTTGGCGACGCCCCGCAACTTACCCTGATCGCGTGTGAAAAAGCTGACGATCAGATCCCCTTCTTGAAAGGGGTAGGTGCGGAGGACGAACGCCTCACTGACGCGAGCCGGCATCGCTGGCGCTCAATTTCCACTTCAGGTTATCACACTGAGACGTCTGAATTCTGGCACCTCCGCGCCACCCTCCAGCGGGCGCTAATGGCGCCGGGGGATGGTTGGATGGAACGCCTGGTGCAGCCAGGGGAGATCCACAAAGAGGAGCGCCAGCATGGTTAGCGCGCACACCACGGTGGCCAGCATCAGCACCGGTTCCCGCAGCAGCCCTTCCGGATGCTGGGCGGCCGAATCCGGCTTGAAGACCAGTGCGAAGTAGGCCGCCATGCACAACGCGATCAGGGGGAAGGCCAGCACGAGCTCCAGCCGGTAGCGGCCCATGAATGCTCCGAACGAGAGCATAGCCAGGGCGGCATAAAAAGTAATGGAAACCAGCAGGTTGGCCTCAGTGTAACGGCGGAAGCAGGGCCGGTAGGAGCTGAGGCAAAGGCTCGACCGGTGGTCGCGCAGCTCTGCGTAGCGCTTCAAGGCCATCAGGTAGCAGCCGCCCATCCAGAGGCTCACCAGCAGGGAGGTGATGGGCAGGGCCTGCGTCCCGGTGAGATACCAGCCGGCGGCAAAGCGCAGCGGATTGTTGACCGCTTCCACCAGCACGTCGATGACGGGATAGTCTTTCGCCCGCAGGGGCGGAACGTTGTAGAGCAAGCCGGCAGCCCACAGCAGCGCCAGACACGCGAGGAACTCCGCGGAAACCACAGCGCCCAGCGCCGCCGAGGCCAGGCCCAGCAGGAGACACTCGATCCAGGCCAGCGGCCGGCTGACCAGCCCTGCGGCCACGGGGCGGTGCTTCTTCAATGGATGCAATCGGTCGAACGGCGCATCGAGCAGTTCGTTCAGGACGTAATTGCTCGAGGCCATGAGCCCCACCGCCGCCAGGCCGACAAGGACGCGCCACCATCGCAGGGATTCCAGTTGAGCCGGGTCCACGGAGAGCGCCACCACGATGCCGGGCAGCACGAAGAGGATCTTCACCCAGTGGTCAAAGCGGGCCAGCCGGACGTAGCCTTCCAGGCAAGGACGGGGAGGAGAGAGAGTCGGGAGCATGTGGGCCCTCGCGGAGGAGAGATAGGACGGCTGCCCTGCAGACGGCCACTGCGGCCGCCGGCGCGGCTATCGCCACCGCGCAGGCAAGAACAGCGACGACAGAGACATCGCCCGCGACCGTGTCGCGTAAGGTGGCGAAGCATCCGGCTGGATCGTTTGACCACCAGCGCAACAGGCTGGCTGGGGAGACGCGCGCTGTGAATCCCGCGTAGAGAGGGATCAGCTTCAGGAAGTAGGTTGCGCAGATCAGATAGGCGCTGAGCGCGGCCAACGCAGGGGCCAGCCAGCGGCCGGCGCGCCACACTCGGCTCATCCCCAGACAGGCCACGCAGGCGCACGGGGCGGCCAGCGGCTGGGCGTACCACGGAGTGGCCACGTGGTAGGTGGCGCTGCCGTGTGCCACAAAGAGCGCGTTTGCGTAGAGCAAGGCGGCGAAGAACACTGCGAGGCCCGCCGCCACCAGCCGCTCGGCGAACGGGAGCGAACCCCGGCGGCAGGTGAGCAGCCAGCAGCCACCGGCCAGAAGCCAGAGCAACAGAAAAATGTCGACGGTTGTGGACGAGAACGAGGTGAATGAGTTGTTGCCCGTCCACACCGCGCCACGGAAGGCCGCCCACGTCACTTCGGGCCATGGAATGGAGAGCGCGGCGCGGACGGTATCAGCGGCTCCGGTACCTGCGGCGGACTGCTGCATGCCGCTGAAGCTGCCGTAGAGAGCGGCGTTCCGCAAGTACCAGGGCAGGGCCAGCGCCATAGCCGCGGCGGCCGCCAGAGCGGCACGGGCGTGTGCGAGGTGTCGCCACCAACTCCAGACGACCAGAGCAGCAGCCAGAAGCGCCCATGGTAGAAAGTAGGCCTTGGTCAAAAGCCCGGCGGCCACGGCGAGTCCGAGAATTACGGCGTGCCGCACGCCCGGCTGACGGTGAAAGCGGAGCATCGCCAGGAAGAACAGAGTTCCCAAAGGGACCGCCAACCAGTCGTTGGAGACTCGCGAGACAGTGGCGTAGAACATCTGCGAGCTGGTGACCAGGAAGAGCACAAAGGGCTGCCAGGCCACGGAAAGGCCTAGTTCGGAGGCCAATTGGAGTGTCAGCCAGAGCTGCAGCGCCCCACCGGCCAAGGAGACGGCCAACCTGGCGAGCAGAACCCTCCGGACCAGGGGGAGACGCGCGGCCATGGAATCGACAGCCGCAGGCAGGAGGTAGGCAAGCGGCGGCTGCTGCGCTTCGTAGTTCAGAGTGCCGGGCTGCGGGAGGGTGCGCCACCCAGGATCGATCGTCTCCAGACTCTCCCGGCGGGCCTGACGCTCGGGGACCGGCAGGGCGTGAAACTCTCCAAACGTCATCACAAAAGGCAGGTTGTGGCGGACGATGTGGCTGGCCGGAGCGAGATGCAGGGACCTGTCGATCTCCTTCGAAAGCGGGGTGTGGCCGAGAACCGGCCAGCGGCCCTCGGTGGCGAGGTGCTGGGCGTAGGCGTAGTGAAACGGCTCGTCGAAGCCGTCCCAGAGCGGAAGCAGCAGCGGGTAAAGAGCCGCGTTCAGGAGCCAGAACAGGAGGACCAAGCCGGCCGGACTGAAGAAGCGGCGCTGCGGCGTGGCTTGCATGAGGTGTCCATTACATACAATAAGACCTGCGATGGCCGCAACCTCGTTCGAAGTAGTGCGGCGATTTTTGCCGATGCTGGTCTGGTTGTTCTTTCTGGCGCGGGGCGCATTCTACTGCGTGGCGCTGCCCACCTGGGAGGGATGGGACGAGTGGTCGCACTTTGCCTTCGTCCAACACCTGGAGAACACCGGCCGGCTGCCGGCGCCGGCAGTGGACCGGCCATCGCGGGAGATCCTCGCCTCGTTGGAGGCGGGGCCGGTAGCCTGGGGCATCAAGGGCATGATCCCGGCACTGTTGTCCTATGAGGAGTACTGGGCGCTAGCGGTGGACGAGCGACAGGCTTTGGAACTCCGGCAGGGCAGCATCCCCGAAGCGTGGCGCCTGCAACAATCCGACCTCGAGCCTATCTGGGAAGCGCAACAGCCGCCGCTGTACTACTGGCTGATGCAGCCAGTGCTGTGGGCAGCCAGAGACCAGCCATTAGCGACGCGGGTCCTGTTCCTGAGGATGGCCACTCTGTTGCTGGCCTCGTTGATGATTCCGCTGGGGTACCTGGCGCTGTCCGAGTTGCTGGCAAGCCGGGGCGCGGCACTGGCGCTGACGGCCTGCGTTTGCGCCATGCCGGGATTGATGCTGGACGTCTGCCGCGTGGGCAACGAGGCGCCGGTGGTGGTGCTCTACACGCTGCTGCTGCTGTGCGGCCTCCGGTTGGTGCGGGCGCCGGAAGATCTGCGTTGGTGGCTGGCGGCGGGGGCTGCGATCGGCTGCGGGCTGCTGAGCAAAGCCTACTTCCTTACGGCCTTCGCGCCGCTGGGAGTGCTGGCCGGATGGCTGGCGTGGAACGGCCGGCGGCAATGGAGGCGCATCTTGGGCGGCTGGGCCGCGGCGATGCTGATTCCGGCGCTGGCGGCAGGCTGGTGGTATCGCTTCATCTGGGAGGCGACCGGGACGGCGACAGGCCAAATCCAGACGGTGGCCATCCGCCACCTGGGGCTGGCCGGCAAGCTCGCGGTGCTGCCGCAGATGAACTGGAGGCAGGCGCTGGATACGGTGGTGCTGTCCCACGTATGGATGGGCGGGTGGAGTTTCCTGCAGGTGCGCGCCTGGATCTACCACTTGTGCGGCATGTTGATTGTGACCGGCGTGGCGGGCGCGCTGCTCCTGATGCTAAGGCCAGAACTGCCAAAGCCCGAGGTTCGCGAGCCGCGGCGGCTGGCGGCGGCGAGCGGGCTGCTGGTGGCGCCATTCCTGGCCGCCATGGGTTACCAGGCGGTGGCGGCCTACTTGACCATCGGGCAGCCGGTCAGCAACGGTTGGTATCTCTACGCCGTGATCTTCGCCGAGGCCGCCCTGGTGTATGCCGGAGTGGCAACGCTGACTCCGCGGCGCGGGCGGCGGTGGATTGTTCCGGCAGCGACTCTGGGCGCCATCGCGCTGGATATTTACGGCATGTTGTTCTGGCTGCTGCCGTACTATCACGGACTGATCCGCCACCTGCCGGACGGCAAGATGCAGAACTTCCACCTGGAGCAGGCGCAGCGGATGGGAGGCGAAGAGCTGCTGGTTCGCCTGGCAGTGAACCGGCCGTACTTCGATGGGGCGGAGGGCTTCCTGGCATTGGCCGCGCTTTGGGCGGCGGCGACGCTGGCGCTGCCGGCCATCGCGTGGATGTCGGCGCGGAAGGGCGGCGAATCATGAGCGGGCCGCGCGCCATCGTGTTCGACGTGGACGGCACGCTCTACGATGCCGGGCCGCTACGGTGGCGTATGGCCATTCGGCTGGTCCGGGGCTATGCCGGCCATCCTTGGCGGCTGTGGCGGGCGGCCCGCGTACTCAGCGCCTGGCGGCGGGCGCTGGAAGAGCTGCGCCGCTCCGAGGCGGCATGGCGGATTCCCGGCGATCAATACCGGAGGGCGGCGGAGCTTTGCGGCGTGGGCGAGGACCAAGTCCGCGCGTTGGTCGGCCAGTGGTTTGAAGAGGCTCCGCTCGAGCTGCTGGGCGGCGCGGCACGGCCCGGGCTGCGGGAGCTGTTGACGGCGGCGCAGGCCAAGGGCATTTCATTGGCCGTGCTCTCCGACTATCCGGCGCAGGCGAAGCTGGAGGCGCTTGGCCTGGCGGAGTTCTTCTCTGCGGTGACCAGCGCCGGCGATGCGGATGTACAGGCCTACAAGCCGGACCCAAGAGGACTGCTGGCGACGCTCGCACGCCTGGGGGTGGCGCCGGAGCGGGCGATCTACGTGGGAGACAGAGCGGAGGTGGACGGCGAATGCGCCCGGCGCGCGGGCGTGAGGTTTGTGGAAGCACCTGCCGATTTCGGGCGGCTCAGCGGCCTGCTTTGAACAGTTGGGCGGGCGGGCTCAGGCGCCTTTCACCGGGTTGCGCAGCACGCCGATTTTGTCGATTTCGACCTCCACGACATCGCCGGACTTCATGGGCTTGGTGGAGCCGGGCGTGCCGGTGTAGATGACGTCGCCGGGCGTGAGCGTGACGAACCTGGAGGCGAAGACCACGACGTCGGTGCAGTTGAAAAGCAGGTCAGAGGTGCTCTGCTTCTGGACGACCTGGCCGTTCAGGCGCGTTTGGAGTTGGAGGCCGGCGGCGGGGTCGATGCCGGCGGCGATCACGGGGCCGAGGGGACCGAAGGTGTCGGAACCTTTGGCGCGCCACCACTGCATGTCTTTGTCGGGACCGCCCTGCCAATCGCGCTCGCTCACATCGTTGCCGCAGGTGTAGCCGAAGATGGCCGCTTTGGCTTCAGCGGGAGAGGCGTGGCGGCAGGCCTTGCCGATGACGATGACGAGTTCGCCCTCATAGTTGGTGGCCTTGGAGCCGGTGGGGATGACGATGCTCTCGCCGGGTCCGATCAGGCAGGTGATGGGCTTGTAGAACAGTTCGGGCCGCGAGGGCGGAGTTTCCTTGCCGAGGTGGGACTTGTAGTTGCGGCCCACGGCCAGCACCTTCGGCGGCAGGCAGGGATGGAGCAGTTTGGCCGCAGAGGCGGCGATGGGTTTGCCGGCCGGCTTGGGATTCGCCCAAGGCTCGGCGGAGAGTGGCTGGATCTGGTCGCCTTCGAGGCGGCCGTAAGAGCTGCGGCCCGCGGCGGCGAAGCGGACATAGTGCGTGACGCCGGCCGGGGGCGCGGCGGCGGCAAAGGCGGCGGAGGCGAGCATCTGTCGGCGGGAGAGTTCCATGGTGGGTCGATTATACGCCGACCCGGGGGTGAACTGAGCGCTACTTCGCGGCAGGGGCGCGGCCCTTGAACTCCTTTTTGCGGAAGATCTCGATGAGCCCTTCTTCCATGCGGGCGAATACCTGCTCAGGGGGCAGCGTGGCGTCGACCCTGACGGTATTGGCGGGTTTGTACCAGGAGTTGAGGAAGGCCTCCTCGTGGTGATACTCCTTCAGGCGGCGGTCGATGTTCTCGGCGCTGTCGTCGGCGCGTTTGCGTTTAAGCAGGCGGGCACGGGTGACGTCATCGGCGGCTTCGAGGACAACGACCTTGGGGGTTTGCAGCTTGTTGTTGATGACGAACTGATCGAGGTAGCGGGCCTGGGCCTCGCTGATGGGATAGCCGTCGAGAATGAAGCCGCGGCCGGCGTCGGGCTGATTGATGCGGGCGCTGAGCAATTGGATGGCGGCGTCATCTGCCAGCATCTCGCCGGAGGCGAGCGCCGCAGCGGCCGCACCGGCCACTTTCTCGTGGTTGTTGGTGCCGTCCTGCACCAACTTGGAAAGGGAGATGACGGGCACCTTGTATTTCTTGCCGAGCTTGCCGGCCTGCAGGCTTTTGCCGCTGCCCGGAGGGCCGGTGATGATCACCACCTGGCCCCCGCCGGTGGGCACCATCTTCTGCGCCGCGACAGGGAGAGCCGAAAGGGCCAGCGCGCCCGCCACGAAAGAGATCCAGTTTCGCCGCATCATAGAAAACCGAAGTATACCCCGGAGTTGAACGGTTTCGGTGCATAATCGACGCATGACGCTTTCACGCCGCGATGCCTTCAAGCTAGCCGCCGCCGCCCCGGCGCTGTTCGGAGCAACCGCTCCGGCAACCACGGTAGCGGTGGCCCGGGCTGCCGCTTACGACAAGCCGATGTACGACCTGTTGAAGAAGATGACCGACCAGGCGGGCGGGCTGAGCGGCATTGTAAAGAACAAGACCGTGGCGCTGAAGCTGAACCTGACGGGCAATCCGGGGCGGTTTCCCGTGAAAGAGCAGCTGCCGTATCGCACGGAGCCTGGCACAGTGCTGGCGATGTGCCAGCTCATGGCGCGCGCCGGGGCGAAGCGGATCAGACTGCTGGAGAGTTTCTTTCCGGGCGGCCAAGAGATGGACTTGTGGGCGCGCTACGGGTTGGACATCCAGGCGATTGAGAACTGCGGGACCAAGGTGGAGTGGGAGAACACGAACACGCTGGGCCGTGGAAAGCAGTACGTCACATCGAAGGTGCCGTTCGGCGGTTATGTCTTCGGCGAGTACATGCTGAACCACTCCTATACGGACTGCGATGCCTACGTTTCGATGTCGAAGCTGAAGAATCACTGGATCGCGGGCGTGACGATGACCATGAAGAACAACTTCGGGCTGACGCCGTGCTCGCTCTACGGCGGCGATGCGGGGGAGAACGGGAACGAGAACCCGACGCAGGAGCGGCCGGCCATCGGGCACAACGGCACGAAGAAACCGCCGAAGGGCGTACCGCAGGAGTTGAAGCCGGAGTCGCCGAGAGAGTCGGGCTACCGGGTGCCGCGCATTGTGGTGGACCTGTGCGCGATCCGGCCGGTGGACCTGTCGATCGTAGACGGGATCGATACGATTCGCGGCGGCGAGGGCGAGTGGAACCAGGGCGTGGAGAAGATCAGCCCGCACCTGATGCTGGTGGGACGAAATCAGGTTTGCGTGGACACGGTGTGCACGGCGGTGATGGGCTATGATCCGCGAGCCACGCGGGGGCAGGGTCCGTTTGTGCGTGGAGACAACACGCTGCTGCTGGCGGAGGCGGCGGGGCTGGGATCGGCCGATCTGTCGAAGATCGAGATCGCGGGGCTCTCGATCAAAGAGGCCAGGATGGATTTCGGGCCAGGGCCGATCGGGAAGAAGATTCTGGGTTAAGCGCGCGCGCTATACTGGCCCAATCTGGGACGCCCTGGGATTGGAGCCAAAATGACATCCCTTGTGAATCGCAGGCAATTCCTGCGCGCCGTTCCGGCGGCGGGCGCCGCGCTGCGCGGACAAACTCCGGCAGCGAAGCGCGTACTGATCGCCGGAGCCGGCATGGCCGGATTGGCGAGCGCACTGCAACTGGTGCGACGCGGATATGACGTCACCATTTTCGAGGGGCAAGGGCGGCCGGGCGGGCGCGTGCAGACCCTGCGGGAAGGGCTGGCGCCGGGTCTCACGGCCGAGACCGGGGCGACGCGGATTCCGGATACTCACTTTCTGACGCTGAGCTATGCGCGGGAGTTCGGACTGGCGCTGGAGCCGTTCCATGCGCCGGTGGGCCTGGACACATTTCACGTGCGCGGGCAGGACCTGACGGTGCGCAACGGCAAGGAGCCGGAGTGGCCGCTGAACCTCACGGCGGAAGAGCGTAAATTGGGCCGCGAGGGGATGGCGGCGAAGTACTTCGGCCCGGCGGTGGCGCAGGCCGTGAAGCAGAACAGGTTGCGGCAGGTGCCGGATGCGGTGATGGCGCAGGACGAGGGACCGATCGCCGAGTATCTGAAGAAACGGGGTCTTTCGGCGGACGCGGTGGAACTGGTGAACTTTGGGTTTGCGACGACATTCGGCGCGGGGCTGACGTTTCTGGACGCGGTGAGCGAGCACGTGGAGAAGAGCTACTTTCACATCGCAGGCGGCAATGACAAACTGCCGTTCGCGCTGGCGGAGCGGCTGGGGGCGCGGATCCGGTACGGACACCGGATTGTGGCGATGGAACAGAGCGACAGCTCCGCAACGTTGATTGTGGAACACGAGGGGGAGAGGCAGAAACATACGGCGCCGCACTTGATTTGCGCGCTGCCGTTCTCGGTAACCGGCGGGTTGTTTGAAGGAGCGAGGCTGCCGGCACAGAAGCAGGAGCTGACGGCGGGGATGCCTTACCTCGCTTCCGACAAGATCTTCCTGCAAATGCGGCGGCAGTTCTGGCGCGAGAAGGGGCGGAACGGCTTCGCTTACACGGACCTGTTGAGCGAACGGTTCTGGGCGCTGGGTCCGGCGGAGGCGGAGAAGCGGGGATTGTTGATCAGCTACACGATCGGGCCGAAGGCCGAGAAGCTGGATAAGATGACGGCGAGGGACCGGCTGGCGGTGACGCTGGCAGACGCGGAGCAGGTATTTCCCGGGGCTCGGGAGCACTTTGAAAGCGTGCGGGTGAAGAGCTGGGCGGCAGACCCCTGGGTGCGCGGATTGTCGCCGGATTACGGACCGGGGCAGCTGAAGAGGATTGCGGCGGCGGCACAGCGAGAGGGGCGGATTCACTTCGCCGGGGAACATACGTCGCGGTGGACAGGGTGGATTCAAGGGGCACTGGATTCGGCGCACAGGGTGGTGGACGAGATCACATCCGCCGCGTAAGAGGTAGGCTGGGAGTTGTGGGCGCCGTGGCAACGAAGGCAACACTCGGAGAAGAGATCGCCAGCAGCGTGACGCACGGAATCGGCGCGGCGTTGAGCGTGGCGGCGCTGGTGCTGATGGTGGTGAGCGCCGCGTTGCGGGGCAACGCGTGGCAGGTGACGGCGGGAGCGATCTTCGGAACGACCCTGGTGCTGCTGTATCTGGCTTCGACGTTGTACCACGCACTGACCAATGAGCGGGCCAAGCGGGTGTTCCGGATAATCGATCATTCGTCGATCTACCTGTTGATCGCGGGCACCTATACGCCGTTCGCGCTGATAACGCTGCGCGGCGCGTGGGGGTGGCCGCTGCTGGGCGCCGTGTGGGCATTGGCGGTGGCCGGGATCGTAATGAAGTGTTGCTTTCTCACGGGGCGGCATGAGGTGCTGTCGACGGGGATCTATGTGGCAATGGGCTGGATGGCGGTGGTGGTGATCCGGCCGCTGCTGGCGGCCATGACCTGGCAGGGCTTCGCCTGGGTGCTGGCGGGCGGGGCGCTGTACACGCTGGGGGTGTTGTTCTACGCGTGGCGGCAGAAGTATGCGCACGCGGTATGGCATGTGTTTGTCCTGGGGGGCAGCGTATGCCATTTCTGGGCCGTGTTCCGGCATGTGCTGCCGGGGCGGTTCTGAGCGCGGGCACGTGACAAAACCCCAAGAATGAAGTAATCTAAAGGTACAGTTTCCTCTTGGCCCCGCCGCCATTTTCCCCTCGTCCATTATTCCATTGCTCCGGTGCTCCGATTCGTCCGCACTCGCCGACAGAGTGCTTTTGAACGCCGGAGTCATGCACTTGTAACGAGACCGGCATAAACACGATACCCGGGACTGGGATCCTGGTGTGTCTCCAGGCAAGCGGGAAGGAATTACACAAATTATGAGCGAACGAAATAAACCGCGAAAGAACTATATTTTGGCCAGCGATTTCGATCACACGCTGAGTTTTAACGACTCTGGAATAGTGCTGAGCGAATTGCTGGAGACGCGTGGATTTCAGGGAAAGGTCGATGGGCTGGCGAAGATGCACTTTGTGCAGCAGGGCGGCGAACTGGCCTACCTGCTGCTGCACGACCCGGAGTACCGGCGCGTGCGGAAAGAGCACCTGTGGGAGGTGGGCAAGCGAATTCGCTTGAAGCGCAACATCGGCCTGCTGGCGAAGATGCTGGAGGATCTGGACGGCTGCCACTTTTCTTTTCACGTGATTTCGGCGGCGCCGGAAGAGGTGATCCAGTCCGCATTGGAGGGCATTGTTCCGAGGGAGAACATTCATGGCACGAAGCTCTGCTTCAACCCGGGGACGGGGGAGATCGAGAGGATTGCCCACGTCGGCGCGGGCTATGGGAAAGTGGCGGTGCTCGAGGAGATCTGCGCCCAGAAAAGCGTGACGTACGACCGCGTGGTGTATGTGGGCGACGGCAGCAGCGACGTGCACGTGATGCTAAATCTGAACCGGCACGATGGGCTGACCATTGCCGTATCGGAGAACAAGTTCATCACGCAGATTGCGAAGCGCACGGTGCTGAGCGACGACGCGCTGAGCGTGCTGGTGCCGGTGTGCGAGGAGATTCTGGGTTGGGAATCGACGCAGATTCGCGCGCTGTTCGATTCGCACGGATTGGCACTGCAGGGCTGGAGCAAGGTTCGCACGGATTCACTGACCATCACGGAGCGGAATGAGGCTCCGGCGGCGGCCTGAGGAGGAAAGATGAATTCACTGGAATGGCTGGGGTATGCGGCTACGGCCGTGTTTGCCAGTTCGTACTTTCTGAAGAGCGCCAGCGCACTAAGGAAGGTGCAGTTGGTGGCGGCTTCGCTGTGGGTTGGTTATGGGCTGATGATCCATGCGATGCCGGTGGTGATTTCGAACCTGGTGGTGATGACCATCGCCGGAGGCAGTTTGCTGGTGTCGCGGCGGGCGGAGGGGTAAGCGGGGCTGCAACCCCGGACTGGCGTCCGGGGGAACAGGGATGGCGAGGAGGCCCCGGGCTGGCGTCCGGGGGAATGGGGGAGGGGGCGGTGTATCCTGGAATATTGGAGGTAAACCGCCCTTGAGCCGTGTTGGTATGGCGTTTCGCGCCTTTTTTTCGATCCTCGGTGGATCTCTGCCGGAGGATATCGCGCGCGAACATGGTTACTCGAAAGCACCCGTGAAGAAGGCCCCGGAGCCGCCGAAGGAAGGCGCGGTGAAGCCGGAGACGGGCGCGCTGCAGCTGCTGGGTATTTTGCAGCGGGACGCGCGGATGCTCGATTTCTTCATGGAAGACATCACCCCCTACAGCGACGACCAGGTGGGCGCGGCGGTGAAGAACGTGCACAAGCAGTGCCAGGAGACGCTGAAGAAGCACTTCAAGCTGGCGCCGGTGATCGATGGGGTGGAAGGCACGTTTGTGAAGCCCGAGTCCGCCGGAGCGCTGGCGCGCGAGGCGGGCGCGGTGAAGTTCATCGGCAACCTGCCTCCGCAGGGCAAGCCCAACGGCGGCCTGCTGCGGCATAAGGGCTGGCGCACGGACACGGTCACACTGCCGGCGGTGAGCCCGAAGCAGAACCTGACGATTCTGGCCGCGGCCGAACTGGAAGTGGAATAGCCAACCTTGCGATTTCTCGGAATCGACCTGGGCACGACGAATTGCGGTTTTGCGCAGGCAGGCCAGCAAGGGGGCGAAGCTGCGCAGGGCGCGGTGGAGTTGTACAGGATCCCGCAGTTGGTGGCTGCGGGCGAAGTGTTTGCCGAGCCGCTGCTGGAATCGTCGCTGTATCTGCCGCGCGAGGGTGAGTTCCCGGCCGGCGCTCTGGACTTGCCGTGGGAAGAGAACGCTCCGCGGATTGTGGGCCGGCTGGCGGCACGGCGCGGGGCGGAGTCATTGGGCCGGCTGGTGACTTCGGCGAAGTCGTGGCTTTCGTATACGGGCGCGGACCGGACGGCGGCGATTCTGCCGGTGAACGCTCCCGATGGAGCACCGCGCGTCTCTCCAGTGGAGGCGAGCCGGGCGTACCTGGAGCATATGAAGGACGCCTGGGAGTTCGAGCACCCCGGCGAGCCGTTCGATGAACAGCAGGTGGTGCTGACGGTGCCGGCGTCGTTCGACGAGGTGGCGCGGCAGTTGACGCAGAAGGCGGCGGAGCAAGCGGGTTACCGGAAAGTGATACTGCTCGAAGAGCCGCAGGCGGCGTTCTATGCGTGGCTGGAACGGCACGACGACTGGCGGGAGCGGGTGGGCCCGGGCGATCTGATCCTGGTGATCGACGTGGGCGGCGGCACGACGGATTTCACGCTGATCACGGTTTCAGACAAGGCCGGCGCGCTGGAACTGGAGCGCGTGGCGGTGGGCGACCACCTGCTGCTGGGCGGAGACAACATGGACCTGTCGCTGGCGCATTCGGCGGCGCAGCGGCTGCCGAAGCTGGATGCGCTGCAGTTCCAATCGCTGTGGCAGCAGTGCCGGCTGGCGAAGGAAGAACTACTGTCGAACCCCAAGGCCAAAGAGGCGGCGGTGACGCTGCTGGGGCGCGGATCGTCGTTGATCGGCGGCACGATTCGGGGGAAGCTGACGCGGGAGGAAGTGGAGACGCTGCTGGTGGACGGCTTCTTCCCGGTGTGCGGGTCGAATGAGATGCCGGAGCGGCGGCGGAAGTCCGGGCTGATGGAAGTGGGGCTGCCGTACGAGACCGATGCGGGGATTACGCGGCACCTGGCGCGGTTTCTGCGCGGCGAAGACGGCAAGCTGAAGTGCCCGACGCACGTGCTGTTCAACGGCGGCGTGTTCAAGGCGGCGCACCTGCGGGAGCGGGTATTGGAAGTGCTGAACGGCTGGCTGGCGGCGGAAGGCCGCGAGGCGGCCGCGGCGCTGGAAGGCGAAGACCTGATGCACGCGGTGGCGCGAGGCGCGGCGCACTATGGGCGCGTGCGGCAGACGGGCGGCGTGCGGATTCGCGGCGGCGTGGCGCGGAGCTACTACATCGGGATTGAGAGCGCGATGCCGGCGGTGCCGGGTTTCGCGGCTCCGTTGAAGGCATTGACGGTGGTTCCGTTCGGAATGGAAGAGGGCACGGGCGCGGCGGTGCCGGGGCGCGAATTCGCGCTGCAAGTGGGCGAGCCGGCGGAGTTCCGGTTCTTTTCTTCGGCGGTGCGGAAGCACGATGCGGTGGGCGAGATGCTGGACGAGATTCCGGCGGAGCTGGAAGAGCTGGCTCCGATGGAGGTCTGCCTGGAGGGCAAGGCGGGCGAGGTGGTGCGGGTAGCGCTGGAGACGCACGTGACGGAGACGGGCGTGCTGGAGCTGTGGTGCGCGGCGCAAACAGACGCGGGGCGGCGCTGGAAGCTCGAATTCCAGGTGCGGGAATCCAAACGCAGGTAGGCAAGCATGAAGATAGGGATCGACCTCGGCACGACGAACTCGGCGTTCGCGTTCATTGACCCGCGAGAGGCGGAAGGGGCGGACTTTCCGCCGGTGCACGTCTTGGAGATTCCGCAGCAGGTGGCGGGCGGAGCGGTGGAGCCGCGGCGGACTTTGCCTTCGTTCCTGTATTTGGAAGGCGAGGGCGCGGTGGGCGAGTTTGCGCGCGAGCAGGGCGCGCTGGTGCCGACGCGGCTGGTGCATTCGGCCAAGAGCTGGCTGGCGAATTCCGAGGTGGACCGCAGCGCGAAGATCCTGCCCTGGGACGCGCAAGAGGCGGGGCGGATCGTTTCTCCGGTGGAGGCTTCGGCGCGGTATCTGAAGCAGATGGCGGCGGCGTGGGAGGGATCGGGCCGAGGTTCGATTAGCGAGCAAGAAGTGGTGCTGACGGTGCCGGCTTCGTTCGACGAGGAAGCCCGCGAGCTGACGGTGCAGGCGGCACACGAGGCGGGGATCGAGAGATTGACGCTGCTGGAAGAGCCGGCGGCGGCGTTCTATGCGTGGATCGCGAACCACCTGTCGCAGTCGCAGAAGGCGCTGTTCGACGGGATGACGGTGCTGATTGTGGATGTGGGCGGCGGCACGTCGGACTTCACGGTGATCCGGGTTTCGAGAGAGCAGGACCGGGTGACGTTCACGCGGACGGCGGTGGGCAGGCACCTGCTGCTGGGCGGGGACAATCTGGATTTGACGCTGGCGTGGCTGGTGGAATCGAAGCTGAATACGCAACTGGCGCTGCGGCAGAGAAGCGCGCTGCGGCGGCAGTGCTCGGCGGCGAAGGAGAAGCTGCTGGGACCGGGCGGGGTGGAGAGCGTGGAGATCACGGTGCTGGGGAGCGGATCGTCGTTGATCGGCGGCACGCTGAAGGCGAGTGTTTCGAAGGAAGAGGCGCTGGAACTGGCTCTGGATGGATTCCTGCCGTTTTGCGGCAAGGACGAGAAGCCGGTGGACGACAAGAAGAGCCTGTTCCGGGAGATCGGGCTGCCGTATGTGAGCGACCCGGCGGTGACGCGGCATCTGGCGGCGTTTCTGGAGTCGTCCGGATCTCCGGCGCCGGACGCGATTCTGTTCAATGGCGGGTTCTTCATTCCGGAGATTCTGCGGCAGCGCGTGACGGACGTGGTGGAGAGCTGGTTTGGCAAGCGGCCAATGGTGTTCGAGAACAACGAGCTGGATCTGGCGGTTTCCGTGGGCGCGGCCTACTACTCGTATGTGCGCGGCACGGGGGCGGGCGTGCTGGTGCGGGGCGGATTGCCGCGGGCGTATTACCTGGGGGTGGAGAGTGCGGACGCCGAGAAGTTGAAGACGGTGTGCCTGGTGCCGCGGGGGACGGAAGAGGGATCGTCGCTGAGCCTGGATCTGGAGAACCTGCAGTTGGTGGCGAACAAGGCGGTGGGATTCCGGCTGTATTCGTCACTGACGCGGACGGAAGACCAGGTGGGCGATGTGGTGGAGTTCGCGGCTACAGAGGTGGGCGAAGGGCTGCACCTGCATGCGCCGCTGGAGGCGGTGATCCGGTTTGGCAAGAAGGCCGAGGAGCGGCTGGTGCCGGTGAGGCTAGGCGCACACTTGAGCGAGGTGGGGACGCTGGAGATCTGGGCCGAATCGAAGGTGAGCGAACATCGCTGGCGGCTGCAGTTTGAGCTGCGAAAGCCGGTGATGGCGGAGCAGGTAAAGAGAGCGAAGCCGGTGGCTGTGATCAGTGCCGAGGCTGTGGCGCTGGCGGAGAAGCTGGTGCGGGATACGTTCGAGAAAGGAAGCCTGGCGCCGGAGGCGCTGCCGGGACGGCTGGAAGAGACGCTGGCGCTAGGGCGGAACTCGTGGCCGCTGGAGGTGATCCGGAAGCTGGCGGATGTGTTCCTGGAGTGCCATGAAGGCCGGCGGAAGTCGGCCGGGCACGAGCTGCGGTGGCTGAACCTGGCGAGCCTGTGTCTGCGGCCGGGGTTCGGGCATCCGGGCGACGACTACCGGATCGAGCTGGCGCGGCGCGTGTGGGCGCAGGGACTGGCGTTCGACAACAAGGCCGAGAACGAGACGCAGTGGTGGATCTTCTGGGGGCGTGTGGCCGGGGGGTTGAACAAGAACCAGCAGGCCGATGTGTACCAGCGGATGGCCTGGGCGCTGATGCCGAAGGGCAAGCCGCAAAGGCTGAACGCGAGCACGGAGCGGGAGATGTGGCGGTGCGCGGCATCGCTGGAGATGCTTCCGGCGGGCACGCGGACGGAGTTGTGCAACGCGCTGGAGCGGCGGCGGCGGGCGGAGCCGAATGCGAGCGACTTCTGGTGCCTGGCCCGGGTGGGATCGAGGAAGCTGTTCTATGGGCCGGTGAACCAGGTGCTGCCGGCGGCGACGGCGTCGAGGTGGATTGAGAGCATTGCGAAGCTGAAGGGCGCGGAAGAGTGCATTGCGCGGCTGGGGCAGTCGACTGGAGATGGGGCGCGGGATCTGGCGCCGGCATCGCTGGAGATGGTGCGGCGGACGCTGGCGGGATCGCCGGAGTTGCTGGCGCTGTTTGAGGGCGAGGGCTTGAGCGACCTGGAGTCGATGGCACGGGTGTTCGGAGAGGAGCTGCCTTCAGGGCTGGTGCTGGAAGCCGGAGAATAGGGCTATGGACGAACTGTCGCTGGTGTCGGCGATCCGGGCGTGCTGCGGCGGGAAAGGCCGGGGTGTGGCGCTGGGGATCGGCGACGATTGCGCGATTCTGCGGCTGGGGCGGGGCGAGGAGTTGCTGGCAACGACGGACTTCGTGATCGAAGACGTGCATTTCCGGCGGAAGACGCACACGGCGGCCGATGTGGGGTGGAAGGCGCTGGGGCGCGGGTTGAGCGACGTGGCGGCGATGGGGGGCGAGGCGCGCTGGGCGCTGGTTTCGCTGGCGCTGCCGAAGTGGGCGGGCCTGCGGTGGGTGAAGGGATTCTATGAGGGAGTGGGGGAGTTGGGAACGAAGTTTGGGGTCTCTGTGGTCGGCGGAGATGTGACCCGGAGCGAGAAGTTGACGGCGGATGTGGTGGTGCTGGGTGTGTCGCCTATGGGGGAGGCGTTGCGGCGAACGGGGGCCAGAGTAGGGGACGGAATCTATGTTTCCGGGGCACTGGGGCACGCGGCAGTGAGCGGCTATCGAGAAAAGCCGGCGCCGAGGTTGGAGCTGGGCCGGAAGCTGCGGGGCAAGGCGTCGGCATGCATGGACTTGAGTGACGGACTGGCGCTGGACTTGCGGCGGATGTGCGAGGAGTCCGGCGTGTCGGCCTGGCTGGATGGAGTATTGCCGGCGGCGCCCGGCGCGACGCTGGAACAGGCGCTGGGTGGAGGTGAGGACTACGAGCTGTTGTGCACAATTCCGGAGGGTGTGCTTGCCCCGCGCGGGTTGACGCGAATCGGAACCGTGCAGAAGGGCAAGGCAGGCGAGGTCTGGTTTGCGGGCGTGAAGATGGGAGCGGCGGGATGGGATCCGTTCCGGTGAAGGGCTAGGAGTTGCGCTTGCTTGAAGCGAGTTCTATGGCGGACAGAAGCTGATCCGTCTCGAATGGCTTGGGGATGTAGCCGTCCATGCCCGCCTCAAGGCAGATGTCCTTGTCACCCTTCATGGCGTTGGCGGTGAGAGCCAGAATGGGCGTATGACGGCCGACAGCCCGTTCGAGCGCACGGATCTGGCGTGTGGCTTCCAGACCATCCATGTTGGGCATCTGAACATCCATCAGGACGAGATCAAACAGCTGTTTTGACGCCTTTTCGACGGCTTTTTGACCGTCACCAACGGCGGTAACCTGATGACCGTGGCGGCTCATGATCAGTTCGACGAGGCGACGGTTGACCTCGTTGTCCTCGGCAAGGAGGATGCGGAGACCGGCTAATTCGCGGTCATCTTCAGAACCCGGGCTGGCGAGACTCGCTGATCCGGCCGCGTCGACGAAAGCCGCGCGGACTGTAGCTGTGAACGTGCTGCCCCGGCCCAGTTCGCTGCGCACGCCGATACCTCCACCCATGAGTTGCGCGAGACGGGAGGAGATGGCGAGGCCGAGTCCAGTGCCGCCATAGCGCCGGGTAACGGAGCCGTCGGCCTGGCGGAAGGCCTCGAAGATGACACGTTGCTGGTCTTCTGCAATGCCGATGCCCGAATCGGTGACGGCGATGCGGAGTTCAAAGTCGCCTTCCGGCGTCGGCCGGCCGGAGACCTGCACCTGGACCCCGCCTTGCTCGGTGAACTTGACAGCGTTGCCGAGGAGGTTCAGGACAATTTGCCGGAGCCGCTGTTCGTCGCCGCAGAGGCGCTCCGGAAGGTCTTCGGCGTACGTGGTGGCGATGGAGATGCCCTTCTGAGTGGCACGCGAAGAGAGGGTCTTTGCGGCCTGCTCGATGGGAGCGCGCAGCTCGAACGGCTCGGGGCTGATCTGCATGTGGCCGGCCTCGATCTTGGACAGGTCGAGGATGTCGTTTAGGAGGCTCAGCAGGCTGTCGGCGGAGAGTTTGACGGTTTCGAGGTAATCTCTTTGCTCGTCGTCGAGATCTGTGGTGAGAGCCAATTGGGTCATACCGAGAATGCCGTTCATGGGCGTACGGATTTCGTGACTGATGTTGGCTAAGAACTCGTCCTTCAGGCGGTTGGCACGTTCGCTGCGTTCCTTCTCGAGACGCAGCTGGCGGGTGCGCTCATCGACGGCCTTTTCCAGGCGGCGCGTTTCGCGGACATGCCGCAGCTTGGAGCGATGCAGGTAGAGGAGCACTCCGGCAGCGAGGAGCAGGACCACGCCGAGCCGAAAGAGCGGGTGAGCCCACCAGGGCGGGCTGATGCGGAACTCGAAGACGGCAGGATGGCGACTCCAATTGCGATAGCCATCGTAGCCCTGAACCTCCAGGCGGTAATGGCCGGACGGCAGTTCAGGGAACTGAACCTCAGGCTGAACGGTTTCTTTCCACTCTTCGGAAAGGCCCACGACGCGATAGCGGTAGCGCTGTCCCTTGGGGCGGGCGAAGGCAAGCACGGAGAAATGGACGTCGAGAGTGTTTTGACGATAAGTGACTTTGACGCGTTGGGAGGGGTCAAAGGAAGCGGTGCCAAGCTTGGCCTGGGTGATGACGGTGACCGGGGCTCCGAGGTCGACTTTGCCGGATCTCTCCTGGAAGCGCGACAGGCCGGCGCTCGTACCGATCCAGACGGTGCCGTCAGGCTCCGCAGCGAAGGCATCGGTGTCGCAGTCGTCCCAGATGGGACCGTCTCCGCGGTGGTACTGGGTCCAGTATCTGCCATCGAAGATGCCGATGCCGCGATCGGTGCCGACCCAGAGTTTGCCGAGAGCGTCGTATCGGGCGAAATAGACCTGGCGGGAGGGGTAGCCCTCTTCGACGCCGACGTGTTCGAAACGCAGACGCCAGGCCGACTCCTGGACGCGGGAGAGGCCATGCGAAAACTGGTAGACCAGCCAGGTTTGACCCTTGGGTCCGAACTCTACGCCAAGGACGGCGTTATCGGCAAGACCTTCTTGAGTGGTGTAGCGCCGCCACACCCCGCCGCGCTGGATGAACAATCCCTCCACAGTGCCGAACCAGAGACTGCCGTCGGGCGCTTCACGCACGAAGTTGCCGCGGGGCCGGAGCTCTGCATCCACCTGGACGGCTTCCAGCTTCCCCTTGGGAGAGAGTTGGAAAAAGCCCTGCTTGAGGTCGGCGGTAAGAAAGACTCGGCCGTCACGAGTCACCTCGACATCCGTGATGGCCTTAGCCTCGGGATCGGGGATGGCGTAGGGAAACTTGCGGAACTGACCAGTCTTCGGGTTCAGTTGGCCGATCCCGTAGCCGCGCAGTGCGATCCAGAGGGTACCGTCAGGAGCCTGGTCCATCGCCTGGATCTCCGTGGTACCGAGCGCGGGATGGCGTTGGAATTTGTATCCGGCGCCCGAACGATCGCCGTGAAATAGTCCGGCGGCGGTGGCTACCCACACCTTCCCGCCGGGCTCAGGAAAGATCTGCCAGATGGTCTCGCTCTCCAGGCCGGAGGACTCCAGGTATCCTTCCCACTCGCGGTATCCCATCCATTGGACCAGCCCGCGGCCGTTCATGCCAAGCCAGATGGTGCCTTCGCGGCCTCGGTAAGCGGAGGCGACCGAGTTGCCGGGAAGGCCCTGCTTCTTGCCGATGAACTGCCATTCGGAACCATCCCAAATGCCGAGACCGTCGAACATGGGGACCAGGACCCGTCCGTCGGAATCCTGACCGAGCTGGGGGGTCCAGGGAGTACGCAGGTCCCGGGGGCAGGCAAGGGGTACGAAAGAGCGGGTGCCCGCCTTTAGAACATAAATATCAGGACGTTGACGGGCAAAGAGGTTGCCTTTCGTGTCTTCCAGCAGGAACTGGTTGTAGCCCTTGGGCGGCTGCGCGTCGAACAACACGGGCTTGTCGTCCGGGTCCAACCGGCACAGAGATGTGCCGCAGGCGAAGAGGACCTGACCCGCCCTGGTAACGAGAACAGCGGCGGAAGTTGTCCGCTTGTAGTCGCCGTCGGATTCCGGCGGATTTCCAACCAGCCGGAACTGCCAAATGCTGGAACCCGGGATTCGGGTGCCGATGTAGAGGCCGTTGACCGTGGAAACAAACAGGCGTCCGCGCGAATCCGATGCCAATCCCCCGGCACCATTGACGCGCTGCGATTTCAGGCCTGGAAGCTCTACGAATTCGAAGTGGTCTCCGACTCGCCGGAAGAGCCCTTTCGTCGAGCCGAGCCATAAGGTTCCGTCCGGGGTCTGCTGCAGGCAGGTGAGAAAGGTAGCGGGGACGCCCTCCTTGGTACCGAATTCCGTGAAGCGCCGCCCATCGTAGCGGTAAAGGCCATTCTGGGTGCCAACCCAGAGAAAACCCTCGCGATCCTGGAGGATGCTCTCGACGGCCAGATTCATGAGGCCGCTGTAGAAGTCAAACGACTGAAAAGAATAAGATTGCGCGAAGACACACGACGCCAGCAGGAGCGCACAGATGAGTGCCGCCGGCCGGGTCATGGGCTTAGCCGTCATCATCTCCTCTATCGGCAGAACCGTGAGCCAAGTTCAGGCCTTCGCCCAAAATTCCTTCGGGTCAATTGCTTAGCTCCGGCGCAGGGGCAGGAACCGGAGTGGTTCAGCTAGACTGGGTTGATGCCTGCCGGGGGCGGGCCGGATCTGGGAGCAATGCATGAATCGCGAATATCATCAGTGGTACAGTCACAGGCTGGGCCGGGGGATGGAGTTGCTGGCGTTCGGGCATGGCGGGAAGCCGGTGCTTGTTTTTCCCAGTTCCAAAGGTAAGTTCTACGAGTATGAAGACAGGGGCATGGTGGGCGCCCTGAGCTGGGAACTGGATCACGGCAGATTGATGCTGTTTTGCGTGGACAGCGTGGATGCGGAGAGCTGGTATAACCGCGGAGCGCATCCGGCGGACCGGGTGCGGCGGCACATGGCGTATGAGAGCTACGTGCTGGAGGAGGTAGTGCCTCTGATGCGGAGCAGGACGCAGGCGCACCGGGTGGCGGTGACCGGGTGCAGCTTCGGCGGGTATCACGCGACGAACTTCGCTTTGCGGCATCCAGACGCCGTATCGCACTGCGTTTCGATGAGCGGGGCGTACGACATGCGGCAGTTCCTGGACGGGCACTACGACGAGAACTGCTACTTCAACAACCCGGTGGATTTTCTGCCGAACTTATCCGACCCGTGGTACCTGGATCAATACCGGAACAACATTGGCTGGGTATTCGCCGCCGGCGAGCATGACATCTGCCTGGGTGAGAATCAGAGGATTGCGGGAATCTTCCGGGAGAAAGGCCTACCGCACTGGTTCGATTTCTGGGGACTGGGCGCAGTGCACGACTGGCCCTTGTGGCAATTGATGGCGAAGAAGTATTTTGGCTAGATCAGGAGGAGCGCATGAAGAAGATCGGGCTGCTCTACGGGATGGAGAATACCTTCCCGACGGCGCTGGTGGAGCGGATCAACTCGCGCAAGGTGGATGGGGTGGCTGCGGAGAGCCTGGTAACGGGCGCATTCCGCATGGATCTACCGAGCCCGTATGCGCTGATCATCGACAGGATCTCGCACGACATC
>JACQZS010000054.1 GCA_016213725.1 Acidobacteriota bacterium | reverse complement strand
TTCCGCGCATCCTGTTTTAAGACGTCTGCGAGGTTCCGCGCAGAGTTCTTGCTCCGGAGGGCACGCATGGATCTTCTGTATTTTCTGATCATCGGTGTTATCGCCGGATGGCTGACCGGCAAATTAATGTCCGGCGGCGGCTACGGTCTGTTTGGGGACCTTGTTGTCGGAATTATTGGTGCTATTATTGGCGGTTGGGTGCTAGGCCTCGTTGGCATTAGTGCCGGTGGCTTTATCGGCCGGATCGTCTCCGCCACGTTTGGCGCCGTCCTTTGTGTGTTCCTGGTTCGGCTGATCAAAAAGGCCTAGCCGTGGATCGTCCGGTACAAGCGGGACTCAACACTCCCTGCGCGAATCGGATAGTGCCGCTGCTCGGCCTGGTGTTAGGTTAACCTGTTAGATCAAAGACCATTGTCTGGAAAAATTCGGAGGAATGCCGCCTTCTGGCAATTGGTCGTCTATACGGCAATTTAGAAGGAGTGACTCAAAATGAGGAAAGTTCTGATTCTTACGGCCCTGCTCGGGTGCCTCGGCGCAAGCTTGGCTAACGCAGATGCTTCGAACAAGAAGAGCAAGATTACCTTCAGTGGCCCCGTCCAGGTCCCCGGTCCCCACACCGGACCAGGCGTCATCACTCTTCCCGCCGGCACCTATGTGTTCAAGCTGGTCAGCTCTTCGTCCAACCGCAACATTGTCGAAGTCATGAATCTCCAGCAGAACAAGGTCTTTGCCACAATCCTGGCCATCAACGACTATCGCGTCAACGCCAGCAGCAAGACCGTCATGTACTTCTCCGAACGGAAAGCCGGCAGCCCCGTCGCCGTCAAGAGCTGGTTCTACCCCGGTGACAACTACGGCCAGCGCTTTGTCTACCCCAAGGTCCAGGCCACCCAGATCGCCGCTGCCGTGAAGCAGCCCGTGCCCTCCACCACGGAAGTCGTGGAAGTCACCAAGTACGTCGCGGTGCCCGTCTACATCCAGACCCCGGCCAAGCAGGAAGTCGCCTACGACGTCGTCGTCCTCGAGAAGACCGATGCCACCGATACCTCTGGCGATGACGGCGAAGCCGTGAAGGCCCCCGCCGCCGAAGCGCCCAAGGCCCTGCCGAAGACCGCCTCCAGCCTCCCGCTGGTCGGCCTCTCCGGCCTGCTCCTGCTCGCCTTCTCCCTCCTGGTCCGGCGGGCTGCCTCCCAGCTGCGCTAACCTCCGGCTCAATACAGGCTTGGGGCGCCGGCCGTTCGGGTGGCGCCCCTTCTTGTTTCTGTGCCCGTACGTCAAAATGGATTTATCCGCATGAAGCTCCGGTTACAAGGCGTCGTGGCTCAACGCTTGCCCCGCGTTCTCTCCGCCGCGCACCGGGTTTCTTTGATTTCAGCCACCGCTCTCCTCGCCTGGCCCCTCTTTGTCACCGCTGATTCCGCTTATGCTCAATGGGCCGGGCAACGCCAGCTCGCCGCCGCGCAACCCGCGCCCGGCGAGACCATCGTCTCCCCTCAGTCCAGGCCCGCCTCCCGTCCCTCCGCTCCCGCCGGCAGCCTGCTCGGGGAAATCGACGTCCCCCGCCTCAAACTCTCCTACGTCCTCCTCGAAGGCACGGATCAGCGCACCCTCGATAAGAGCGTCGGCCACGTCGAAGGTACCTCGGCCATCGGAGACGCCGGCAACATCGGTATCGCCGGCCACCGCAACACCCACTTCCGCAAACTCGAGTGGATCCGGCGCGGTGATGAAATCGTCCTCTCCTCGGCCCGCGGCCGATTCAGCTACATCGTCGAGTGGGCTCGCCTCTTCCGTCCGGACGACTTGCAGGTGCTCCACCCGGAGCATGGACCCGCCGTCACCCTCATCACCTGCTATCCCTTTGAATACGTCGGTTCGGCCCCGCTTCGCTTCATCGTTCGCGCTCTGCCGTCCGGCGAAACCCGCGCCCGGCTCATGACCCGCCCGGCCGCAGCACCACCACCCCGGCCCGCCGACGAATAATGCGCACTCCCAGCTTCCTCCTGCTTTGCGTCCTTCTCCTCTCCGCGCCTCTCCTCGCACAGGATGCCCAGGACGCTCCAGTCATCAAGATGGACGTCCAGCGCGTCATCCTCTATGCCACCGTCCGTGAAGGCAAGGCCCACTTCGTCGGAGATCTCGAGAAACAGAACTTCACCGTCCTCGAGGACGGCGTGCCCCAGGAGATCCTCTCCTTCAGCCGCGACGATGTCCCCGTCGCCGTTGGCCTCCTCATCGATAACTCCCAGAGCATGATGAACAAACGCTCTGAAGTCGTCGCCGCAGCCAAGGCTTTCGTCCGCGCCAGCAACCCCGGCGATGAAATGTTCGTCCTCCACTTCAACGAACAGCTCTCTTACGGCCTCCCTCAGAACGTACCCTTCACCGGCAACCGCGAACTCCTCGATGCCGCTTTGGACCGCGCCCGGCTCGACGGCCGTACCGCCCTCTACGATGCCATCCACGAAGGTCTGAAACACCTCCAAACCGCACGCCAGACCAAGAAGGCCCTCATCGTCATCAGCGACGGCGGAGACAACCTGAGCGTTCACAAAGCCTCCGAAGTCATCCGCGATGCCGATCTATCCGGCGCTCTCTTCTACGGCATCGGTATCTACGATCCCTTGGACGGCGACGCCAACCCCTCCGTCATGCGCAAACTCGCTCAAAGTACCGGCGGCGAAGTCCACTTCCCCAAGGGCGTCGATGAAGTCAGAACCCTCTGCGAGAACATCGCCCGCGATCTCCGCAATCAGTACATGATCTCCTACGCGCCCAAGTCCAAAGCCACACCCAACAACTATCACCGCATCCAGATCAAGGTGAAGGACCCTCAGCACCGCCGCTTGATCGTTCGCACCCGTACAGGCTACTCTTTGGACACTCAGCCATGACACTCACCCGCCGTGCCTCTCTCCGCCTTCTTTGTGCGGCACCCGCTTCCGTTGCCTGCGCCGCTCCACCCGATTTCTCCCAATACTCCGATGCCCAGAAGGAGGATCTTCTCCTCCGCGGCAAGATCGACTCTTTCGCCGAAATCGGCCACGGGGTCACCAAACCCGTCAAAGCCTCTCTCAGCCTCAACGGCATCACCCATTCCGCCCAGATCCAGGTCGTCGACAAAGAACTCCCCGATTTCTTTCCCCCGCAGGGCAATCCCGTCCCCTCCAAGGACTCCTGGCGCTTTAATGTGGCCGCCTACAGAATCGACCGCCTCCTCGGCCTTCGCATGGTGGCGGTCGTCGTCGCCAGGCCCTTCCGGGGCAAGCCCGGCGCCTTCAGTTGGTGGGTGGACGACGTTCAGTTTGAGGAAGTCGAACGCATCAAACGCGAAATCACCCCGCCCAACCCTGAGGATTTCGATCGTCAGATCGCCCTCACCCGCGTCTTCGACGAACTCATCATCAACATCGACCGCAACCTCGCCAATCTCCTCATCACCAATTCCTGGCGCGTCGCTCTCATCGATCACACCCGCAGCTTCAACCCCTACCCCGGTATCCGCAACACAGAGAAGCTCACCCGCTGCAGCCGCAGCCTGCTCGCCGGCATGCAGGCCCTCTCCTCCGCCTCCGTGGCCAAGGCCGTTGGCGCCCATCTCACCCCGGCTGAAATCCGGGGCCTCCTCGGACGCCGGGATCGCATCGTCGAGTTCTTTGCCAAGGCCGCCAAGGAGAAGGGTGAGGACAAAGTCTTCTTCTAGGCAGCGCCCCATGGCCCTCTCCCGCAGAGCGTTCCTCCGGTCTTCCGTCCTGGCCGCCGCTCCCGCCCCCCCTGCTCCTCAGCAGGACGATTGGCAGGGCGTCGCCCGCGTCGTCGCCGTCGGCGATGTCCACGGCGACAAGGACGCCTTCGTCGCCGTCCTCAAAATGGCCGGCGTCGTCGACGATCAGGAGCGCTGGGCCGCCGGCGCCACCCACCTCGTGCAAATCGGAGACATCGTCGCCCGCGGCACTCAAACCCGGCAGGTCTTCGATTACCTCATGCGCCTGGAGTCTGAGGCCGCCGCCGCCGGCGGCAAAGTCCACGCCGTCATCGGAAACCACGACGCCGGCGCCATCTACGGAGATCTCCGCAGCATCCTCCCCGAGGAATATTTGGGCTTCCGGACACCCGATTCGGAAGCCCGCCTCGCCAAAGCCCTCGACGCCGAACTCGCCGGACTCCGCAAGGAAAATCAGCTCCCCGCTACCCCCGCCGAACTCGACGATTTTAAACGCCGCTGGCTGGAGCGCCATCCGCCCGGCTTCGTCGAACACCGCGAAGCCTTCGCCCCCAACGGCCCTTACGGCTCCTGGATTCGAGCCCACAATTCCGTCATCCGCATCAACGACACCCTCTTCCTGCATGCCGGCATCTCCCCCAAGCACGCCGCCACCCCCAAGCGCGCTCTGAATACGGCCATCCGCCGCGAACTCGCCGACCCAGACCGCCTCATCCCCGGTCTCACCTCCAGCATCGAGGGCCCCCTCTGGTACCGCGGCCTCGCCGAACTGGAAGAGGCGCCCCTACGGCCCCACCTCGCAGCCGTCCTCCGCTTCCACTCCGTTCGCCGCATCGTCATCGGCCATTGCGTCACCCGCTCCGCCATCCTCCCCCGCTTCGACTCCCGCGTCGTCAATATCGACATCGGCCTCTCCCGCTTCTTCGGCCGCCCCCCGGCCTGCCTCATTCTCGAACCCACCTCCGCTCGCGTCCTGCACCGCGGCTCCTCCATCCCTCTCCCCGGCCCGGGTCAGCTCATCAACTACCTCAAAGCCGTCGAATCCGCCGACGTCACTCCCTCGCCCGTCACCGCCCTCATTGAAAAACTCCGCGGGTGACTCTCTCCGCACACTGGCCGCTCTGTCCCTCCGCCTTCACCCCCTCAGCCCGCTGCCACCGTTCGCGGGAAATACCGGTTCTCATCCACCTTCAATCTCCCCCGGTGGAGCGTGTCTGACGGCTTCTCGCCGAAGTAACCCGCGTAATACGACGAGAATCGGCCCAGATGATTCACCCCCCACTTCAGCACTACGTCCGTTACGCGCGTCTGCGCCGTAGGCTCCGCCAGTTCCTTGTGAATCAGCTTCAGCCGCTGCTCGCGCAGATAGCGCATCGGCGAATAGCCCCGGTGCTTCCGGAATCCCTCATGCAAGGTCCTCGGGCTCAATCCCACCAGCGTCGCCAGTTCTTTCATACAGATCTGGTTCGCCGGGTTCTCCCGGATGTGGCGCTCCACCACGCCGATATACCAAGGCGTCGCGTCTGCTCCCTGCCGCTCACCTGCCGCGGGGCTCTCGCCTAGCACCTCCAGCAGCAAAACCGGCAACAGGCTCATTAACGGCGACAGCTTCAACTGCTCGATTCCGCTGCACACCTGCTGGTAGGCGGCATTCAGACAGTTGGCCAGCAACTTCTGCCCCAGCGCGTGCCCCGCGTCACGCTGCAATACCGCCAGCGCTGGCAGCGCCGGCGCCGCCCCGCCCCGCTTCCCCTCTTTCCATTTGGCATCCAGAGCCTTCAGCGGGAAGATTACAAATAGCCCTCGCGCACGCCTTTTCGCAAGAACTTCCAGTCCTGGCCGCGCCACACTCATCGCTTCGCTGTGTCCCCCCAGGGTCAACGCCTTGTCCCCCCGGTTCAACTCCACCTCTCCCTCCAGGCAGAGGTGCACCGCCAGGTGCGCTTCGCTGCCCTCTACGATCCTGAGCCTCGTTCCTGCGCCCATGTCGTAGGTCACCGCCGCCGCCTCTCCGCACACCAGCCGCCTCAGCCTGACGTTTTCGCTGCGCATCCAGCGGCACCGCCGCCCGTCCGCCAGGCTCTCTCCGCCTGCGCCCATCACAGGCATGCCCGCATGCTTCTCCGCGGAGAACGCCGTCTGTACCCGGCGCTCCGCCATATTCCTACCTTCTGTTTCTGGCTGACTTACAAACCTTGATCTCACGATTCCTCCGGTTTCGCACAGCATCCACGAATTGTTCTTGGATGACTGGCGGCCGCCGATACTCTCATTTCTCTCCTGCCTGCAGGTAACATAGGATTGAAGCTAAGTCACCTTTCCATAACCCGCTGATTCTTAAGGCCCCGTCCTGTAGGAAAATAGTGCTAATCCAGCGTTCGCCCCTTGCCGCCCTGCTCAGATAGGCAAGCGTTTGTTACCTGGGGGTTGATTGCGGCGGACTGGACAAGGAGTTGGGTACGCGCAAGCTCCGGACGTTTGTCACTCTCTTCTGTGCCCTCGCCCCTGCCGCCTGGCCGGCCAGCCGCATCTTTGCGGTTCGCCCCATCTCCGTCAATGAGGGCTTGTCCCAGAGCCATGTCACCTCCATCGTCCAGGACAAACAAGGTTTCCTCTGGATCGGAACCGCCGTCGGCCTCAACCGCTATGACGGCCGCCGTTTTCGCCAGTATCGGAGCCGGCCCGGCGATCCCTCCAGCCTTTCCGCCAGCGAGATCTACGCCATCCATGCCAGCGCTCAGGGTCAGGTCTGGGTCGCCACCGCGAAAGGCCTCGACCTCTACGATCCGGCCTCAGACTCCTTTCGCCAGTTTCCCGGCATCTCCCCTCCGGGGCTGACTTCTTTCCTACAGCCTCGGTCCCTTGACTCCACCCCCGATGGAAAGATCTGGATCGCCCTCGCCAACGGTGCCGATCCTTCCGTCTCCCTGCTCGCACAGCTGGATCCCGCTTCCAGTTCCATCCGCCATTTCCCGATCCCTGCTCCCCCCATGAGCCAGCTAGTCCATGTCCGGGTCATCGACAGCCGGCACATCGTCGCCATCCATCGCGACGATGCCAACTCAACTCAGCCCTTCGGCTTTACCGTCGATTTGCTCGACCCGGTCTCCGGACAAACTGCCCGCTTCGCCCCCAAGCTCCCCTCCGCCATACCCCTCACCGATGGCGGCGGCCGCGACACTTCTACCGCCCTCGCGAGCCCAGGCTCCCTCTGGATCGGCGTCCCCGGCAACCGTGTCTTTCTCTTCAACTCCCGCGATGGGACCATTCAGCCGCACATCTACAGCCAGGAACTCGCCCGCTCTGCCGATCCCAATCTGGTCAGTCACGTCACCGCCGGCGTGCATGGCGAAGTCTGGGTCATCCCCTCTTGGATTCGGCCCGGCCGCAGAGCCCTCGTCAACTCCCTCTACCAGCTCCTGCCCGGCTCACGCTCCTTTGAACGTCACTCCCTTCGCCCGGAAGGTGCCTGCGACCTTTCCCGGAACTTCCTCATCTCCTCCGTCATTGACTCCACCGGCGTCCTCTGGGGTGGACTCTCCGGTGCCGGCGCCTGTATCGCCGACCTCGAGTCCGGCATGTTTGCCCGCTTCCACGACGCCTCCCTGGATACCCCGCTCAACAACAACTTCGTCCGCTCCCTCTGGAAAACCCCGGACGGCGTCCTCTGGGTTGCCACGCTCGTCGGCATCAGCCGCATCAACCGTGCCCGCGCCACCGTGCACTCTCTCCGCCACAACCCTGCCGACCCCTCCAGCCTCTCCGACGATGAGGTCCGCGCCATTCTGGTCGACCGCAGCAATTACCTGTGGGTCGCCACCCAGCACGGCGGCCTCAATCGCGCCCCTCTCAACTCCTCCGTCTTCCAGCACTTCCGCCACTCCCCCTCCCGCCCGCTGTCCATCTCCGAGGACTATCTCACCTCACTCTACGAAGATCGCGATGGCGCCATCTGGATCGGCTCCGGCAAAACCGGCCTGAACCGCTTCAATCCCGCCACCTCTGACTTCCAGCACTACCGCAATCGCCCCGGCGACCCCACCTCCGTCAGCAGCGATCACATCACCGCCCTCTTTCAGGACTCCTCCGGCGCCTTCTGGGTCGGCACCGCGAACGCCGGACTCAATCGCTTCCATCCCGCTTCCGGCCGCTTCTCCTCCGTCCCTCTCGGCGGCTTTCCCGCTTCCAACATCGTTTCCATCGCCGAGCATCCAAAACTCCCCGGCGTCCTCTGGATCGCCACCATGCAACAGGGCATCCTCCGCTTTGTCCCTGCCACCGGCGAAGTCCGCGCCTTCAACTCCGAAAACTCGCTCCTTCCCAGCAATACCGTCTACTCCGTTCTCGCCGACGACCAGAACTCCGTCTGGGCCGGAACCAACGTGGGCCTCGTCCGCATTCGCGTCGATTCCGGGGAATTTCGCCTCTTCGGCATCGACCAGGGCCTCCAATCCATGGAGTTCAATACCCGCGCCTGCTTTCGGGCCGCCGATGGCGAACTCCTCCTCGGCGGCGTCGGCGGCGCCAATGCCTTCTATCCCAACGCCATCACCCAGAACAGCTTCCCCGCCAAGGTCGTCATCACCGCCGTCCGCGCCCTAGACCGCAAGGCGAAACCCGGCGCCGATCCCTACGTCACCGTCTTCCGCAACGATGGCTCCACCCCCTTCGGTCACCTCGTCTCTGACCGCCGCGAACTCGTCTTCGACTTCATCGCCCTCCACTTCTCGGATCCTACGCGCAATATCTACCGCTTTCGCCTCGACGGCCTCGATGCCGGCTGGCGCGAAGCCGGCAATGTCCCCGAGGTTACCTATACCAACCTCACCCCCGGCACCTACGCTTTCCGTGTCCAGGCCGCCACCAGCCGCGGTATCTGGTCTCCCACCGAGGCCGTCTACCACTTCACCATCGCCAAGCCCTTCTACGAGACCTCCTGGTTCCTCGTCCTCTGCGCCGCCTCCCTCAGCGCTCTCGTCTTCACCGCCTACCGCCTCCGCTTGCGCGCCCTCAGCGCCAAACAGGCCGGCCTCGAAAGAGAAGTCCGGCAGCGCACCGGAGAACTCACTCAGGCCCTCTCCGTCATCGGGAACCAGGCCGATCTCCTCAGGGAATCCGGTGAACTGAAATCCCGCTTCATTACCAACATCTCCCACGACTTCCGCACCCCCCTCTCCGTCACTCTCGGCCTCCTTGAAAATCTCCGCGACGGCCTCTTCGGCCCCGTTACCGAACAGATGGCCGGCGAACTCGAAATCCTCCTCCGCAATCAACGCAAACTCCTCCGCCTCGTCAGCCAGTTGCTCGCCGTCGCACGCATCGACTCCGGCAAGCTCCAAATCTCCGCCGCCCGCCTCGATCTCTCCGCTCTCGCCCGCGACACCACCAACCTCTTCCAGCCCGTCGCCCGCCAACGGCGCATCGCCTTGCACTGCCTCGCCCCTCACCCCGTCTTCGCCCACGCCGACGCCGGCTGGATCGAACAGGTCCTCTCCAACCTCATCCTCAACGCCCTCAAGTTCTCCCCCGAGGATAGCCAGGTCCTCGTCGATTGCTCCCTCCACTCGCCCTCCGGCCGGCCCCTGCTCTCCGTTCAAGATCACGGCCCCGGCATCGCCCCCCAGGACCTCCCCCGCGTCTTCGACCGCTACTACCAGGCCGAACTCGGCGCCACCATGCCTCACGCCGGCATCGGCGTCGGTCTCTCCCTCGCCAAGGAAATCGTCGAACTCCACGGCGGCGAAATCGAAGTCTCCAGCGATCCCGGCGCCGGCACCCTCTTCCGCGTCTTCCTCTCCCCGGCCGGCGACGCTCCCGCCAACCTTCCGCCGCCCTCCGCATCCCCCTTGTTTGACATCTCCACCTGGGCCTCCGACGTCGCCGCCGAACACTCTCCATCCCTCCCCGTTTCCGCTTCTCCGCCCGACGAATCCGCTGACCGCCCCACCATCGTCCTCGCCGAGGACGATCCCGACCTCCGGTCTCTGCTCGCTCAGCAACTCGGCCGCGTCTATCGCGTCCTTCCCGCCGCCGCCGGCGCCGAGGCTTGGGCATTGGTCCAATCTGAAATCCCGGACCTCGTCGTCAGCGACATCATGATGCCGGAAATCGACGGCCTCGAACTCTGCCGCTCCATCCGCTCCTCGGACGAGACCTCCTTCATCCCCGTCATCCTCCTTACCGCCCGCGCCTCCACCGCCGACCGCCTCCTCGGCCTCGAGCAGGGCGCCATCGACTACCTCGCCAAACCCTTCGACACCGCCGAGCTCCTCCTCCGCATCCGCAATCTCCTCGAACATGGCGCCAGGCTCCACGCCCGCCTCGCCGGCCTGGCCGCCGCCCACTCCACCAAGACCTTCGACTCCCTGCCCGAGTCCGGCGATACCGTCTTCCTCCGCCGCGTCTACGACCGCATTCGCGAATGCGCCGGAGATCAGGACTTCTCCGTCGAACAACTCGCCCGCCATCTCGCCGTCAGCCGCATGCACCTCTACCGCAAACTCCGCGCCATTGTGAACAAGTCCCCCGCGGATCTGCTCATGGAGTACCGCCTCGAGCGCGCCGCCCAACTCCTCGCCGTCAACGCCGGCAACGTCAGCGAAATCGCCTATGGGCTCGGCTTCAAGAGCGTCTCCCACTTCACCCGCCGCTTCCGCCTTCAGTACGGCTGCGCCCCCTCCCAATACCGCGCCCGCCGCGATCAGATCCACGACTCCCCTTAACCCCGCCTCTTCCCGGCCCAAACAAAAATGAGGGTGCGTCCCACCACAGGTCGCACCCTCTCAAGTGGACTGTTCTCACTCCACTTTCAAACTCACTCCACTTTCAAACTCACTCCACTTTCAAACTCACTCCACTTTCAAACTCACTCCACTTTCAAACTCACTCCACTTTCAAACTCACTCCACTTTCAAACTCACTCCACTTTCAAACTCACTCCACT
>JACQZS010000045.1 GCA_016213725.1 Acidobacteriota bacterium | reverse complement strand
CCGCTTTCGTCGTGAAGACCCCAGATGTCCGCATTCAACAGCGTCATCAGGTTCACCACCGTCGCCTGATTCGCCAGCGTGCCCCCAACGCCAACGTCGATGTCCGGGATGCCCGCGTTCACGAAGAGCCCATGCAATTCGGCCGGCGTCGCGTATCGAAATCCGCTGAACAGTCCCCCCAGCCCCAGGTTCGCGGCCACGAAGCTGTAGCTCTGTCCTGCCGTTTTGTTCAGGTCCAGCCACTCCAGGCCGCTGGATGTGTCCTGCAGAATCGCCTTGTCCCCAAGGACATTCCAGTCCGCTTCGATCAACGCCGCCTGCATGCCAGGCGCCAGAAGCAGCGTTGCGATGACAAGGAGCCGAATTAGTGACATGAAGTCGATCCTGCCACTGTTCCTGACTCAAGTCAATGACAATCCGGCTCTGCCTCCGCTTGGCAGGGCGGCTCACAGACCGCGTTTCGCCGGCCTTCAGCGCCGCCGGAGAGGCTGGCCGGCACTCGGCAAACGCCCCCTTCCGCCGCCGCCCCGCGGGACCTGCCCGCAGAACTCAATCGGCGCCGGTCCGGCGCCCGTGCGTCGCGTCCCCCAATCCACATTAAACTCAGAAGATGCTCCGACACTGGGTCCTCTCCCTGTTCTCTCTCTCCCTGTTCTCTCTCTCCCTCCTCGCCGCGCCGCCCGCCCCCAACTGGGCGTCCCCCAACTGGGCGTCGATTGAGGCCGAAACCCTCCGCCACTTCCAGGCGCTCGTCCGGCTCGACACCTCCGATCCCCCCGGCCGGGAAGCACCCGCCGTCGAATACCTCCAGAAGGTCCTCGAAGCCGAAGGGATCCCCTGCAAAGTCTTCACTCACACGCCCGGCCGCCCCAATCTCGTCGCCCGCCTCAAAGGCAACGGAACGAAGAAGCCCCTCCTCCTCATGGCCCACACCGACGTGGTCAACGTCGATCCCGCCAAGTGGACCTTCCCGCCCTTCTCCGCCGCCCGCGACAGCGGCTACATCTACGGCCGCGGCACTCTCGACGACAAGGACAACCTCACCGCCGCCCTCATGACCATGCTCCTCCTCAAGCGGCTCAATGTCCCCCTCGACCGCGACGTCATCTTCCTCGCCGAAGCCGGCGAAGAGGGCACCTCCACCATCGGCATCATCTACATGATTCGCGAGCACTGGCCCGAGATCGAGGCCGAATTCTGCCTCGCCGAGGGCGGCGCCGTGCTGCGCCGCGACGGCAAGCTCAGCCGCATGACCGTCGCCACCACTGAGAAGGTGCCCGCCCGCGCCACCCTCCGCGTCCGCGGCACCGCCGGCCACGGCTCCGTCCCCCTCGCCGACAACGCCATCGTGCACATCTCCCAGGCCGTCGCCCGCGCCGCCGCCTGGCGCACCCCCATGAAGCTCAACGACACCACGCGCACCTACTTCGAACGCCTCGCCACCATCTCCACCCCCGAGCAGGCCGCCAACTACAACAATCTCGTCAACCCCGATAAGACCGCCGCCATCCAGCAATACCTCCGCCTCCGCGAGCCGCGCCACGACTCCATGCTCCGCACCTCCATCTCCCCCACCGTCCTCAAGGGCGGCTACCGTATGAATGTCATTCCCTCCGAGGCCGAGGCAACTCTCGATATCAGAACAGTTCCCGACGAAAACTTAAACCAGTTCTTTGCCGAGCTGGCTCGCCAGATCAACGACCCCGCCGTCGAAATCACCCGCGGCCCCATGACCCGCCAACCCACTCCCCCTTCCCGCCTCGACACCGATCTCTTCCGCTTCCTCGAGCAGGCCCAGCAGCAGGTCTACCCCGGCGCCATCACCCTCCCCACCATGTCCACCGGAGCCACCGACATGGCCCTCCTCCGCGAGAAGGGCGTGCAATGCTACGGCATCGGCTCCCTCGTCGATGAAGAAGACGCCGCCAAAGGCTTCGGCGCCCACTCCGACCAGGAGCGCATCCTCGAAGCCGAACTCCACCGCTTCGTCCGCTTCAACTGGGCCGTCGTCACCCAAACCGCCGCCAGGCAGTGAGTGGTGCCGGCGGCCGACCCGGCGCCTGGCGCAGCTCAATCTTCCCCGAACAAATCCGCCGCTCATCCGTATTGTTCGGTAACCCCCATGAAAGACGATTTGCGCCTGGCCCTCCGGCTCGTGAAGAAGTCCCCCGGCTTCTCCGCAATCCTCATCACCACTCTGGCGCTGGCCATCGGCGCCAACTCCGCCATCTTCAGCGTAGTCAACGGAGTGCTCCTCAAGCCCCTCCCTTACTCGGAACCCGAACGGCTCGCCGGTGTCTGGCATACCGCCAAAGTGATGGGAGTCTCCGAACTGAACGCCTCTCCTTCCGCCTACCTCACTTACCAGGAGGAAAGCCGCACTTTCGCCTCCATCGGCCTTTGGTCCAACGGAAACGCCTCCATCACCGGCAGCGGCGAGCCCGAACGCGTCCGTGCCCTCAACATCAGCGAAACCGTCCTTCCCACGCTCCGCATCGCGCCCCTCCATGGCCGCATCTTCAATGCCTCCGATACTCAGCCCAAGGCGCCTGAAACCGTCATCCTGAGCTATGACTACTGGCAGAAGCGGTTCGGCAACGATTCCTCCGCGGTCGGGCGCCGCCTCACCGTCAACGGCAAGCCACACGAAATCGTCGGGATCCTCCCTGGCGGCTTCCGCTTTCTAGACAATGAGGCCTCGGTCTTCCTCCCTCTCGGCTTCAACCGGTCGGAGCTCTTCGTTGGTAATTTCTCCTACCAGGCGATCGCCCGCCTCAAGCCCGGCGTCACCTTCGCGCAGGCCAACGCCGACGTCGCCCGCATGATCCCCCTGACGAGCGAGAAGTTCCCTTTCCCGCCCGGTCTTTCCAAGGAGATGTTTGAGAGTG
This sequence comes from Acidobacteriota bacterium, assembly GCA_016213725.1. GTDB lineage: Bacteria > Acidobacteriota > Terriglobia > Bryobacterales > Bryobacteraceae > Paludibaculum. The sequence continues at coordinate 1,971 of JACQZS010000045.1, read as the reverse complement.
TCGGCATGGGCCCCAACGTCCGGCCTCTCAAGATCGATGTCATCGGCGACATCGGCAACTCGCTCTGGATTCTCCTCGGTGCCGCCGTCCTCGTTCTGCTCGTCGCCTGCGCCAACGTGGCCAATCTCCTGCTGGTCCGCGCGGAATCCCGCCACCAGGAGTTCGCCGTCCGTACCGCCATCGGCGCCGCCTGGAGCCAGATCGCCCGCCAGATCGTCGTCGAGAGCCTCACCTTCGGCTTCATCGGCGGATTGTTTGGACTGGCCCTCGCCTACGCCGGCATCCGCTACCTCGTCTATCTCGCCCCAGCCGGCATCCCACGCCTCTCGGAAATCACCATCGATCCCCTTGTGCTCCTCTACACCGCCGGCATCTCGCTGCTCGCCAGTCTCCTGTTCGGCCTCGTCCCCGTCTTCCGCTACGTGGCCAAGAACATCGCCAACACCCTGCGTGAGAGCGGCCGCTCCCTCAGCGAGGGCCGCCGCCATCACCGTGCCCGCAATATCCTGGTCGTCTCCCAGGTCGCTCTCGCCCTCGTGCTGCTCGTCTCCTCCGGCCTGATGATCCGCTCTTTCAGTACCCTCCGCTCCGTCCAGCCCGGCTTCGTCCAGCCCGAGCAGGTCCTCACCTTCCGCATCAGTATCCCCGAAGGCGAGGTGCCCGACGATGAGCAGGCCGTTCGAATCCACCACGACATCCTCACCGGCATCCAGGCCATCCCAGGCGTCACCTCCGCGTCCATGGTCAGTTCCGTCACACTCGACTGCAACCACAACAACGATCCCATCTTCTTCGAAGACTTTCCCTCGCCTGCCGGCCGCCTGCCCGATATCCGCCGCTTCAAGCACATCGCCCCCGGCTCCTTCGCCACCTTAGGCAATCCCATCGTCGCCGGACGCGATTTCACCTGGGAAGACATCCTCAACAAACGCCAGTTCGTCCTCATCAGCGAAAACTTCGCGCGCGAGCATTGGGCCAACCCCGCCGATGCCCTCGGCCGCCGCCTTCGCGAATCGCCCTCCTCTCCCTGGCGCCAGATCATCGGCGTCGTCCGTCCCGAGTACGACGACGGTCTCCACAAGAAGCCGCCTGCCATCGTCTATTGGCCCATTCTTTTGGAAAAGTTCTGGGATATCCCGATCCGCGCCCAGCGGCCGCTCACCTACATGGTCCGCTCCGCCCGCACCGGCACTCCGTCGCTGCTCAAGGAGATCCAATCCGCCGTCTGGGGCGTCCGCTCCTCGCTGCCCATCGCCACGGTCCGTACCCTCGACGAGATCTACCGCCGCTCCATGATGCGCACCTCGTTCACGCTGCTTCTGCTCGCCATCGCCTCCGGCATCTCTTTCATCCTTGGCATCGTCGGCATCTACGGCGTCATCTCCTACTCCGCCTCGCAGCGCACCCGCGAAATCGGCATCCGCGTCGCCCTCGGCGCGCGGCCCAGCGCCGTCTCCGGCCTCTTCCTGCGCCAGGGCGCGCTGCTCATCGCCTGCGGCATCGTGCTCGGCCTGGCCGCCTCCGCCGCCGCCACCTCGCTCCTGTCCAATCTCCTCTATGGGGTCAAACCGGTCGACGCGCCCACCTACGCCGCCGTCGCCGCCGTCCTGGCCGCATCCGCCCTGCTGGCCACCTGGCTACCCGCCCGCCGCGCCGCCGCCACCAACCCATCCCAGGCGCTGCGCGGCGAATGAGTGCGGATTTGCGGCCCTCCGCGAAACCCAGTTCAAGAAAATGCACTTGTGGAATCAACAAGTTGCATGAAATCGCTTTTTTCGCTGTGGGATACTTTGTGCGGGGTGAAAACCGCTGGCCAGCGAGTCCCCGACATCGCCTCGAGTAAGGCGGCCGCTGCGGCGGTTTCCAATCCAGGCAGCCTCAGATCCTCGCAAGAGGAAGCAGGGTCATAAGCGCTCGAAGGTAAGTCCTGATGAGCCCGAAGAAATACGGCGGGATGGTCAGTTTCGAACT
>JACQZS010000047.1 GCA_016213725.1 Acidobacteriota bacterium | reverse complement strand
CGGGCCGGTGCAGAAGGGGTAGTACTGGTGCGGATTGGCCGCGCCCGGTTTTCCGGAGACGAGGTCCCACACGTTGAGGCCGTCGATGGGGTTCGCGGGCAGGGCGGCGCCGGCGAGGCCGGCGAAGGTGGGCAAGGTATCGACGGTGCACCAGCAGCGGGAAGAGACGCTGCCGGCTTTGATGTGGTGGGGGTAGCGAAGAATGCAGGCGCTGCGCGTGCCGCCGTCGAAGCCGGTGCCTTTGGATTCGCGGAAGGGCGTTTTGCCGGAGTGATTGCCGTAGGAGGTCCAGGGGCCGTTGTCGGAGGTGAGCATGACGACGGTGTCGTTCTCGACGCCGGATTTGCGCAGTGCGCCCATGATCTCGCCGACGGACCAGTCGATTTCCATCATCACATCGGCGTAGAGGCCCTGGCCGGACTTGCCGCGGAAGCGCTGGCCGGCGAAGAGCGGCACATGCGGCATGCTATGAGGCACGTAGAGGAAGAAGGGATCCTGCTTGCGGCGCTGGATGAAGTCGACCGCATGTTCGGTATACCAGCGCGTGAGGTGCTGCTGGTGGTCCGGGGTGACGCGTTCGATGGTGATTTTGCCGTTGTCCCAGAACTGGAGGGGCGTCTTGGCGTAGCTCTGCGGGCTTTCGGGGTGAAACTCCCACATGTCGTTGGAGTACATGAGGCCGCAGGATTCGTCAAAGCCGCGAGCGGGCGGGCGAGTGGCTTCCTGGTCACCGATGTGCCATTTGCCGTAGACGGCGGTTTTGTAGCCGGCCGATTGCATGACCTGGCCGATGGTGGCGAATGAGGGGTCCAGTCCGCGGGCGCGGGGCGGGTGGGCGCCGAACATCTTGGTGCGGCCGGGGTAGCAACCCGAGAGCAAGGCCGAACGGGAGGCCGAGCAGACGGCCTGGGGAACGTAGAAGTTAGTGAAGCGGCAACCTTGCGAAGCGAGCTTCTGAACGTTGGGGGTGGCGTAGGCGGGGTTGCCGAAGGGGTGGAAGTCAGCGTAGCCCGAGTCGTCGAGGAAGATGACGACGAAGTTGGGGCGGCGTGGAGCTTTGGCGGCGGCCAGGGCAGACGAGGCTGCGGAGAGGAAGTGGCGTCGGGTCCAATTCATATCGGCTGCATCTATCGTACGGCAGGCGACCAAGTATAGGCGGAGCGCCCATCGGGCGAGCGGAAATCAAAAGCGATAGTGGGCGAGCCGGCGTTGGGGCTGATGGTGACGAGGAGGAATCCGCCCTGTACGGCGTGGAACTTGTGATAGCGGGGATCGAGGCCGGGCGAACCGCCGGCGTGTTCGTTGGAGGCGGGGCCGCAGGAGAACTCGTTGAGGCCGGTGGAGGGATCGACGGAATGATACTGCCAATGGCGGTCGCCGGTGGCGATGTAGAGGTTGGCGGGTTTCAGAGCGGCGGCCCACTGACGCATCTCCGCGCCTTCGGCGGCAAAGGCGGGGTTGGCGTAGTTATCTCCCTTGGTGGCGCGGTCCGGCCCGACCCAGGGCGTCTCCGAGATAATCACCCGGAAGCGGGCATCGCTTTTCTCGACGGACTCCTTGAGCCAGCGCTTCTGCAACTGGCCGAGGATGGTTTTGTCGGGGCCGTCGGGTGCGTTGTTGGGGGACCGGAAGTCGCGGCCCTCGGGGAGCCAGATCTCGAGCAGGCTGCCCCAGCGGAAGCTGCGGTTGGTCTGGCCGGCGAGCGGGGCCTGTTCGAGGAAGATCTGCTGGCCCTGAGAGAAGGTCATGGGGCGCATCCAATCGGGATCCTGGCCGGGCCAGCAGTCGTCGGAGAGGGTGTCGTGATCGTCCTTCTCCCAATAGATGGGGACCTCGGCGGCGAGGGCCAGGAAGCGGGGGAGGGAGAACATGCGCTGCCAGTGGTAGCGGGCGATGTCGAGGGAGACGGCGCGGGGCGGCTCGTTATCGTAATAGACGTTGTCGCCGGTGAAGACGGCGAAGTCGGGCTTGGCGGCGCGGATGGAATCCCAGATGCGGAAGCCGTCGGGATGGTCGAGGTCGCGGTACATCATGCCGGTGACGACGGCGAATGTGACGCTGTGCGGCTTGGCGGGCAGGGGGGCGGTGCGGAAGGATCCAGCGGCTTTTTCGGGCCGGCCGGAGATCTGAGCCGCGTAGAAATAGGTAGTGGACGGCTTGAGGTGGGTGAGCGAGAAGTGGGCGGCGAAGTCGTTGGTTGGAGACGTCTGGGTCCACGGGGTTTCGCGGGCGCCGGAGAGGTTTTGGCGCGTTGAGTAGATGAGGCGGACGCGGGCGGCCTTTCCCGGGACGGCGCCTGGCAGAGAGGCGGTTGGAATGCCTGTTGGAGCGAGGGAGGCCCGGCCGCGCCGCGGCTCGCTGGCGTAGACGCCGGGAACGCGGGCGGGCGACTGGGAGGTGCGGAGGCGCACGATGGCAGATGCCGGCGTGACATCTCCGACGCGGATGCCCTCGGCGATGAAGGCCTCCTGGCCGAGTACTGGGACCGCGAAGGCGAAGAACAGGCACAGGCGAGACGGCGAGTGGGTTTTCATGATGCGTGCAGCAACCATCGTAGCTCCTACGGCGAACGTCGTAAGGGTCCGTTTCACTTAGGAGGGCAAGGCCAAGAAACGAGTGAGGTTATGGCCGGGAGGAAATATGGGAACCTGATGTGATTTCTAAGGTTAGGGGCGCGAATAATCAGGCAATTACCGGATCCAAAATTGAGCCGCCTGTACTATGTGTGATTGTGACCGTAGGTCTATTGTACTAGTCTCCCCTGAGCTCTAAGTTCGCATTGTATGGAGCGAAAAGCTCCATGCAGGAAGTCCGAACGGCATGGATGTCGCAGTCAGGCCGTAGGAGGAGAACCAAACAATGAGCAGCAAATGGCTGGGCTCAATTGTTGTCATCCTGGCGATGATGTTCTCTGTTCAGGCAGATCAGAAGAAAATCTCACCTGACCTGAAGGGAAAACAGAAGTCACAAGGGTTGATTGAAGTAATCGTTCAATGGAAACAACTGCCGGGTGCGGTGGAGGCGGAAAAGGTCAAGAAGAACGCGGGTTGGGTGAAAAAGAACCTGACCGCGGCAAAAGCACAACTGGTGTCCATCCCTCCGGGGCAACTGGACAAGCTGACGGACGATCCGGGCATCGTGTATGCGACTCCGAACAGGAGTCTGAGCAGGATGCTCGACTATGCATCTGTCACGGTAGGCGCCGACCTGGCATACCGCAGCGGGTGGACGGGCAAAGGCGTCGGCGTCGCTGTGATCGATTCAGGCGTCGACAATCACGCCGACTTCTCGATTCTGAGCGGCAATCAGATCGTAGGGAGCCGGGTTGTCTATTCCGAGAACTTCGTAAGCGGATCCACGACGACCGGCGACCCCTACGGGCACGGCACGCACGTGGCCGGTGTGATCGGCAGCTCCGGCTGGACAGCAGTCTCGGCTGGAGGCAAAGTCGCGGTACAGGGCATCGCGCCGAAGGCGAACCTGATCAACCTGCGAGTGCTGAACGACAACGGGATGGGCTATGACAGCGACGTGATCGCGGCGATTTCGAGAGCGATCGCGCTGCAGAGCCAGTACAACATCCGGGTGATCAATCTTTCGCTGGGCCGCCCGGTTCACGAAAGCTACAAGCTGGATCCGCTCTGCATGGCAGTGGAGGCCGCCTCCGATGCAGGCATCCTTGTTGTGGCGGCAGCCGGCAACGAGGGCCGGAACAACTCCGCCAACACATACGGCTACGGGACCATCTCGTCGCCGGCCAATCATCCGTTGGCGCTGACGGTGGGCGCGATGAAGACGATGTTCACCGCGGCGCGCGGAGACGACCTGATCGCCAGCTACAGTTCGAAAGGGCCGACGCAGGTGGATCACGTGGTGAAGCCGGACATCGTGGCTCCGGGCAACCAGGTGATCTCGCTGAGCAGCGGCCGCAAGAGTGAGCTCAGTTCCTTCTATCCGACCACAGCTGTTCCTTACAACTACTACAAGAACGTCGGCAGCACGACCACCTCTGAAGTGTTCATGCGGCTGAGCGGCACCAGTATGGCCACGCCGATGGTGAGCGGCGCGGCGGCATTGCTTTTTGAGAAGCAGCCGACGCTGACCGCGGACCAAGTGAAGGCGCGGCTCATGAAGACTGCGTACAAGCAGTTTCCGATGAGCAGCACGACCACCGACTCCGTGACGGGTGTGACGTACACGTCGTACTACGACATCTTCACGGTGGGCGCCGGCTATCTGGATCTCTCGACCGCGCTTTCCAACCAGGAGTTGTCGAGCGGCCGCGCGGCTTCCCCGATTGCGGTTCCGGTGAACGGCAAAGTCAGCATCATCCTCCCGACCGGCACGCCCTGGTCCTCAAACGCAGTCTGGGGAGACCAGACGAGCTGGGGCCTGAATGCCGTGTGGGGCGACAAGGTCTTCCTGAACGGCACAAACGCCGTGTGGGGCGACAATGCCGTATGGGGTGACAACGCCGTGTGGGGCGACCGCTTCGCGGCCGGCTACAACGCGGTGTGGGGTGACAACGCCGTTTGGGGCGACAACGCCGTGTGGGGTGATCTGGTGGCCGCCATGAAGGCGATCGCCGTCGTCACCGCCGGTGAGAAGTAGCAAAGGTCAGGAATCGGAGAAGCACCATGAAGCGAATTGTTGTTGTCTTTCTCGTGGTATGTGTGCTTGCCCTGGCCTTGCCGGCTTGGGCGGCGAAGGGCAAGATGGCCAAGGACCTGAAGAATGAGCCGAAGGACAAGGAGGTGGACGCCATTATCCAGTTCCACACCGAAGTCCCGGCTGAATTCGAAGGAAAACTCAACCAGCTGGGCGGCAAGCTGAAAGCGAAGATGCACGGCGGGAAAATGGGTGCGGTCACCATGAAGGTGAAGGACATGGAGGATCTGGAAGAAGATTCCAGAGTGAAGTGGATCTCACCCGACCGGCCGGTGGGCAACCAACTCTTCTACGCGACCCGCGCGACGAATGCCAGAGTCATTCACGAGGCCGGATGGAAAGGAGCCGGCGTCGGCGTTGCGATCATCGACAGCGGGATCGAAGAACACAAAGACCTGAAGAACTACTCCTGCGGCGCGGCTTCCCGTGTCGTCTACGAGGAGAACTTCGTCCCAGGCGAGAAGAGTGCGCAAGACAAGTACGGTCACGGCACACATGTGGCGGGGATCGTTGCCGGAAACGGCTCCTGCGCCGGCGACAACAGGACGAAGCCATACGAGGGCATGGCGCCTGAAGCGAAGCTCATCAGCCTTCGCGTGTTGGACAGCGACGGCAATGGCAAGGAATCATCGGTGATCCAGGCCATCGACCGCGCCATCGCCCTAAAGAGCACCTACAACATCCGGGTAATCAACCTCTCACTTGGCCGGGCGGTCTACGAAAGCTATACGGAAGATCCGCTGTGCCAGGCGGCAGAACGCGCGTGGAAAGCGGGCATCGTGGTGGTGGTTTCCGCCGGGACCCTCGGCCGGACCACCGCCTATGGACTGGAAGGCTACGCGACCGTGACCTCGCCCGGCATTGATCCGTATGTGATCACAGTCGGCGCGCTGGTGCACAAGAAGACCACTACCCGCGTGGACGACCATCTGGCAAGCTACAGTTCCAAGGGTCCGACGGCGATCGACCACATAGTCAAGCCTGACCTGGTGGCGCCGGGCAACCTGATTGGATCGGCAATGGCGCGCGGCGGGTTCCTGAGAGACAAGGTCTCCACTGTCAAGGGCAACTCCAGCGTCGACAAAGACCAGTACATGACGATGAGTGGGACCAGCATGGCCGCACCGATGGTGGCTGGGGCGGCTGCGCTGCTCATTTCGAAGGATCCGGGGATCTCTCCGGATACCGTCAAAGCACGGCTGATGAAGACCGCCACCAAAACGTTCCCGGAGTGGGTGAACTACCAGGACTCCAAGGGAATCTGGCGCTCGGTACACCACGATTTGTTCAGTATCGGCGCCGGCTACATCGACGTGGCCGCGGCGTTGGTGTCCACCGTTTCTGTGCCTGCGGGCAAATCGGCGGCATCTCCCGCGGTGTCCTTGAACACTGCCACGAAGACCATCTCGATGGTCTTCGGGTCCTCCGTGGTGTGGGGTGACAACACCTCCTTCCCGGCGTCAGTGGTCTGGGGCGACTCAATCCTTTCGAACAACCTGCTCCGCCCGAGCAGCGTCGTTTGGGGTGACAGCGTCGCCAGGGGCTTCAGTGTGGTTTGGGGTGACTCCGTGGTATGGGGTGACTCCGTGGTTTGGGGCGACATCCTGAGAGGCAACGTCCTGGGATGGAGCCTGCTGGGGACGGGAGATCCGGATCCCAGCGTGGGTGAGCCGGTGCAATAGCCGTCCGCCCAATCCCGTCCTTGGAGGGGGCCGCGTAGGGGATTCGCCCTATGCGGCCCCTCTCCCTTTTTACCGATGAACAGTACGAATGAGCATAAAGGTACCAGCCTGCGTGCGCTCCCTGAGTACGGTGAACTGCCGGAGTGCGCATCTGCGGGGCTGGTGGCGCCGGCAGCGCTGGTCCGAGGCGGGAACACCATGAGCCCGAAGGCGCATGTCTATCTCGGAGTGGTGATCGCGCTGGGGGCGGCTGCCATAGCCTTGGGCGTGGCGGGCTGGAAGTGCGAAGATTCGCTGCGATTCTGGGTATACCTGGGCGCGGCGCTGCTGACGTCGCGGTGGAAGGTGAGCCTGCCCGGCATCCAGGGGACGATGTCGGCGAATTTCTTCTATGTGCTGATCGGCATCGTGGAACTCAGCCTGGGTGAAACCATGGCGATTGCAGTGAGCAGTGTGCTGCTGCAATATCTCTACCGCGCGAAGTCCAAGGCGAAGCTGGTGCGGGCGGCATTCAATGTCGCCACCATCGCCATCTCGGCGCTGGTTGCGGTGGAAGTGTTTCGCGCCCCGTTGCTGGGGCTGCTGTCGCTGCAGTTTCCGTTGCGGCTGACGCTGGCGGCGCTGGCCTACTTCCTGGCGAATACGGTCCCCATTGCCACCGCGATTTCGGTGACCGAGGGCAAGCCCGTGGTGAAGACCTGGAAGGACTGTTACTTCTGGTCTCTGGCCTACTACCTGGTGGGCGCGGCGGGCGCCGGCATCCTGCACCTGATGAACCTGGCCATGGGCTGGCAGGCGGGCCTGCTGGTGGTGCCGGTGATCTATCTGGTGTACCGCTCGTACAGCCTGTACCTGAGCCGGCTGGAAGGGGAGAAGAAGCAGGCCGAGATCGAAAGAGGCCACGCCGAGAAGATGGCCTCGCTGCACTTACGGACGATTGAAGCCCTGGCGCTGGCCATCGAAGCCAAGGACCAGACGACGCACGATCATCTGCAGCGCGTTGAGGTGTACTGCATGGAGATGGCCCGGATGATGGACCTCAGCGAAGAGGACCAGCGGGCGCTGCAGGCGGCGTCGCTGCTGCATGACATCGGCAAACTGGCGGTGCCTGAGCACATCCTGTCCAAGCCCGGCCGGCTGACTCCGGAAGAGTTTGAAAAAGTGAAGATCCATCCGGTGGTGGGGGCGGAGATTCTGGAGCGGGTGCAGTTCCCCTATCCGGTGGTGCCGATTGTGCGAAGCCATCATGAGCGCTGGGACGGCAACGGTTATCCGGACGGGATCGCCGGCGAACAGATCCCGATCGGAGCGCGGATCCTCTCGGCGGTGGATTGCCTGGACGCGCTGGCCAGCGACCGGCAGTACCGCCGGGCGCTGCCGCTGGACAAGGCGATGGAGATCGTATCGATGGAAGCGGGCAAGACGTACGATCCGAAGGTGGTGAAGCTGCTCGAGGCCAACTACATCGAACTGGAGAAGAAGGCCCGCGAGTATACGGTGCGCGAAGGCGGAATCAAGGACTGCCGCGTGCAGCGGAGGGTGGAGCCGGCGGCCGGATTCGAAGACGACACGGCGGCTCAGGCGTGGCGCTCCACGGCGTTTCTCGACACCATTGGCGCGGCCCGGCAGGAGGCGCAACTGCTGTTCGAGATTGCGCAGGGACTGGTGTCGGCGCAGAGCCTTTCGGACATGTGCGAAGGCCTGATTCCGCGGCTCAAGATGCTGCTTCAGTTTGAGGCGCTGGCCATCTACGTCAAACGCGGAGAGACGCTGGAGAACATCCATTCCTGGGGCGACGACGCGGAGTTGTTCCGCTCGCTTCAAATTCCCGTGGGGCAAGGGATTTCCGGCTGGGTGGCGGAGAACCGTGAACCGTTGAGGAACGGCAATCCATCCGTGGAACCCGGGTATCTGAACGACTCCCAGGTGTTTTCCATCCACCGCAGCGCGATGGCGGTGCCGCTGGATGGCGCGGGAGGAGTGATCGGAGTATTGACGCTCTACGACCGCCGAAAGGACGCCTTCTCACGGGACGATCTCCGGATCCTGCTGGCCGTGGCCTCGAAGCTGGGCCTGGCGGTGGAGACGGTGGTCCGCTATCAACAGGCGGAAGATACGGCGCTGACCGATTACCTGACGGGGCTGCCGAACGCCCGGGCGCTGTTCAGCCGGTTGAGGGAGGAACTGGACCGGAGCCGCACGCAGAACGAGGCCCTGGTGGTACTCCTGGCGGACCTGGACGGTTTCAAGGGCGTGAACGACAATTTCGGCCATCTGGCCGGGAACTCGATTCTGCGCGGCGTGGCCAAGGCGCTGCTGCAGCAATGCCGGGATGGCGACATGGTGGCGCGGCTGGGCGGGGACGAGTTTGTTGTGGTGTGCCCGCATCTGCCGGCGGCGAAGGCGCTGGATTTTGCCGAACGCTTGAAGAAAGCGGTGGAACGGGAAGGGCAGGCGCAGTTGGGAGCGGGGCTGCTGTCGGCGAGCATCGGCGTCAGCGTGAGTCCGGAAGACGGGACGGAGCCGGAGCAGTTGCTGGCTGTGGCCGACCACAAGATGTACGGCAACAAGCAGCGGGCCAAGGCCAAGTCAGAGGCGGGTTTGAGTGCGCTGGACCGGGCGGTGAGGGCGGAGACGGAGGCGTCGTCGTGCGAGCCCAAAAAGGCCTCTTAGCGGCTTTGCTGCGCTGGTTGGCCGGGGTGCTGGCGGCGGGCTTCCTGGCCGCCGCATTACTCTATCTGGCGCCGGGCGCGCGCGTGGATGAACGGGAACTGGATCCGACGCTATCAGAAGAGGCGCGGGCGGCGTTGCGCGCCGAAGGGGCGGGCCGGGGCGGCCTGCTGGGATTCTACGTGGACTATCTGCGAGCCGCCGTGCGCGGGGAGTTCGGCGATTCCCGGACTTACGGAGTGCCGGTCCGCCAGTTGCTGGAAGAGCGCTGGCGGCTGACGGCAAGCAGCGTGCTGCGCGGCTGGAGCGCTGCCTGGGTACTGGGCCTGGGGGCGGCACTGCTGTGCGCGCGCTGGCGCTGGAGCGCGGGGCCATTCACGGCGGCCAGCGCCGTCCTGGTGTCGATGCCTTCCGGCCTGCTGGCCATTCTGTTCTTCGTGCTGCGCTGGCCGGTGGCCGGGATTCTGGCTGCGGCGGTGTTTCCCCGCGTCTTTCGCTACACGCGCAATCTGCTGGAGGCCGCCGCCGGCTCTCCACATTGTCTGGCTGCGCGCGCGCGAGGCGTGAGCCGGGGGCGGCTGCTGTTCTTCCACCAGGCCTGGCCGGTGTGGCCGGAGGCGGTGACACTGGCCGGAGTGACGATCTCGGCGGCCATCGGGGCGGCGATTCCGGCGGAAGCGTTGTGCGACGTGGCGGGGCTGGGGCAGCTGGCCTGGAAGAGCGCGCTGGCGCGGGACTTGCCGTTGCTGGTGGCGTTAACGCTTGTGATTGCCGCGGTGACGTTGGGCTGCAACATGCTGGCGGGCGCTGCCGCGTCCCTGGGCGGCGAGCGGAGGTGGCGCGCATGAGCACGCGGAGCGTGGGGCTGGCAGGGATCTGCGTCATGTATGCGGCCGGGCTGCTGGCGGGCGTGCTTGCTCCGGCGGGTTACGCCGATCAGGATCGCGAACACCCTGACGCGCCTCCCAGCCGGGCGCATTGGCTGGGGACCGACGAACTGGGCCGCGACCGCTGGTCGCGGCTGCTGCACGGCACCCGCGTCTCATTGCTGCTGGCGCCTGCCGCGGCCGTGGTGGCGACGGCGCTGGCGGCGGCGGCCGGGCTGACGGCGGCGGTATCCGGCAAATGGACGGGAGAGGCGATGGCGCTGGCCTTTGACGTTCTGCTCTCTCTGCCGCTGCTGTTTCTGCTGCTGGCGCTGCGCGCGTCGCTGCCGTTGAACGTCTCGGCGTGGGCTTCGCTGGCGATCACATTCGCGTTGCTGGCCCTGCTGGGATGGCCATCGGCCGCGCGTGTGGCGCGAGCCGGCGCGCTGGCGGCGCTGGAGAGCACGTTTGCGCTGCAGGCCCGCGCGGCCGGCATCGGCAAGCTGCGCCTGCTGGCAGTGCATCTGCTGCCGCATCTGCGGCCCGTGGTGGCCGCCCAGTTCTGGCTGCTGGTGCCGGCTTTCATTCTGGGCGAAGCCAATCTCGGCATTTTGGGGCTGGGTGTGGTGGAGCCGTTGCCGAGTTGGGGTTCGCTGCTCGGAGAACTCCAGAATCTGGACAGTTTGCGCGCGCAGCCCTGGCGTCTGGCGCCGGCGGCGGCGCTGCTGATTGCGGTGTGCTGTTTTCACCTGGCCGGAAAAACGCCGGCGGAGGAGGCCTGATGCGGAGTCGGATGATTGCCGGATTGGCGCTGCTGGCGGCCGTGCTGCCGGCGCGCGCGGAGGAATTGCGGTTTTGCCTGAGGTCGGATCCCAAGAGTAGCGATCCGCTGAACGTCGGCGATGAATCGTCGGAGACGGTGCGCTACCTGACGCACGGATTCCTGGTGAGGATGAATCGCAAGACGCTGCAGTTGGAGCCGGGCCTGGCGCAGAGCTGGCGAGTGGCGAAGGGCGGCCGCGCCATCGCGTTCGAGTTGCGCAAGGGGGTGAAGTTCAGCGACGGAACGCCGTTTGACGCTACCGACGTGGAATACACACTCAAGCGGGTGACCAGCACGGAGCGCAAGGTGCAGTCCGGGGACGGGTTGCGGCGGGACGAGGGCGCGGCGCGCATTCTCGTGAGCGGACCGGAGAAGATCGAGATCACGTTTGCGGCGCCCATCGCCGGTCTGGCGTACCTGTTTGACGAGATCCCGATGCTCTCATCGCGCTCGCCGCTGAAAGACAAGGCCGGGCTGGGGCCGTACGTGCTGACTGAGCAGCGCGCCGGCGACCACATCTCATTCGTGCGCAACCGCAACTACTGGCGCAGCGACGAGAAGGGCGGCGCCCTGCCTTACTTCGATTCGGCGCGCATCGACATCCAGCAGAACCGCGAGATGGAACTGACGCGCTTCCGGCGGGGGGAGCTGCACTTCATCAGCGCGCTGGACGCGGACAGCTTTGAGCGCCTCGGCGCCGAATCCCCGCAGAGCGTCAAGGACGGCGGGCTCAGCCTGGAGAGCGAGATGCTGTGGTTCAACCAGGTGGCGCGTGCTCCGATCCCGGCCTACAAGCTGAAGTGGTTCCGCTCGGCGGCATTCCGCGGGGCGGTGTCGGATTCGATCCGCCGGGACGACCTGGTGCGGCTGGTGTACAAAGGCCGGGCGGCGCCGGGCTTCGGGCCGTTCTCGCCGGCGGCCCGGCCGTGGTCGAATACGAACCTGAAGCCGCTGCGCTACGACCAGAAAGCCGCGCTGAAACGGCTGGAGGCCGAGGGCTTCCGGCTGCAGGGGGGCGTGCTGAAAGACGGCGCGGGCAACGCGGTGGAGTTCTCGCTGGTGACCAACGCCGGCAACAAGAACCGGGCGAGGATGGCGGCGCTCATCGAGCAGGATCTGGGGCGGATGGGCATCAAGGTGAATATCGTGCCCCTGGAGATGCCCTCGCTGCTGGAGCGGATCACGCGGAGCTACCAGTACGAGGCGTGCCTGCTGGGGCTGGTGGGCGTCGATCTCGACCCCAACGACCAGATGAACATGTGGCTGAGCTCGTCGGCGACGCACCAGTGGAATCCCTCGCAGGCCAAGCCGGAGACGGCGTGGGAGGCGGAGATCGACCGTCTGATGAAGAGCCAGGCGGCAGAGGGCGACGAGAAGAAGCGGGTGGCCCTGATCTACAAGATGCAGGAGATTGTCCGCGAGCAGACGCCGCTGGTGTATCTGGTGCATCCGCACGCCCTGATGGCGGTTTCGCCGCGCCTGGCCAACGCGCAGCCGGCGGCCTTCCGGCCGCGGGTGCACTGGAACATCGAGCGGCTGGCGCCGGCACGCGCCGGGGAGATGGCCAGTGCCCGATGAGGCGCAGCCGCTACTGGAAGCGAGGCTCAGCGTGCGGCTGGGCGGAGTGGCGGTGCTGCGCGACGTCCACCTGCGGCTGGAGCGCGGCCGCTGTACGGGCCTGGTGGGGCAGAGCGGTTCCGGCAAGAGCACGCTGGGGCTGGCGCTGACCGGGCTGCTGGGCGGCCACGCCCGTGTGGAGGGATCGATCCTCTTTGAGGGCGAGCAATTGCTGGGCCAGCGCGAGCGCCAGTGGCAGGCGCTGCGCGGCAGGCGGATCGCCCTGGTGCTGCAAAGCGCCTCCTCCGCGCTGAACCCGGCCTTGCGCATCTCCACGCAGTTTGAAGAGGCCTGGCGGGCGCACTCTCGTCAGCCCTGGGCGGGCGCGCGGGCCTGGGTTTGCGAGCTGCTGCGCGGTTTCGATCTGCCCGAGGACGACGGCTTTCTGAGGCGCTATCCGGCGCAGGTGAGCGTCGGGCAGGCGCAGCGGATCCTCATCGCCATGGCGCTGCTGCACCGGCCGGATCTGTTGATCGCCGATGAGGTGACCAGCGCGCTGGACTTTCTCACGCAGCGGGAGGTGGTGGCGAGCCTGCGGCGGGCCAACCGCGAGTGGGGCGTGGCCGTGCTGCATATCACGCACGATTTGCTGAGCGTGCCCGGATTGTGCGACGAGATTGTCGTGCTGGAGAAGGGCGTTGTGGTGGAGTCCGGTCCCAGCGCGCGGATTCTGGAAGAGCCGGCACAGGAGTATACGCGGCGGCTGATGTCCGCCTTGCGGAGCGTGCGCAGCGGCGCCGGGGAGCCGGCTCTGGGACCCTTCTGACTAGTGCACCGCGAGGTTGTCCCGCGAGGGCAGGGCGGGGAAGGGGTTGTGCGGTTCCACCTGGTACCAGACGGCCGTGGAGGCGATATCGTCCGTCAGCGGCAGGTACTTGCCGTTGTACTTCCAGCCCAGCGCCTGAATGGTGACGCGCAGGTCCTTCTCGAAGCGGACCGGATCCGTGATGTGCCAGCGGTAGAGGCCGAAGCGCTGCTGTGATTGGTAGAGGCCGTCGGGCCGGATGACCTGCGCCAGGCCCGTGTAGGGCGTGGTGAATGGTTCGTACTGGTGCTTCTCCTTGTTCTCGAAATTGTAGGAGCCGCAGAAGTAGTCTTCGGTGCCGGTGCCGGCGATGGTGGGGAACTGCTTGTCGCCGTCCATGTAGAACTTGATCTCGCCTTCGCCCCACCAGCCGTTGTTGTGGACGCCCCACGCCATGTAGGTGCCCACGTACTGGCCGCGGCCCTGCACGCCGTCTAGGATGGTGTAGACCTCCTTGAAGGGCAGCGGATTCGTGCGCCGGAACTGGGCGTGGAAGTAGGCGGCGTCGGCCGGCACGGCGGCCAGGGTGTAGTCGATCTGGTAGTAAACGGTCATCGGCTGGTCGGCGAGGTTTTCAAGCGTCAGCCTGGCCTTCCTGCGGAAGGGCATGGGCCAGTAGGAATTGAAGGCGCTGCCCGGATTCACGCAGATGGCCAGAGAGTTGATGGGGGCGTACTTGCCCCAGCCCATGCCGAAGAAATCGCCCACGGGGACCTCCACCGAGGGGTTGGTTTCGCCATCCCAGTACATGCGCAGGATGGAGAAGCGCCAGTTGCCCGTTGGGGTCATCCAGATGTGCTGGATGGCGCCGGGGCCGTCGATTTCGCCGAGCGTCAGAGTGGTTTTGGGCTGCACCACGGTATAGGGGTTCACTTTCCAGCCCTGGCCCAGTTCGGCGGCGGCGTTGGAGGCCGAACCCTTTTCCGCCATGGCGCCCTTGCCGGGCTCGCCCGTGAGGTTTTCCGGGCTGATGGAGCGTGTCTTCGCCGGCGCCGTGCGGTAGAGCGTTTGCAGCGAATTGGCGAGGCCGGAGAAGGGGGCGTCCTGGGCGGAAACGGCGGAGGCGAGAACGAGGCAGAGGGCGAGAGTGCGCATGGAGTTGCTCCTTGTAAACAACGTGTGGCTCCGATTCTATTGCACGGCGGGGGTATGCGACAATGCGGCTCTGGAGAATCACCAGTGAGAACGATCACATCCCGAATGGCGGCGCTCGCGCTGTGCGCGGCGGTGGGGCTGGCGGCGCAAACCGCCACTGCCTTCCGCGTGCCGGTGAGCTACTACAAGCTGAACAACGGGCTGCGCGTGGCGTTGTCGCGCGATACTACCGCGCCCGTCGCCGTGGTGGCCGTGTACTACAACATCGGCTTCCGGATTGAACCGAAAGACCGGACCGGCTTCGCGCATCTCTTCGAGCACATGATGTTCCAAGGCTCGAAGAACCTGGGCAAGATGGAGATGATCAAGCTGGTGGAGACCAACGGCGGCGTGTTGAACGGCTCGACGCGCTTCGACTTCACGAACTACTTCGAGGTGGTGCCGGCCCACAAACTTGAAACCATGTTGTGGGCCGAGGCGGACCGTATGAAGGGGCTGGCCATCGACGAGTCCAACCTGAAGAACCAGCAGGGCGTGGTGAGCAACGAAGTGAAAGTGAACGTGCTCAATCAGCCCTACGGCGGCTTCCCCTGGCTGGACATGCCGCAGTACGCCAACAAGAACTGGTACAACGCGCACAACTTCTATGGCGAGTTGAAAGACATCGAAAACGCCACGCTGGCCGACGTGAAGGCGTTCTTCCAGCGCTACTATGCGCCCAACAACGCGGTGTTGGCCGTGGTGGGCGACTTCGACGAGGCCCAGGTGAAGCAGTGGGTGGAGAAGTACTTTGGCGCCATCCCCGCGCAGCCGCAGAGCGCAAAGCCGGACCTGACGGAGCCCCGCCAGGAAAAGGAGCAGGTCTTTGCGCGCGCCGACAAGCTGGCCCGGAAGCCCGCCATCGGCGTGGGCTACCACATTCCCGAGCGCGGAACGCCTGAGCATTTCGCCATGGTGCTGCTGGACCAGATCCTCCTCCAGGGCGACGACAGCCTGCTGAACCAGGAACTGGTGAAGACGCGGGGCTACACCGAAAACGTGGAGGGCGGCATCAACCTGTTGGGCGACGCCTTCGACTACAACGGGCCCATGCTGTGGATCGCCAACCTGATCCACGACCAGGCGGTGAAACCCGAGCAGATCGTTGCGGCCATCGACAAGGTGGTGGCGCAGGTGCAGAATGCGCCGGTGCCGCAGGCCGCGCTGGACCGGGCGCTGGTGAAGTTCCGGGCGAAGTTCTACGACGGGCTCACGCAGTACGGCGGCGTGGGCAAGGCGAATACGCTGGCGTGCTTCGCCCTGTTCGAGGACAATCCAGCGCTGATCAACGAAATCGAACCCGGCCTGCGCAAGGTGACGCCGGAGCTGGCGCAGAAGGTGGCGCGGGAGTACCTGCGCAGTTCGAACCGCACCATTCTGAAGCTCACCGTGGAAGGAGGGCAGGGCAAGTGAACCAGCAATTGAGAACCGGTATCGCGCTGGCGGCGCTGAGCGCCGCAGCGTGGGGACAAGGCAGAGAGCTTCCTCCGGCCGGCGGAGCACCGAAGCCGTTTACGGTTCCGGCGCGCCAGAGCTTCACGCTGAAGAACGGGATGAAGGTGAGCCTGGTAGACTACGGCTCCACGCCGGTGGTAGCGCTCAGCGCGAGGGTGGGCTTCGGCAACGCCAATGAGAGCGCGGAGGAGGTGTGGATGGCCGACCTGCTGTGCGCCCTGATGAAGGAGGGGGCCGGCGCCCGTAACGGCGTGCAACTGGCCCAGGAGGCTGCCCGGATGGGCGGCCAGCTCTCCGTGGGCGCCGGTGTGGACGAATCGATGGCCAGCATCCAGGTGCTGAGCGAGTTTGCGCCCGACGCGGTGAAGTTGCTGGCAGACGTGCTGCGGCGCCCCGCGCTGCCCGGTTCCGAACTCGAACGCCTGCGCGCCGACATGCTGCGGCGCCTGGCCGTGCAGAAGGCGCAGCCGGACGCAATCGCCGACGAAGCCTTCGCCAAGGCTCTGTATGGCAACCACCCTTACGGGCGGTTCTTTCCGGACGAGGCCCGGCTGAAGGCCTATTCGATGGAGCAGGTGAAGCGGTTCTACAAGGAGAACGTGGGCGCCAAGCGGACGCATCTCTATGTGGTCGGCCGCTACCCCGCCGGCTTGAAGCAGGCCATCACGGCTGCCTTCGACGGCTGGGAGGCCGGGCCAGAGGTGGTAAGAAATGTGCCGAAGACGGCGGCGAAGAAGCAGCTCGTGCTGCTGGACCGGCCCGGCGCAGAGCAGTCCACGCTGCGAGTGGGCCTGCCGGTGGCGGCCGTGCCCGGCAATGCCGACTACATGCCGATGCTGGTGACGGACTCCATTCTGGGCGGCTCGTTCGGCTCGCGCATCACGTCCAACATCCGCGAAGACAAGGGCTACACGTACTCGCCGTACAGCACCGTGCGCACCCGCTATCACACAGCCAGTTGGGCCGAGTCAGCGGACGTCACCACCAAGGTGACCGGGGATTCGCTCAAGGAGATTTTCTCCGAGATCGCCAAGATGAGGAAGGAACCGCCCGCCGATCAGGAACTCCAGGGCATTAAGAACCTCATGAGCGGCGAGTTCGTGCTGCGCAATACCTCGCTGCTGGGCATCATCGGACAGTTGGCGCGCGTGGACCTGCAGGGTTTGGGCGACGCTTACCTCAACTCCTATGTGCAGAAGGTGAACGCGGTCACCCGTTCCGACGTGCAGCGCGTGGCTGAAACCTACCTGGATCCCGGCAAAATGACCGTCGTCGTAGTGGGCGACAAGGCCGCGATCGATTCCAGCCTGGCGCCGTACAAGTGATCTCCGCGCTGAGCCGCTGAGGACCGGCGCCGGGTGCGCGTCAGCTTCTGCCGTAGCGCAGCACTTTGACGCTCTCCCAGGTCACCAGCGTCGAGGACTTGCTGGCGACAATCAGCTCATCGAGGACGGGCAGGAAGGCCTCGATTCTGGCGGCGTCATCGACGATCTCGACGAGAAAGGGCAGGTCTTCGGAGAGCCGCTCCAGCTTGGTGGTGTGCAGGCGAGAGGAGTGGCCGAAGCCCATGGGGCCGCGGAGCACGGTGGCTCCGGCGAGGTGCATTTCGCGGGCCTTCAGGACGATGGCTTCGTACAGCGGACGGTGTTCGGTGCGGTCGTTTTCGCCGAGAAAGATGCGCAGGAGCACGGCGTCCTGGGGCAGTTTCATAGATCACCTCTGGTTGAGCAAGGCGGCGAACTGGTGGCCGAGCCAGACGCCCAGCAGGCAGAGCACGATACTGGCGGCGATGTTCAGGGAGGCGAAGGCCCACTGGCGGTCCTGAATCAAGCGCAGCGTTTCCAGGGAGAACGTGGAAAAGGTAGTAAAACCGCCGCAGATGCCGGTCATGACGAAGAACCGTATGTTTGGAGCGACCAGTAGGCGGCCTTCCGGGCCAGTGAGGGTTGCAAAGAATCCGATGAAGGCCGAGCCGGCGGCGTTGATGAACAGAGTTCCCCACGGAAACGTCTCCGCTCCCAGGCGCGCCGCGGCCCCGGAGCACCAGAAGCGGAGCATGCCACCCAGGGCGGCGCCGGCTGCAATCCAAACGTAGGTCACTTCCCGCTATGCTACTCCTGTGATGCCCCCCACAGCGAGAGTCCTATGCACCGCCCTGCTTGCCGCCGCCATGGCTTTGGCGCAGGAGCCGGCGGCGTTGTTGGAGAAGAAGACCCTGGCCCGAATCGCGGAAATCGATGCCTCGCTGGACGGCGTGCTGGGCATGGCGGCCATCGACCTCAAGAGCGGCCACGCCTTCTCCTACCATGGCGATCTGATCACCACCCAGGCCAGCCTCATCAAGGTCCCCGTGCTGGTGACGGCTTTCCAGGACATCGAAGCGGGCACTCTCAAGCTGGACCAGACGGTCAGCCTGACCGAAAAGGACAAAGCCGGCGGCGACGGCACGCTGGACCGCCGCCTCGCCAAGGAGCCGCTCGAGATCCCGCTGCGCGAATTGATCACCCTCATGATCCGCGACTCCGACAACACTGCCACCAACGTCATCATCCGGCTGGTCAAGCGCGAACGGGTGAACGCCCTGCTGCTCTCCCTGGGCTTCAAGAACACCCGCCTGCGACGCGTGATGATGGATGGCGAGGCGGCCAAGAAGGACGAGGAGAACACCTCGACGCCGCTCGAGATGGCCCGCCTGATGGACCTCATCTATCGCGGCAAGGTGGTGAGCCCGAAGGCTTGTGAGCAGATGGTGGAGTTCATGAAACTCGTGCGGGCAGATTTCCGCGGCGGACTGCCGCCGGGCGTCGTGTCCGCCTCCAAGCCCGGGGCCGTGCCCGGCGTGCACACCGAAGCGGGCATTGTCTATCTGGAAGGCCGTCCGTACGTGCTGAGCGTGATGAGTTCCATGCTGGCCGGGGGCGCGAATCCGCTGCGGGATGTGGTGGCGGTGGTGGAGGAGCACTTCGAGCGCCTGGCGCGCAGCAACCGCTACGGCCATAGGGTCTCCGATCCTTTGCACTAGCGTGACCAGCGAGCAACGGGCGCCCTGGCGCCGGCCGCGCCGGGCGTAGTCACACGGTTGCAAGTGACCTCCGCGGGCGTTTTCCGGTGATCAAAATCCGGTGCTGGCTTCCTCCCGCGGCCTCGGCTGGTGAATCACCCTGGCCCGGGCGGACCGCTTTTTCGCGGAGAGAGGTAGAACCTGGGGCGCGCCGCCCGCGTCTTCAACTCAGCGGCATTGGGCTGGCTCAGCGGCTTTGGGCTGGATGCGAATTTCCGGCGAATGCGCTTTTCGGATCGTCACCCGCGACGAGCCAGCGTAGACTATTGGAGATGGAGGCACGATGAGAACAGTCCTATTCTTGGCATTGACGCCTGCTCTGCTTCTGGCGCAGAACTGGAACAGCGGTGACCAGAGCATCCGCGCGCAGATCCGAGGCGGAGGCAGCAGCGATTCCGGCAAATGCACCGGCGAAGTGGAAGTGGACGGCGTGGCGGAAATCGCCATCCGGGGCGAAGAGGGCCGCATCCGCACGCTGTCCGGCAACCCGGCCCGCTGGCGCCGGCTGGAGTGCACCTCCGCCCTGCCGCGCACGATCTCCGAATTTCGATTCAAGGGCGTGGACGGCCGCGGCCGCCAGGATCTCGCCCAGGATCCCCGTAGCAACAACGGCATGGCCGTGATCCGGATCGAAGATCCGAAGGGCGGCGCCGACGGGTACACCTTTGACCTCGAGTGGCGCGGCTCCGGCAATTTCAGCGGCAGCGGCAATTCCGGCTGGGGCAACAGCAACTCCGGCTCCGGCTGGGGCAACAGCAACAGCGGTTCCGGTTGGGGGAACAGCAACAGCGGTTCAGGCTGGGGCAACAACAACAACAACTCCGGCTGGGGCAACGGCTGGGGGAACAACTTCTCCTACCGTGGAAACGGTAGAGGCAGTTTCTCCCACTCCAATGGCCAGCGCCAGGACATCCGCGGGGCGTATGTCACGATGGAGCGCAATACCGGCATCGCCCAGGTGTACTTCAGCACCAGCGCGGGTCCGGAAGCGCTGCAGTTCAACGGCAGGATTCTGCGGATTGATCGCGATACCGTGACCGTGGACATCCAAAGCGCGCGGAACCGCGGCGAAAAGGTGACCGCCACCGGCACCATCCGCATGCAGATCAGCAGTGACCGCCGCGTGCGGGCTATCACGAGCGATGGCGACGCCGCCGGCGGCCGTTTCAACGTCAACTACCGCGAATAACTCGGCCGATTCGGAGGAGGACGCTGATTCGGGCGTCCTCCTCCGTCCGGTTCACGCTCTCTCCACCCGCCCCGCCAGGCCCAGGATCAGCAACCCCGCGGCCACCAGCATCAGCGACTCCGGCTCAGGCACGGCCACCGCGGCGAAGCCCCGCACCAGGAATCCCTGCACCTGCGGATCGCCCGGCATGGAGCTCACCACTCGATAGTCGGTGAAGTCGATCC
Source organism: Acidobacteriota bacterium (assembly GCA_016213725.1). Lineage (GTDB taxonomy): Bacteria > Acidobacteriota > Terriglobia > Bryobacterales > Bryobacteraceae > Paludibaculum. Next base: position 6,479 of record JACQZS010000047.1, on the reverse strand, counting down.
CCGGATACCCGTTGTTGTGAGCGGCCTCGGCGGCCTTCAGCCAGGAGGTCGCGCCGGCGCTGGGCGCGCTGGGGGCGAAGAGCGACCAGGCGGCATGCTGGATGGCGATGCGGTCTTCCGCGGAAGTCGCGGCCAGCAATTGCGCCAGCAGCCAGGCGGCGTCCCGGTACTTATCGAGGGCACCCGTCCCCGTGCCGTAATAGGCGGCTGACAGGTTGTCCATCTGATAGAGTGCGGCGTCCCAGTTCTGGCCGGGGGAGACGGTATGAAGAAAGTCGTAGCACATCGCCAGCCGCTCCGTGCCATTGATGATGAGGCGGTAAGGGCCGACGGAATACGATCCATCGTTCACGCCGTCCGAGCCGGCGAAGGTGATGGTGGCGGCGTGGGCCGGGGAGAGAATCAAAGCGGTGGCGCAGAGGGCGAGGACAGCAAAAGTACGCATGGTCGCGCGGAACTCCTGAGTGAAGTAGGAGACGAAGGCGGGTCTCCGTCAGGCTGGTCCCGAAAGGGAATCGTTCCAAGTGCGACCTCGGGGGGCTGGTGCACCAAACTGGAACGCGGGAGGCCCTGCGGACGCCGAACAAGGCATCCGGTTGACTGATGTGCACGCCGCCTGCCAAACGGCGCGCGCCGGCCTGACGGTTCGCGGGGCGTCACCGGCGCGGCGAAGCCGCCGGCTGCCGGGCGGTCCGGCACGAGGCGCGAGGAGCGGCTCCGCTCGGTTGGTTTCAACGCTGCCGCGATGTGGCAATCCGGCCCGGGGGAGGGGCTTGGCAAGCGGCGGGTGCGGGACTATTCTACTTGCGTATGCGAAACTCCGTTTTACTGGGGATGATGGTGGCAGTGTGGGCGGAGGGGCAGCCGGCGTTCGACCGGCCCGTGAGCATCCTGTTGGCGGACTCGGCGCGAGTTCCGGTGTTGTATGCGGTGGAATCGACCTATGCGACGGCGGGGTTTTATAAGAGCAAGGACGGTGGCGCCAGCTGGACGGGCGTGTATTTGACCGAGGCGGGCACGGTGCAGCCGCCGGTGTCGACGCTGGTAATGGATCCGACGAATGAAACGACGTTGTACGCCGGGACGGCGCTCGAGCAAGGCGGGGTGTGGAGGACGCGGGACGGCGGGGCGACATGGGAGAGGGCGAACGCGGGACTGCCGGCCGCGAACGGAACGGTGGAGCGGTTGTTCCTGATTCCGGCGACGCCGAGAGTGCTGTACGCGAAGGTGGGGAATTTCGTGTACGAGACGACCGATGGCGGGGATTCGTGGGTGCAGAAGGCGACCCTGCCGGGCAAGTGCACAGGGCGCACGTTCGTAGTGAACCTGGGGACTCCCAGCACGATGTACTGCGCGCCGGATCACGATGCGCAAGGACAGGGCGGCCGGGTGTTCCGAAGCGCCGACGGCGGGGAGAACTGGGTGATGGGACCGCTGGTGGAGGCATTGGCGCCGGACTTTTCGACCAGCAACACGCCCTACGGGTTCTCCTCGCTGGTGACGCCCGCGCAACAGCCGCTGACCGTGTTTTTCGTCTCCGTGAACAGCTATTCGGCGTGCACGGCGAACGGGGAGACGGTGTTGCGCTGGGCGGACACGGTTTTCCGGAGCACGGATGGAGGAGCCAGTTACACGGCGATCCTGTCCGGGGTGGCGGGGGCGTTGGCGATGCATCCGGCCTACGCGGAAACGGTGATGTTGTACAAGACGGGACCGATGAACTGCATGGTGAAGGCCGGGGCTCCGACGTTTGCGACGGCGTGGCCTTATTACCGCTCCAATAACAATGGACAGTCGTTTTGGACGTCAGAGATGCCGCGCGGGCCGTCGGCGGGTTTTTCGGCGAATGCGCTGGGGCCGGACATGGCTTTCTGGGCGCCGGATCCGGGTGTGATCTACGCCGCATGCTACTTTTCCGGCGTCTGCAAGAGCCAGGATGGCGGGACGACCTGGAGCCGGCTGACGGGCACCGTCAGGTACACGCTGGCGAAGCCGGCGCAGCCGCTGGTGTTCACGTTGGGGGTGGGGGAGAAGACGACGTACGAGGTGCCTTTGGAGTTCCTGGAGGACAGGAACTGGAGGGCCGCCGTGACAGTGACGGCGTCGGGAGGCGCCTGGCTGAGTTTAGGCGCGGTGGGGCAGACGCCGGCCGCTTTGCGGTTGACGGCGAATGCAACTGGCCTGGGCGTAGGGAACTATGAGGCGTCGATCCGGGTGGCCTCGTCCGATGCCGGCGGAGACCTGATTCTGCCTGTGAAGCTGACCGTGACGGCCGCGTCTCAGAGCAAGGCGCCCAGGTACGTGCTGACGCGGTTTGCCGGCACGGGCGATGCCAAGAGCGCCGGAGATGGGGGGCCGGCGGACCAAGCGTCTTTGAACGATCCGCGGGGCATGTGTCTGGATGGGAATGGAAACCTGTATATCGCGGAGTACAAGGGTCACAGGGTGCGGAGGGTGACGCCGTCGGGGGTGATCACGACGGTGGTGGGCACGGGCGTAGAGGGCGGTGCGGGCGACGGAGGGCCGGCGACAGCCGCACAGCTGAGCGGGCCGGTTTCGGTGGCCTTTGATGGAGCGGGGAACATGTACATCGGGGAATACGGAGGCGACCGCGTAAGAAAGGTGACGCCGCAGGGGACGGTCAGCACTCTGGTGCATTTGGTGACAGCCAGCTCGGTGTTGCCGGACCAGGATGGGAGTGTTTGGGTGACGACGATTTTGGACTTGAACAAGGTTTCGCCCACGGGAGGAGTCTCGAAACTGACGGGCAGCGGAGCGCTGGGCTTCCCGAGGGACGTGGCTCAGGACCCGGCTGGGAATCTGATTGTTTCGGATTCGAAGAACTACATCTGGAAAGTGACGAAGAACGGGGTGTTGTCGAAGATCGCAGGGACTGGCGTGTCGGGCTATGGAGGAGACGGCCCGGCGGCTACGGCGTTGATGAATAGTCCGGAGGGAGTGGCGGTGGATCCGGCGGGCAACATCTACATCGCGGATACGTTCAACTCGCGGGTGAGAATGATCGATGGTGAGAACAACATGCTGGCGATTGCAGGCGACGGCTCGTTTACGACCCGCGGGGAAGGCGGCCCGGCGCTGGCGGCGTCGATCCAGGGGCCGTGGGATGTGATTGTGGACCGCAGCGGCAACCTGTATGTGGCGGTTCGATACTCGAACCGGGTGGTGAAGCTGACGAAGCAGTTGGACGTGCAGCCGTCGATCGTGAGCGGGCCGGTGAACGGCGCGAGCCTGGATGCGCCGGTGGCGCCGGGGTCTGTGGCTGTGATTGACGGATCGAACCTGGCGCAGGAGGCGCGGGCCGACGGTGCCCCGTGGCCGGCGGCGCTGGGTGGAACGTCGGTGACCGTGAACGGCGTGGCGGCGCCGATGTATGCGGCGACAGCCGGGCGATTGGTGTTTCAGATTCCCTATGAGACCGGGTTGGGAACGGCGACCGCGGAAGTGAAGCGCGGGCAGCTTTCGGCTACGGCGCAGTTTGAAGTTGTGGAAGCGGCGCCGGGCATCCAGGTGCTGGAAAACAACCGGGCGCTGGCGCTATTGGAGGACGGTTCGATCAGCGGGCCGGACAATCCGGCGCCGGCCGGGGGCATTCTGCTGGTGCGGTTCACGGGCCTGGGGGCGACGGACACTCCGGTGCGCACCGGGGAGGCGACGCCACAGGATGCGCTGCCGAGGCCAGTGCTGCCGGCATCGGTGACAATTGGCGGAGAGCCGTGCGAAGACATCTACATCGGGCTGATGCCGGGGGAGGTGGGAATGGCGATGGCCTACGTGAAGGTGCCGATGCTCGAGAGCGGCGAGTACGAAGTAGTAGTGACGGTGGGAGGCAAGGCGAGCAAGGCGGCGCTGGTCAGTGTGAAGAAACAGTAATGAATGCAATGCATTCAGGCGTGGGTTTAGAGGCGCGAATTCAGTACAATGCATACTGATCCCGGGGGGATAGTGCGGTTGTTCCCGGGACAGTTCCGAGGAAGGTGACCACTGTGAGTCAAGTTCCAGATCCCGAAAAGAACCATCCAAAGAAAGGCGGCGCGTTTTCACACCGCGGATTCATGCAAAGTGTGGGCGCGACGGGCGCGGTAGCGCCGGCGCTGATTCCGGAACAGGCCGCGGCACAGACCGCGGCGGGAGTAGTGGGTCCGGGGGCGGTGGCGATCACGCTAACGATCAACGGGAAGCCGTTGAAAGCGACGGTCGAGCCGCGGGAAACACTGCTGGACGTCATGCGCCATCAACTGGACCTGACGGGCGCCAAGCGCGTGTGCGACCGCGGGACCTGCGGCGCCTGCTCCGTGCTGGTGAACGGCAAGGTAGCGTATGCCTGCTCGATCCTTGCCATTGACGCGCAGGGCAAGCAGATCACCACGATTGAAGGGTTTTCGATGACGGCCGGCAAGCCTCATGCGCTGGTGGCGGCCTTCGTGAACAACGACGCGCAGCAGTGCGGCTACTGTACGCCGGGCTTCGTGGTGGCGTCGAAGGCCTTTTTGGACCGCAATCCGAATCCGACCTACGAGCAGGTGAAGGACGGACTGGGCGGCAACCTGTGCCGCTGCGGCACCTACATGGGCATCCGCAAAGCGGTGCTGGAAGCGGCGAAGACGATGAAGGGAGGCTCCAATGCCTGACTATAAATGGCCCGCGATGACGAAGCGGAAGGTGATGGGGCAAGGCTTCCGGCGCCTGGACGGCGTGGAGAAAGCGTCCGGCAAGGCGAAGTACAACTCGGACCTGAACAAGCCGGGGATGCTGCATGCGGTGCTGCTGACATCGCCGCACGCGCACGCGAAAGTGCGTTCGATCGACATCTCGGCGGCGGCGAAGGCGCCGGGAGTGACGGGGGCGCGCGTGATTGCCCCGGCGGGCACGGAGATTCAGTGGGCCGGCTGGGAAGTGGCCTGCGTGGCGGCGGCCACGGAGCTGGCGGCGCGGGACGCGCTGAAGCTGATCAAAGTGGATTACGAGGTGCTGCCGCACCTGGTGAACGAAGCCGATCTGAAGAAAGCCGGCAGCCGCGCGAAGGCCTCCGGCGAGCAGATTGAAGGCGATCCGGACAAGGCGTTGAAGGACGCCGATGCGGTGAGCGAGGGGTTCTATGGGATTCCGACGCTGCAGCACAGCTGTCTGGAGTCGCACGGGAACGTAGTGGCCTGGACGCCGGACAACAAGGTGGAGTTCAACCCATCGACGCAGTCGGTGACGAGCATTCGAGCGGACATGGCGCGAGTGCTGAACGTGCCGGCGGCGAACATCCACGTGCATCAGGACAATGTGGGCGGCGGCTTCGGGTCGAAGTTCCAGCCGGACCGCTGGGGCGTGGAGAGCGCGAATCTCTCGAAAGAAGCGGGCGGCAAGCCGGTGCGGATCTTCCTGGACCGGCAGTCGGAGCAGGTGATCGCCGGGTGCCGCGCCTCGGGCTTCGCCAAGATCAAGGTGGGCGCGAAGAAGGACGGCACACTGACGGTGTGGCAGAGCGAAGGCTGGGCCACGGGCGGCTTTACGGGCGGCGGCAGCTCCCCAATCCCGTACGTCTACACGAAGATCCCGAACCGCCGGCAGAACCACTCGGCGGTGAGCACGAACAATGCGCCGATCCGGGCGTGGCGCGCGCCGAATCATCAGCAGGCATCGTTCCTAACGGTGGCGCCGCTGGACGACCTGGCGGCGAAGCTGAGCATGGATCCGCTGGAATTCTTCATCAAGAACGCAGGACTGACGGCGCGGCCGGAGACCTACGTGCGGCAACTGAAGAAGGCGGCGGAGCTGGCCGAGTGGAAGAAGCTGTGGCACCCGCGCGGTGACGCGGGCAAGGGCCATCTGAAGCGCGGCCTGGGCATCGGCGTGAACACCTGGGGCGGGGCGGGGCACGACTCCACCTGCCGCTGCAACATCCACTCCGACGGCACCGTGGAAGTGGAGCTGGGCAGCCAGGATCTGGGCACCGGCACGCGCACCATCATCATGCAGACGGCTTGCGAGAGCCTGGGGCTGAAGATGGGCGAGGTGAAGGTGAAGATCGGTGACACGAATTACCCACCATCGGGGACTTCGGGCGGCTCGACCACGGTGGGCGGCGTGAGTTCTTCCACGCGCAAGGCGACCTTGAATGCGCTGGCGAAACTCTTCGCCGAGGTGGCAGACGCGCTGGGCGCACCGGCCGATCAACTGGAAGCGGCGGACGGCAAGATTCAGGTGAAGGGCAATCCGGCCAAGAGCATGACATGGAAAGCCGCCTGCCAGAAGCTGGGCGTCAAGTCGATCTCCGAGACGGGCCAGAACGTGGCGCGCGAGGCGGCCAAGGAAGGACTGAACACGGGCGGCGTGGGCGGCGTGCAGATCGCCGACGTCACCGTGGACGTGGAGACCGGCGTGGTTCGGATGAACAAGCTGGTGGCAGTGCAGGATTGCGGCAACATCATCAATCCGCGCACGGCTGAAAGCCAGGTGTTCGGGGCCTG